>DASURL010000081.1:0-46455 GCA_036280075.1 Gemmatimonadaceae bacterium | reverse complement strand
GCCCGGGGAACAGAAACGAGGGCCCGATGCGCGTGTCGCTCCCGATTCCCTTTCGAACGAGGTCGACGTTCGCGCCGACCTTTTCACACAGGTTCGCGATCTCGTTCATGAACGAGATGCGCGTGGCGAGCATGGCGTTCGCCGCGTACTTGGTCATCTCCGCGGAGGGGATGTCCATGAAGATGATCGGCTTGCCCGTGCGCACGAACGGCGCATAGAGCTCCGCCATCACGCTCCGCGCGTGATCCGTCTCCACCCCGATCACCACGCGGTCAGGGCGCATGAAGTCCTCGATCGCCGCCCCTTCCTTGAGGAACTCGGGATTGCTGCACATGTGGAAGGGAAACTTCGCCCCCTCCGCGATCACGGCGGCGACCTTGCTCGCCGTGCCGACCGGCACGGTGGACTTCGTGACCACGACGAGCTCGCGCGACATGTGCTCGCCGATCACGCGCGCCACGTCGAGCACGTGCCGCAGGTCCGCGGAGCCGTCCTCGTCCGGTGGCGTGCCGACGGCGATGAACACGACGTCGGCCGAGGCCACGGCGCCGGCGATGTCGGTCGTGAACGAGAGGCGGTCCTGCTTCTGGTTCCGCTCGACGTACCCCTCGAGGCCGGGCTCGTAGATCGGCAGCACGTTCCCGCGCAGGCGCTCGATCTTCCCGGCGTCCACGTCCGCGCCGACGACGGTGTTCCCCGTCTCGGCGAGGCAGGCACCGACTACGAGACCGACGTAGCCGGTGCCCACGACCGTGATGTTCATGCGTCGCTGGTCAGGCCCGGGGTCAGGACGCCAGCGCGGATTCGGCCGGCGCCGAGGAGGCGAGCGGGACGATGCGCGCCTTCGTGCGCGTCGCCTTCGCGGTCGCATTGCGCGTGTCGACGATCAGCGTCGCCTGGTCCACCAGCCGCTGATAGTCGATCGCCTTATGGTCGGTCACGATCACGACCACGTCGGCCTTCGCGATCTCGGCGTCGGTGAGCTCGACGCCGTGGATCACGTGCCCGTCCTCGCGGATCGTCGGCACGAACGGATCGTGGAAGACCACCTCCGCGCCGTCCTGCTCGAGGAGACGCATCACGTCGAGCGCCGGGCTCTCGCGCACGTCATCGATGTCCTTCTTGTACGCCACGCCGACGATGAGCGCCCGGCTCCCGTTGACCGCCTTGCGGTCCTCGTTGAGGGCGCGGGCGACCTTCGTGACGACGAACGCCGGCATCGCGGTGTTCACCTCGCCCGCGAGGTCGATGAAGCGCGTCTTGTAGTTCAGCGACCGCATCTTCCACGCGAGGTAGTGCGGATCGAGCGGGATGCAGTGGCCGCCGATGCCGGGCCCCGGCGTGAACTTCATGTAGCCGAACGGCTTCGTCGCCGCGGCGTCGATCACCTCCCACACGTCCACGCCCAGCTTGTCGCAGACGATGGCCATCTCGTTCACGAGGCCGATGTTCACCGAGCGGAAGGTGTTCTCGAGCAGCTTCACCAGCTCCGCCGTCTCCGTGGATCCCACCCGGACGACGGTGTCGATGCAGCTCTCGTAGAGCGCGACCGCCACGTCCGTGCACGCCGGCGTGATGCCGCCCACCACCTTCGGCGTGTTCTTGGTGTGGTACTTCGGATTGCCGGGATCCACGCGCTCCGGGCTGAAGGCGAGGAACACGTCTTCCCCCACGACGCAGCCCTGCTCCGTGAACGCGGGCATGATCACCTCGCGCGTCGTGCCCGGATAGGTCGTGCTCTCGAGCACGACGAGCAAGCCGGAGTGGGAATGCCGCGCCACCGTGCTCGCCGCGGCCTGCACGTAGCTCATGTCGGGGTCGCGCGTCTTCCCGAGCGGCGTCGGCACTGCGATCGAGATCGCATCGGCGTCATCGAGCCGTGCCTCGTCGGTGGTGGCGACGAACTTCTTCGCCTTCACGAGCGACGCGACGTCGCTCGCCGGCACGTCCTGGATGTGCGACTTGCCCTCGTTCAGCAGGTCCACCACCCGCTGGCTCACGTCATAGCCGATGACGGTGAATCCGGCCTTGGCGAACTCGACCGCGAGGGGGAGCCCGACGTACCCAAGCCCCACCACCGCGACCGTCGCCTTCCGGTCCTTGATCTTGCGCAGCAACGCATCGTGTGCCGTCATCGGTTCACTTCGAGAAGAAGGTTCGGACGCCCTCGACCACTTCGTCCAGCTGGGCGCGTGTCAGTTCGGGGAAGATCGGCAGCGAGATCACTTCCTTCGCCGCCCGTTCGCTTTCGGGACACTGCCCTTCCCGGTAGCCGAGGTACGCGAAGCAGGGCTGCAGGTGGAGCGGCAGTGGGTAGTAGATGGAGGAACCGACGCCGCGCTCCTTGAGGAAGGCCTGCAGCGCGTCACGACGACCACCCGCAATGCGCAGCGTGTACTGGTTGAAGATCGATTCGTTCTCCGGCGCCACGTACGGCGTGGTGAGCCTTCCTTCCTTCGCCAGGTCGGCGAAGGCCGCATCGTAGTACTTCGCGTTCTCGCGACGCTTCGCGCTCCAGGCGGCCAGGTGCGGCAGCTTGGCCGACAGCACCGCCGCCTGGAGGGCGTCCAGCCGGCTGTTGTAGCCCACTTCGTCGTGGAAGTACTGCTTGGCCCCCCCGTGCACCCTGAGCCGGCGCAGCCGGTCGGCAATCCGGTCATCCTGGGTGACGATCATGCCGCCATCCCCGAAACCACCGAGGTTCTTGGATGGGAAGAAACTGAAGGTGCCGATCGTCGGCAGCTCGCCCGCCATCCGCCACGTTCCCTGCACCTTCCGCCTCGCGCCGATGGACTGCGCGGCATCCTCGATCACCGGCAGCCCCGGCAGCGCGGCGGCCACGTGCTCGATCTCCGCCATCTGCCCGAAGAGGTCCACCGGGATCACCGCCTTCGTGCGGCTGGTGCGCGCCGCGCCCGCCGCGTCGGGGCGGACGTTGAAGGTCTTCGGCTCGATGTCCACGAAGACCGGCGTCGCGCCCACGTTGTGGATCGTCCCCGCCGTGGCGAAGAAGGTGAACGGGGTGGTGATCACCTCATCGCCCCGTCCGATGTCGAGCGCCCGCATCGCGAGCAGGATGGCGTCGGTGCCGTTCGCGCAGCCGATGGCGTGCTTCGTGTGCGAGAGCGCGGCGACGTCGCGCTCGAGCTCGGCCACCGCGTCGCCGAGGATGAACGTCTGGGCGTCCACGATGCGCATGATCGCGGCGACGGTCTCGTCGCGGATCGTCGCGTGCTGGGCGCGAAGGTCGAGAAGGGGAACGGCCATGGATTGGAATGGAACGCGAAAGGAGGGAACGGGAACCGCTGAATTATAACCGCGTCCGGAGCGGGATCGGCACTTCACGCCCCGTCTTGGCCGACTCGTAGATGCCGAGGATCAGCTCGAGCGACTTGCGGCCGGCCCGGCCGTCGGTGTCGGCCTTCCCCTGCCCGGTGAGCGCTGCCACGACGTTCTCGTAATAGGGCACGTGGCCGAAGCCGTAGACCGACGGCGGCGCCGTGGCCGCCGCATCCACCAGCTTGTCGTCGTCGTCGTAGTCGGCGAACTCCCAGTGCTCCACGCGGTTGACCGCCGTGCCCCCGATCTTCACCGACCCGGTCTCGCCGAGGATGGTGATGGAGCCCTCGAGGTTCTTGGGGAAGGTCAGGACGCTCACCTCCATCACGCCGAGCGCGCCGGAGCGGAACTTGACCACCGCCACCCCCGAGTCCTCGGCCTCGATCCGCCGCGCCTGGGTGGCCGTCTTCGCCATCACGCTCTCGGCGGGCCCCATGAGCCACTGCATCAGGTCCACGTAGTGGCTCGCCTGGTTCATGAAGGCCCCCCCGTCGAACTCCCACGTGCCCCGCCAGGGCTCCGCGTCGTAGTACGCCTGCGGCCTCGTCCAGCGGACGGTGACGTTCGCCATGTAGAGGCGGCCGAAGCGTCCCTTGTCCACCGCCCGCTTCAGGAGCTGGATGGCCGGGTTCAGCCGGTTCTGCTTGACGACGAACAGCTGCACCCCCGCCGCGTCGCAGCCCTGGACCAGCTCGTCCGCCGCGGCGAGCGAGATGGCCATCGGCTTCTCGGTGAGCACGTGCCGCCCGGCTCGTGCGGCCACGATCCCGTGCTGGGGGTGCAGCCCCGAGGGCGTGCAGATGGACACGAGGTCGGAGGGGACCGCCGCGAGCATCTCGTCCAGCGAGCCGAACGCGGGCACACTGCGCGCCGCCCCCACGGCGCGCGCCCGCTCGAGGTCGGCGTCGGCCACGGCGACGAGCCGGATCCCCTCCACCTTGTCGATCGCGTCGAGATGGTTCCTGCTGATCCGCCCGCATCCCACCAGCGCCACCCGCACGTCGCCGCTGATCGGCGTCGCGACTGCCGTCATGAGTTCGCTCCGAAGTTCAGAGATTGGGTCCTGTCAGTTGCTCGAGCGTCGCACTCGCTCCGGAACCGCTGGTGCGATAGGTGGCGCCGCACGCGCTGCACCGGCCGGTGCCGCTGTCCGGCAGCCGCTCGCCGCACTGGCACATCCAGCCGATGCGGCGCGCTGGCACCCCCACCATCAGCGCGTACGCCGGCACGTCCTTCGCCACCACCGCGCCGGCGCCGACGAAGGCATACTCGCCGAGCGTGGAGCCGCAGACGATGGTGGCATTCGCGCCGATGGACGCGCCGCGCTTCACCAGCGTCCGCCTGTACTCGTTCTTGCGCGACACGTGGCTCCGCGGGTTGATCACGTTCGTGAACACCATCGACGGGCCGCAGAACACGTCGTCCTCGAGCTCGACGCCCTCGTAGACGGAGACGTTGTTCTGGATCTTCACGTTGTCGCCGATGCGCGTGCCGTTCATCACGACCACGTTCTGGCCGAGCGAGCAGCGCGCGCCGATCACGGCGCCGCCGAGGACGTGGCAGAAGTGCCAGACCTTCGTCCCGGCCCCGATCGTCGCACCGTCGTCCACGTACGCCGACTCGTGCACGAACGCATCCGTCGCGATGCTCACGAGTCCACCTCGGCACCGGCGAAGATGTCCTGCTGCCATTCCTGGAGCGAGCGCACGGTGGAGGGCCGCGACCGCAGCGACAGGATCGCGTCCGACGCGGCGCTTGCCGCCGACAGCGTCGTGGTGTACGCCACGCGGTTGCGGATGGCCGCCTGCCGGAGCGTGTAGTCGTCCCACTGCGCGTGCTTGCCGAGCGGCGTGTTCACCAGCAGCTGCACGTCGCCGTTCACGATCATGTCGAGGCAGTTGGGCCGCCCCTCGTGCACCTTGAACACGCGGCTCACCGGGATCCCCCGGGCCCGCAGGTACTTCGCCGTGCCGGCCGTGGCGTGCAGGGTGAAGCCCATCTCGTGGAACCGTCGCGCGATCGGCGTCACGTTCGGCTTGTCCGAGTCGTTCACCGTGACGAGGATGGCGCCCTCGAGCGGCAGGCCGTTCCCCGCGGCCAGCTGGGCCTTGGCGAACGCGCTGCCGAAGGAATCGGAGATCCCCATCACCTCGCCCGTCGAGCGCATCTCGGGCCCCAGCACCGGATCGGTGCCGGCGAACTTGTTGAACGGGAAGACCGCCTCCTTCACCGACACGAACGGCGGGACGACCTCCTCGGTGAAGCCGATGCCGTCCAGCGTCTCGCCGCACATCACGCGCGCCGCATGCGACGCCAGCGGCACGCCGATCGCCTTCGACACGAAGGGAATCGTCCGGCTCGCGCGCGGATTCACCTCCAGCACGTAGACGACGCCGTGCTTGATCGCGAACTGCACGTTGAGCAGCCCGACCACGTTGAACGCGCGCGCCATCGCCGCCGTCTGCTCACGCATCGTCTGCATGTCCTGCTCGCCGATCAGATACGGCGGCAGCACGCACGCCGAGTCGCCGGAGTGGATGCCCGCATCCTCGATGTGCTGCATGATCCCGCCGATCACCACCCGCGAGCCGTCGGAGATCGCGTCCACGTCCACCTCGAACGCGTCCTCGAGGAAGCGGTCGATCAGCACCGGCCGCTCCTCCGACACACGCGCCGCCGTGGCGAAGTACTCCTCGAGCGACGGGGCATCGTACACGATCTGCATCGCGCGGCCGCCGAGGACGTAGCTCGGGCGCACGAGCACCGGATAGCCGATGCGCTCCGCCGCCTCGAGCGCCTCGTTCACGCTCGTCGCCGTGCCGTTGGGCGGCTGCGTGAGCCCCACCTCGCGCGCCACCGCCTCGAACCGCCGGCGATCCTCCGCCGCGTCGATGTCGTTCGGCGACGTGCCGAGGATCGGCACCCCCGCCGCCTCGAGGCCGCGCGCCAGCTTGAGCGGGGTCTGGCCGCCCAGCTGCACGACCACCCCGATCGGCTGCTCACGCTGCACGACTTCCAGCACGTCCTCCAGCGTCAGCGGCTCGAAATACAGCTTGTCCGACGTGTCGAAATCGGTGGAGACCGTCTCGGGATTCGAGTTGATCATGATCGTCTCGTACCCCTGGTCGCGCAGTGCCATCACGGCGCGCACGCAGCAGTAGTCGAACTCCACCCCCTGCCCGATCCGGTTCGGGCCGCTGCCGAGGATCACCACCGACTTCCGCCCGCTCGGCGGCGCCTCGCTCTCCTCGTCGTAGCTGCCGTACAGGTACGGCGTGGCCGAGGGAAACTCGCCGGCACAGGTGTCCACCATCTTGTAGGCGGGGCGGACGCCACGCGCCCAGCGGCGTTCGCGCACCTGCGCTTCGTGCTCGCCCCGGAGGTCGCCCAGCTGCCGGTCGGAGAAGCCCAGCTGCTTCATGCGCCGCAATGCGAACGCGTCCACCTCGTCGAGCGCCGCGTACGAGCGCTCGGCCTCCACGAGCTCCTGCATCTGCGCCAGGAACCAGGGATCGATCCCGGTGAGCTCGTGCAGCTCGGCCACGTCCAGGCCGAGCAGGAAGCCGCGCTTCACCTGGAAGATCCGCTCCGGCGTCGGCTGGCGGAGCGCGCCGCGCAGTGTCTCCAGCGTCTCGTCGCGCAGGCGGTCATCCAGGGGGCGCGCCCCGACGGTCCACCCCGGGCGGCCGACCTCGAGCGCCCGCATCGCCTTCTGGAACGCTTCCTTGAACGTGCGCCCGATGGACATCGCCTCGCCCACGCTCTTCATCTGCGTGGTGAGCTGCGGGCTCGCCGTGGGGAACTTCTCGAAGGCGAAGCGCGGCGCCTTCACCACCACGTAGTCCAGCACCGGCTCGAACGACGCCGGCGTCGTCTTCGTGATGTCGTTCGGGATCTCGTCCAGCCGGTAGCCCACGGCCAGCTTCGCGCCGATGCGCGCAATCGGGAAGCCCGTCGCCTTGCTCGCCAGCGCCGACGAGCGCGACACGCGCGGGTTCATCTCGATCACGATCATCTCGCCGTCGGCAGGATTCACCGCGAACTGGATGTTGCATCCGCCCGCGTCGACCCCCACCTCGCGGATGATGTCCACCGCCGCGTCGCGCATCGTCTGGTACTCGCGGTCGGTGAGCGTCATCGCCGGCGCGACGGTGATCGAGTCGCCGGTGTGCACCCCCATCGGGTCCAGGTTCTCGATCGAGCACACGATGACCACGTTGTCGTACGGGTCGCGCATCACCTCGAGCTCGAACTCCTTCCAGCCGATGAGCGACCGCTCGACCAGGATCTGGCTCGTCGGCGACTCGGCGAGGCCGCGCCGCGCGATCTCCTCGAACTCGTCGCGGTTGTACGCGATGCCGCCGCCGGTGCCGCCGAGCGTGAACGACGGACGCACGATGGCCGGGAAGCCGGTCAGGTCCAGCAGCGCCGTCGCCTCGTCGAGGGTGTTGGCGATGCCCCCCTTGGCCACGCCGAGCCCGATGCGCTCCATCGCCTCGCCGAAAAGCTTCCGGTCCTCGGCGAGCGCGATCGCGCGCGCGTTCGCGCCGATCAGCTCCACGCCGTGCTTCTCCAGCACGCCGTTGCCCGCCAGCACCATCGCCACGTTGAGCGCCGTCTGGCCCCCCATCGTCGGCAGCAGCGCATCCGGCTTCTCCCGCTCGATGATCAGCTCGACGAACGCCGGCGTCACCGGCTCGATGTACGTCCGGTCGGCCACCTCCGGATCGGTCATGATCGTGGCCGGGTTCGAGTTGATCAGGATCACCTCGTACCCTTCCTCGCGCAGCGCCTTGGTGGCCTGCGTGCCGGAATAATCGAACTCGGCGGCCTGGCCGATGACGATCGGCCCGGAGCCGATGACGAGAATGCGGTGAAGGTCAGCGCGTCGCGGCATGAATCAGGTCATCGATGATGTCGTCGCGCGAGTATCGGGGAACCCACCCCGTCGCACGGCGAAGCTTGGCGTTCGCGCCGACGAGGACGGGGACGTCCACGGGGCGAGCGAGCGCTGGATCCATAGTAACCTCGGCGGTTGCGCCAACGCGACGCAAGACGGCCTGCGCCAGTGCGCGCACGCTCACCCCTTCGCCGCTGCTGACGTTGTAGGCCTCCCCCGCCGCCCCCTGCTGGAGCAGCGCGAGATAGGCCGCCACCACGTCCCGGACGTGCAGGAAGTCCCGCACGGTGTCCCCGTTGCCGATGGCGAGCGTCCCCCCCTCGGCGGCGAGCCTCAGCGCCCGCGCGACCAGCGACGGCAGGAGGAACCGGGCGTCGTGTCCGACGCCGGAGTGGTTGAAGCTGCGGGTGCAGATCACGCGCACCCCCTCGCTGCGGAACGCCTGGAGCGCGGCGACCTCCTGCGCCACCTTCGAGGCCGCGTACAGCGTGAGCGGGCGCTGCTCGGCGTCCTCATGGAGCGGCATCTCATTCAGCTCGTGCCGCCCATACTGCTCCGCCGACCCCACCACCAGCACCGCCGGGTCGGCGACACCGGCGTGCCGGAGGCGGCGCACTTCGGCCAGCAGTCGCACCGTCCCGACCGCATTCACCTCGTACGCCCGCCCCGGGTTCCGGAGGGCGTCGGGAACGTGGCTGACGGCGGCGAGGTGGAGCACCACATCCGGGCACGCGGCGTCCATCGCGGCGGCGACGTCTGCCTGCTGCGTCACGTCCATCGTCCGCCACTGCACCGCCGACCGCTCGTCGTCCGTCAGCGCGGGAGTCGCCGGATGGGGACCGATGCCCGCCGCCGTCACGGACCATCCCTGCTCCAGCATGGCCCGGATGGCCCATTGGGCCACGAACCCATTCCCCCCCGTGACGAGCGCGCGCGTGGTCACGTGCGCGCAGCGTGCCGCGCGAGGTCGGCCTCGACCATCATCTCGACGAGCTGCCGGAAGCGCACCGTCGGCTCCCAGTTCAGCACGTCACGCGCCTTCGAGGCATCACCGACGAGCAGGTCCACCTCCGCCGGCCGGTCGAATCGCGCATCGTGCTTCACGTAGTCGCGATAGTCGAGGCCGACGGCCTCGAAGGCGAACTGGCAGAGCTGGCGTACCGACCAGGTCTCACCGGTGGCGATGACGTAGTCGTCGGGCTCGTCCTGCTGCAGCATCCGCCACATGGCATCCACGTAGTCGCCCGCGAAGCCCCAGTCGCGACGCGCCTCGATGTTGCCCAGCCGCAGCTCGCTCGAGATGCCCAGCTTGCAGCGCGCCGCCCCGTCCGTGACCTTGCGCGTCACGAACTCGAGGCCGCGTCGCGGGCTCTCGTGATTGAACAGGATTCCCGACACCGCGTACAGCCCGAAGCTCTCGCGGTAGTTGAGCGTGATCCAGTGCCCGTAGACCTTGGCCACGCCGTACGGGCTGCGCGGATAGAAGGGGGTGGATTCGCGCTGCGGCACCTCGACCACCTTGCCGAACATCTCGCTGGAGCTCGCCTGATAGAAGCGCGCCTTCGGCGCCGCCTTCTTCATCGCCTCCAGCATGCGCGTGACGCCCAGCGCCGTGAACTCGCCCGTGAGCACCGGCTGCGACCAGGACGTCTGCACGAAGCTCTGCGCGGCGAGGTTGTAGATCTCGTCCGGCTGCGTGTCATGCACCACGTCGGTGAGCGAGGTCTGGTCGAGCAGGTCGGCCGAGCAGACTTCCACCCGATCCACCAGGTGACCGATGCGCTCGTAGGGCGTGGTGGAGCTGCGCCGCACGATTCCCACGACGCGATAACCCTTCCCGAGCAGCAGCTCGGCGAGGTAGGAGCCGTCCTGGCCGGTGATTCCGGTGATGAGCGCGGTGGGCATCGTCGTTCTACCGCCTTGCAGGTCGAGAGTAGAAGGTGAAGGGTCGGGCGTTCGCACGGCGCAGCTCACGGTGAAAGCTGTCAGCTGACTGTTTCACTTGTCGCTCCTGGCGCCGAGAGCGTGCAGTGCGCCGGGGTCACCATGGAACGGAACTGCGGAAGTGCGAACTGCGTCGCGTTCCTCGGGCCGCCGCTACGGGCGGCCGGACGGCGCCGCGCCCCGACGTCGTTGCCGGTGCCGCCGTCGATCCTTTCCCGCCTTGACGAGAGGAGCGGTCAATCGGTGAGGAGCGACGAGTCGAGCTGACAGCTTAAGGCTTTCACTTCGAGCTGCGCCGTGCGCACTCCCGACGGTTGACCACGTACCGCCCGCAGAGCGGAGTGAGCACGAAAAAGGGGAGCCCGACTGAGCTCCCCTTCGGGTGATCGACGGCGATGACGCTGCCGTCACGCCACCTGCGCGCCGCGGGGCGCCCGCGGCACCTTGCCGGCGTTGAGGCAGCTCGTGCAGACCTTCACCTTGATGACCTTGCCCTCGGCGAGAGTGCGCACGACCTGCAGGTTCGGCTTCCACGTGCGCCGCGTCTTGTTGTTCGCGTGCGAGACGTTGTTGCCGAACGCGACACCCTTGCCGCAGTGGTAGCAGCGATTGCGCTGGATGGGAGCCATGATATCAGTCCTGGACAAACTCGATGCGCGCCATGTCCGCACCGTCACCCTTGCGGTGGCCGGTCTTCAGAATGCGCGTGTAGCCGCCGGGCCGCTGCGCGAACTTCGGCCCGATCTCCTGGAACAGCTTGTCCGCCGCTTCCCGCTTCTGGATGTGGCGGCCGGCCAGCCGGCGCGCGTGCAGCGTGCCGGTGCGAGCCTTCGTGACGAGCTTCTCGACGAACGGCCGCAGCTCCTTGGCCTTGGCTTCGGTCGTCTCGATGGATCCGCTCTCGATGAGCGAGGTGGCCAGATTCCGCAGCAGCGCGAGCTTCTGCTCGCTCGTGCGGCGCAGCTGCCGCCCAGCCTTCCGGTGACGCATGGGTCTTACTCCTCTTCGTCGTCGGGTGCCGCGGCAGCGGCCTGGCTTGGCGGGGTGCCCCAATCGGTCACCGTGACGCCGTCGCCGTTCTCCTCGAACCGCATCCCGAAGTTCAATCCCTCACGCTCCAGGAGATCGGCGATCTCCTGCAGCGACTTCTTGCCGAAATTCTTCACCTGCAGGATCTGCCCCTCGGTCTGACGAACGAGGTCGCCCAGGCTCCGGATGTTGGAGTTCTTGAGCGAGTTCACCGAGCGCACGCTGAGCTCCAGATCGTCGATCGGGGTCTTCAGCGTCTGCTTCAGCTTCACGCCATCGGGAGCGGTGCCGTCACCGGCCGGGCTGCCCACGGGCGCCGACGAGTGCGAACCGAACTCCACGAAGTACTGGAAGTGCGTCTGCGCCAGCGCGGCCGCGTAGCTCACCGCCTCTTCCGGCGAGATCGTGCCGTTCGTCTCCACGGTCAGCGTGAGCCGATCGTAGTCGGTGCGCTGTCCGACGCGGGTCTCGGCCACCGAGAAGTTCGCGCGGCGCACCGGGTTGTAGATCGAGTCGATGCGCACCAGGTCCACCGGCAGCCCGCGGTCGAGCGGGTGCTGGTCGGACTCCACGTAGCCGCGACCCTTGTTCACGTACAGCTCGATGTTCAGGTCGCGATCATCCTGCAGGGTGAGGATGTGGTGCGACTCGTCCACCGCGCGCACGCCCGACACAGGTGTGATGTCCGCCGCCGTGACGGCGCCCGGACCGCTCTTCTGGATGTGGAGGACCGCGCTCTCCACGTCCTCGGCGAGCACCAGCGTCAGCGTCTTGAGATTGCCGATGATCTGGTGGACATCTTCCACGACGCCAGGGATGGTCTGGTGCTCGTGCACCACGCCATCGATGCGCACGCCCCACACCGCCGCGCCGCGGAGCGACGAGAGCAGCATGCGACGCATCGCATTGCCGAGCGTGTGGCCGAAGCCGCGCTCGAGCGGCTGGAGGCGGAACTCGGCGACATTCGGGTTGTCCTCGCGCTTGGTCGCTTCGACCAGCTGCGGACGGACGAGCCCGCGCAGATCAATCGTGGAAGCCATGGATTCGGTGCCTTCAGTTACTGGGTCATTCCAGACAGCGTGCCTGGAAACGCTCTGCCCCGCCCCCAACGCGCGGCAGACTCGTAAAGGGGTTGGGGCCCCGACCTGAGCGTCGGCCTGACCGTCGGACGAGCAGCCGCGAAGCGGCGCGCGCGTCGGACGGTCGGACCGTCAGACCCTTACTTCGAGTACAGTTCGACGACCAGCTGCTCCTGCGCCGCGATCGGGATGCTCGTCCGCGCCGGGCGCTCCAGCACGCGGCCACTGAACGACTCCTTGTCCACCGCGATCCACGACAGCGGCGCGCCACGCGACGCCTGATCCATCGCCGTCATGACGGAGGCCTGCTCGCGCGACTTCACCCGCATGCGCACTTCCTGGCCCGGCTGCACCTGGAAGCTGGGGATGTCCACCGACTTCTGGTTGACTTCCACGTGCCGGTGGCGGATGAGCTGGCGCGCCGCCTTGCGGCTGGACGCGAAGCCCATGCGGTACACCACATTGTCCAGGCGCGTCTCGAGGGCGGCGAGGAGGTTGTGGCCGGCGATGCCCGGCTGCGTCGCGACCCGCTCGAACGTGTTGCGGAACTGCTTCTCGCTCACGCCGTAGATGCGCTTGATCTTCTGCTTCTCACGCAGCTGCTTGGAGTACTCCGACGCCTTGCGACGCCGCGCCGTGGCCTGGCCATGCTGGCCTGGCGCGTACGGGCGACGCTCGACGGGGCACTTCTCCGTGAAGCACTTGGTGCCCTTGAGGAAGAGCTTCGTTCCCTCGCGGCGGCACTGGCGGCAGCTCGGTCCGGTATAGCGACCCATCTCAGACTCTCCGACGCTTCGGGGGACGGCAGCCGTTGTGCGGGATCGGCGTCACGTCCTTGATCGACTTCACCTGAAGACCCGCCGCGGCGAGCGCCTGGATGGCCGACTCGCGGCCACTGCCCGGGCCCTGCACACGCACATGCACCCGCTTCACGCCGGCCGTGAGCGCTTCACGCGCACACTGCTCGGCCGCCACGGTAGCTGCGAACGGAGTGCTCTTCTTGGAACCCTTGAATCCTGCCTTGCCCGACGATCCCCACGCCACGGCGTTGCCGCGCGGATCGGTGATCGTGATCGTCGTATTGTTGAAGGTCGCGTTCACGTGGGCCACGCCCTCCGCCTCGACAACCTTCTTGGTCTTCTTCCCAGTGGCCATACGTTACTTGGTTACCTTCTTCTTGCCGGCGATCGCGCGGCGCGGTCCCTTCTTCGTGCGCGCATTGGTGTGCGTCCGCTGGCCGCGCACCGGCAGCCCGCGACGGTGGCGGATGCCACGGTACGACCCGATGTCCATGAGCCGCTTGATGTTCATCGCGACTTCAGTCCGGAGCGCACCCTCCACCCGGTACTCCTTCTCGATCGCCTGACGCAGCTTGTTCACGTCGGCGTCCGAGAGATCGCGTACCCGCTGATTGGGGTCGATCCCCGCCTTGTTCATGATCTCCAGGGCGGACGCACGCCCGATCCCGAAGATATAAGTCAGTCCGATCTCGACCTTCTTGTCGCGCGGGAGATCGATGCCAGCAATACGAGCCATTATCAGCCCTGACGCTGCTTGTGCTTGGGATTGCGCTTGCAGATGATGCGAGTCACGCCGTTACGCTTGATAACCTTGCAGTGCTCACAGATCGGCTTCACGCTGCTGCGGACTTTCACGAGACCACCGTGTATGCAAAACGTGAGATTTTCCGGCTCAGACTCGTAGGATAACCGGCACGGTAAGTTGACGCAAGCCCGGCACATACACCGACTTCGCGTCCCGCACGGCGAGTCAGACCGATCCCGCGAGCTCCGACAGGACCGTCCCCATGGCGCGGCGAGGGTCCGCCGCCGCCGTCACGGCCCGCCCGAGGATCAGGTAGCGCGCCCCCGCCGCCTGCGCCGCCGCCGGCGTCATCACCCGCCGCTGGTCGTGGGAGGACCCGCCCGCCAGCCGGATGCCGGGCACCAGCAGCGCCAGCCGGTCCCCATACGCCGACCGAATGCTGGCGGCCTCGGCGCCACTGCACACCACGCCGTGCAGCCCCGCCGTCGCAGCGTCCCCCGCCAGGCGGAGGACCTCCTCCTCCACCTCTACCGCCCCGCGCCCCCATGACGCCGCGAGCGCGTCGGCGTCGAAGGAGGTGAGGACCGTCACCGCCAGCAACTGGCACCGTCGCCCCGCCGCTGCCGCCGAGTCCGCCGCCTCCTGGGCCGCCCGCAGCATCGCCGCCCCGCCCGAGGCGTGCACGGTCACGAGGCGCACGCCGAGCGCCGCTGCGCTGCGTACGGCTCCCGCGACCGTGTTCGGGATGTCGTGGAACTTCAGGTCGAGGAACACCTCGGCCCCCTCGTCGAGCAATGCCTGCACGACGGAAGGGCCGGCCGCGGTGAACAGCTCGCTTCCCACCTTGTAGAATCGGCAGGCGTCGCCGAGTCGCCGAGCGAGCGCGAGCGCATCCTCGGCCGAGCCGAAGTCCAGGGCGACGATGGGAGTGGCGCGCATCGCTTCGCCGGCGCTCACGATGGCATCTCCAGCGAGCCGGTCACGTCGCCGATGCTCGAGATGCCCTGCTCCGCGCACCATCGCCCCAGATCGCGCACCACTCGCTCCGGCGTGCGCGGGTCGCGCAGCATCGCCGTCCCGATCCCCACGAGCGACGCACCGGCTACCAGATACTGCAGCGCATCGTCCGCCGTCGCCACGCCCCCGACGCCCAGCAGGGGGACGCGGACCCGACGGCTGACCTTCCACGTCGCCAGCACGCCGACCGGCAGGAGCGCCGTGCCACTCACCCCCCCCGACCCGAAGCCGAGGGCCGGGCGGCGATGCGCGACGTCGATCACCATGCCCGGAATGGTGTTCACGAGCGTGATCGCGTCGGCACCGGCATCCACCGCGACCTCGGCGCTGCGCGCGATGTCAGGCAGGGTAGGCGACAGCTTCACGAAGAGCGGGCGCTTCGTCGTCCCCCGCGCACGCCGAACCACCTCGGCGAGCGCGGCGGGATCGGCACCGAACTCCATCCCCCCCTTCTTCACGTTCGGGCAGCTCACGTTGAGCTCGTAGCCGTCCAGCGCCCCCTGCTGCACGTCATTCACTGCGGCATCCAGCGCGGCAATGACCTCGCCGAACTCCTCGATCGCGAATCCGACGACGTTGGCGAGCTTGCGCACGTGAGGCAGCGAGCGCGCGAGCCACGGCAGGTGATCGCGCACCACGGCGGCGACGCCCGGGTTGGCCAGCCCGACGGCGTTGATCATCCCGCCCGTGAACTCCGCCACGCGGGGCGCCGGGGCACCGGCCCGTGGCTCCGGACTGACCGCCTTCGTCACCAGGCCGCCCAGTGCGTCGAGCGTGACGACGTGCGCGAGCTCTTCGCCATACGCCGCCGTGCCCGCCGCGAGGATGACAGGGTTCTGGAACTCGAGTCCGGCCGCCTCCACCGCGAGCACGCCGCGGCCTTCCCTCATCGGGGCGCGAGCACGTCGGTGCGCGGCGCGACGAGCGAGGTCGACACGCGCCGCTCGTAGCCCTTCAGGTACTCGACCACCGCGTCGGCGATCGCGGCTGACATCTCGTCCACGTGCTTGCGGTCGGTCATGAATGCGGCGTCGGCCGGATTGCTGCCGAATCCGATCTCCACGAGGACCGCAGGCATGAAGGCGGTGACGAGGACGCGGAACCCGGCCTGCTTGACGCCGCGGCTGGGACCAGGGTGGATCTTCGCGAGGCGCGTCTGGATGAGGTCGGCCAGCTCGTTCGCCTCGCGGAGGTGCTCGTTCTGCGCCATGTCGTTGATCACGAAGCTCAGCGCGTCACTCGACGGACCCGAGGTGCGCGTCTCGAACTTCACCACTTCGTTTTCCATCTGCTCCACGCGCCGGGCGTCTTCCGTCTTCGCCTCGGACAGGAAGTACGTCTCGAAGCCGCGTGCCCCGCCCGGGTCCTTCCAGTTCGGGTTCGCCGCGTTCACGTGGATGCTGACGAACAGGTCGGCGTGCGCCTCGTTGGCGATGCGGCCGCGGTCGTCCAGCGCGATGAGGGTATCGGTGGTGCGCGTGTACTTCACGTCGATGCCGCGCCGGTTGAGCGCGGCGCCCACGCGCCTGGCGACGTCGAGCGTCACGTCCTTCTCGACGATCTTCGGCCCGCCGTAGATGGGCCCTCGCATGCCCGGGTCCACGCCGCCGTGGCCGGCATCCACCACGACGAGCTGGCGCGCGCGACGCGGCTGCCCGGCGAGCGTGACGTCACCGCGCCTGGGTGTCGTCGTGGAGGTGCCGCGCGACGCCTTCGCCGGCGTGGCAGCCACGCGCGGTGCGGGCTTCACGACCTCGGAGTCGCGCCGCTCGGCGTTGCGGGTGGGCGTGGAGAAGGCGCGGAGCTCGAAGCGCTGGGCATCCCAGACGAGATTGCTCGCCACCCGGGGCACGACTTCCGCCAGGAGCTGCAGCGGGACGTAGAGCTTGCCGCCGCGTACGTCGGCGTCCGCCGCGAGCTGGTAGCTCTCGTCGCCCACCTTCACGAAGCGGCTGCCCTGCTCCACCTGGATCGCCGTGCCGTTCACGATGAGCATCCAGCGCTCCCCCGTGAGGTGGGACACGGTCAAGGGCACGATGGGGCGCAGGGCGTCGGCGCGAAGGAGTGGCCCGCCGCGGCCGGGCACGAGCGCCACGGCAGCGGTGCGCGTGGCGTCCTTCACGACGAGCGAGTCCGGGCGCGCGGCCGGCGTCGGCTGGGCGGCGGCGATCTGGAACGCCGCGAGGAACAGCGCGATCATCGGGTGCGCACGGCGCGCGCGATCTCGCGATCGGCGTCCCGCGCCTTCGCCGATTCGCGCTTGTCGTGGAGTTTCTTTCCCTTGCCGAGAGCCATCGCCACCTTCGCGACGCCGTTCTTGAAATAGAGTTCGAGCGGCACGAGGGTGAGCCCCTGTCGCTCGATGGCTCCTATCAGACGCGTGATTTCCCGCTTGTGCAACAACAGCTTCCGCGTGCGCGTCGGCTCGTGGTTGTTGTAGCTGGCCCGCTCGTAGGGCGAGATGTGCAGGTTGATCAGGTAGATCTCGCCGTCGCGGACGATGCCGTAGGCATCGGAGAGGTTCGCCTTGCCATCCCGCAGCGACTTCACCTCGCTTCCCGTGAGGACGATGCCGGCCTCATACGTGTCGAGGATGATGTAGTCGTGCCGTGCTCGCCGGTTCCTGGCGATCGGCTCGATGGCGGGTTTTCCCTCTGGCTTGGACATCGGCGGTAGGTAATGACGGGCGGCGGCGCGCGCCAGCCGTGCAACATAGGCACGCCCTCGGAGCGGAGCAACGCGGCGCGTTGACTGCGCCCCCGGCGGCAATTAGTTTTTGAGACTGCGCTCGGGTGGTGGAACTGGTAGACACGCAGGTCTCAGAAGCCTGTGCCTTCACCGGCGTGGGGGTTCAAGTCCCCCCTCGAGCACTCACGGACAGATCCTGGCAGGGCTCACTGCCCACCGATAAATGGTCAAGGGTATCCCGTACTTGGTACGGGGTACCCTTGACCATTTACGGCTTTCGTTTTTGTGCCCCGCCGACGGCCGCCTCCGACGGGCGCACGTCCTCCGGAAGCTCCGGCTCGCCGAAGGTGGCGCGCAGCCGCGCATTCGTGCTCGTCAGGATCTCCTCCACGAGGCCGGCGCCGTGCTGTACCACCGGGTCGCCGGTGCGGATGGGGCCACCGGAGAAGGCGAGGAGGTTCTGCGCGATGCGCACGGCCGGCGTGCCGTGGCCACGCGAGGTGAACGCGTCGCGGTATGCGCTCAGTCGCGCGTTGAACTGGCGCTCGGCGAGCTCGCGCAGCTCGGTATCCACCTGGGGATCGCGCTCCATCCGGTCCATCAGTGCGCGCAGCACCGCGGAGGGCGTGCGGTCGTCGAGGGCGTCGCGCTGCGCGACGAGGATGCCGAGGGCGCGGCGCAGGTAGCGCAGCTCCCACCGGGCATGATCCACGTCGCCCCGGGTCGCCTTCTCGGCGAGCCACTCCACGTCGCCGTCGGCAGGCTCGGCCATGAGCGAGTCGGCGAACGCCGCGCTGCGACGCAGCAGGGCGCGGTCGTCGCGGAAGGTGGCGAACAGGCGCATGCGCGCCGTCGTCAGCCGCTGAGGACCGGCAGCGCGGCGCGCCCCCTCGCGATGGCGGCGCCCAGGCCGACCCGCTCGCGCACCTCGCTCTCCTGCATCAGCAGGTCGCTCAACCGCACGCTCTCCAGCACGTCGTCGATGCGGCGCTGGAGCAGCACCCAGACGGGGCGGATGCTGCAGTTGTGCGACGAGGAGCACCGCTCCTCCTCCACCGGGTGCGAGGTGCAATGCACCTCGAAGGTCGAGTGCTCGGCGGCCGTGATCACGTCGCGCACCGTGATCTGGTCAGCCGCCCGCGCCAGCTGGTAGCCGCCATGCGCGCCGCGCGTGCTGCGCACGATGTCGGCGCGGCGCAGCTTGAGCATGATCTGCTCGACATAATCACCGGGCAGCCGCTCGGCCGCCGCGATGTCGCGGCCGGTCACTGGCCCCTCGTCAGCGCGACGGGCCAGATGCAGGGCACAGATGAGTCCGTATTCGGCCTGGGTGGTGATGCGCACGAGCGAAATCTAACCCCCGAGGGCGGGAGGCGGAATGAGCGGTCACCCCCCCGCGGACACGCCGTGCTTTCCGCCCGGCACCCCGATCTCCGTCATCTTGCGGAGGTCGAGCACGTCGTCGATCTGGTCGGCCGGCAGCAGCTGGTCGCGCTTCACGAGGTCGCGAACGAGCACGCCCTCCTTGACCGACTGCTTGCTGATCTCGGCGGCCTTGGCGTAGCCGATGTGCGGCATCAGCGCCGTGGCGAGGGCCGCGCTCCGCTCCACCCAGTACTCGCACATCTCCCGGTTGGCTTCGATCCCCTTCACCGTCTTCTCCGTGAGCACCGTCGCCGCGTTGGTGAGGACGCGCATGGTGAGCAGGATGTTGAACGCGATCACCGGCATCATCACGTTGAGCTCGAGCTGGCCGTGCTCGGCGGCGATGGCGACGGTGGTGTCGAGCCCCATGACCTGGAAGCAGACCTGGTTCACCATCTCGGGGATGGACGGATTGATCTTCCCGGGCATGATCGACGAACCCGGCTGCACCGCCGGCAGCTTGATCTCGTCGATGCCGGTGCGTGGTCCCATCACCATCAGGCGGAGGTCGCTGGCGATCTTGCTGAGGTCGATCGCGAGCACCCGCATCGCGGCGCTGAAGGCGGCGGGATCGCCCATGCTCTGCATCAGCTGGATGCGGTCCTCGCCGATGCGCAGGTCGAGGCCCGTGATGGCCTTCAGGTTCCTGTTCATCAGCCTCGGATACTCGGGCTCGACGGTCACGCCCGTGCCGACCGCGCTGCCGCCGATGCCGAGGTCGCGCAGGTAGTCGGCGGCCTCCTTCACGCGACGGACGCCGCGGTCCATGGAGCCGGCGTAGGCGGTGAACTCCTGTCCGAGCCGGATGGGCATGGCGTCCTGCAGGTGCGTGCGCCCCGCCTTCACGATGCCGTCGAACTCGCGTCCCTTCGCCGCCAGTGCGTCGCGAAGCCCCTCGAACGCCTTCACGAGGCCGTCGAGCTGCGACAGCGCCGCGAGGCGGATGTTGGTGGGGATCGTGTCGTTGGTGCTCTGCGCCATGTTGACGTGATCGTTCGGATGCACGGGCGCGTATTTCCCGCGCTCGGCGCCGAGCAGCTCGTTGGCGCGATTCGCGAGCACCTCGTTGACGTTCATGTTGTGCGACGTGCCCGCGCCCGCCTGATACGGATCGACGATGAACTGATCATCATGCTGGTGGGCGAGCACCTCATCCGCCGCCCTGATGATCGCGTCGGCGAGCTTCGCGTCGAGGCGCCCCGTCTCCTTGTGCGTCATCGCCGCGGCCTTCTTGATCCAGACCTGGGCCATGACGAACGGCCAGAGCGGCTTCAATCCGCTGATCGGGAAGTTCTGCTGCGCGCGCACGGTCTGGACGCCGTAGAGCGCGTCGACGGGGACCTCGAGGGGGCCGAGGGGGTCCTTTTCGGTTCTGGTTCTGGAAGACATGGCAGGCAGACGTTCGGGAGGTCGGAAGGTCGGAAGGCCGGACGAAGGTCAGACTCTCTCACCTTCTCATTTCGTTGGCGGAATGTCCAGCGCGTTCGCGAACCGGTTGAAGAAGCTGAAGATGGCGATCACCGAGGTGATCTCCACGATCTGTGCCGGCGACCAGTGCCGCTCCAGCGCAGCGTAGGTCTCCGGCGGCACCTTCCCCGGCGTGGGCGTCATCGCGTCCGCGTAGCGGAAGGCGCTGCGCCACGCGTCCTCGAACACGTCGTACGATGCACGAGCGAGCGCATCCAGCTGCTCCGTCGTCGCGCCCAGCCGCCCTGCCAGGGCGGTGTGGGAGGCCAGTCAATAATCGCACAGGTTGATGTGCGACACACGGACGCTGAGCAGCTCCTTGAGCAGCATCGGCACGTCGCCCGGCCCCATCACGGCGGACTGCAGCGCCGCCAGCCGGGCCGCGATGCGCGGGGCATGCGCCGCGATGCGGTACAGGTTGGGTACCTTGCCCCGTTCGCGCATGAACGCGTCGAACGTCGGTCGCACTTCCTCGGCCGCCTCGTCCGGCGCAACGCGTGCGAGGCGTGGTTCATGGCTCATGGAGAGCTCCGGGTACTGAAGCGAACGAGCAGCACGAGAATGACGAGCGCCGCGACGCCACCCACGCCGAGGCAGGCCACGCTCATGCCGTGGAGGCGGCCGAACGACTGCCGCAGGGGGTTCGACGGATCGAGCGCCTCGAGCGGGCCGCCGATCCGGGCCCGGATGCGCTCGATCTGCGGCGCGATGACGAGCTGCGCCACCAGCGCGGACGCGACGAGCACGAGCGCCGCCACCGACCGCGGCACGGCTGAAGGCACACGCCATCCCAGCCACAGCACGACGAGGCCGATCACGCTTCCCGACCAGAAGAGCACCGGCAGGACGCGGCCTACCAGAGCGCCGGCGAGGGTGCGCGTGGGGAGCACGTCGAACGCTGCCGGCGCGACGACGGCGGCCACGATCAGCGCCGCACCCAGCCAGAGGGCGAGCAGCACGATGCTGCCGATGGCCGGAAACATGGCGCGGGTCATCGCCGGCCGAGGACGCGTGCGCGTCCGCCCAGGAACGGATTCGACTTCAGCTCCTCACCAATTGTCGTCGTGCCCCCGTGCCCCGGGTAGATGACGGTCTCCTCCGGCAGCGTCGAGATGCGGGCGAGCGACTCGTTCATCGCCCGTGGATCGCTCAGCGGCAGGTCGGTGCGCCCGATGGAGCCGGCGAACAGCAGGTCGCCGCAGAGCGCGATCCCTTCCCCGTTGATGCTGACCAGGCCGGGCGAGTGGCCGGGCACGTGCATCACCGTGAATCGCAGCGTCCCGCAGCGCAGCTCGTCGCCGTCGGCCAGCTCCCGATCCGGCGCGTCGGGCTGCTCGAACGGCAATCCGTACATCTCGGCCATCCGCGCCGAGAGGGAATCGAAGAACGGGCGATCGAGCGGATGCAGGCGGACGGGCACCGGGAAGTGGCGACGCACTTCGGCCACGCCACCGATGTGGTCGATGTGCCCATGCGTGAGCCAGATCTCCTCGAGCCGCACGCCCGCGCTGCGCACCATCTCCGCCAGCTCGGCGCCGTCGGCGCCCGGGTCGACGAGCACGGCGCTCCCCGTCGCCTCGTCGATGACGAGATGGCAGTTCGCCTGGAAGGGGCCGACCGTGCGCGAGAGGATCTTCACACCGTGTATCCGCCGCTGCCCGCCGGCTCGATCTCGACGCTTCCTTCGCTGCGCGCCTTCAGGTACTTCTCGACGGCGATGGCGGCCGTCGTCGCGTCGCCGACGGCGGTGGTCACCTGCCGCGTGAGTTGCGAGCGCAGGTCCCCCGCCGCGAACAGGCCGGTGATGGAGGTCTGCATCGTCGCGTCGGTGCGGATGTAGCCCATCTCGTCGTGGTCGAAGTGCCCATCGATGATGCCGGTATTCGGGCGGAAGCCGATGAACACGAAGCAGCCCGTGGCATCGAGGGTGCGCGTGGTGTCGGCCACGACATCGCGGATGCGCAGGCCGGTCATGAGGCCGTTGGCGTCGCCGAGCACTTCCTCGGCGACCGTATTCCAGATGACCTCGATCTTCGGATTGGCGAAGAGCCGCTCCTGCAGGATCTTCGAGGCGCGGAAGCTGTCGCGGCGATGGATGACGTAGACCCTGGAGGCGTACCGCGTGAGGAACTCCGCTTCCTCCACGGCCGCGTCCCCGCCGCCGATGACGGCGATGACGTGCTCCTTGAAGAAGGCGCCATCGCAGATCGCGCAGTAGGACACGCCCTTGCCCGCGTATTCCTGCTCGCCGGGAATGCCGAGCTTCACCGGCGTCCCGCCGGCGGTGACGATCACGGCGGACGACTGGTAGACATCCCCCGTGTCGGTGACGGTCTCGAAGGTGCCATCCTCGAGCCGCTTCACCTTGTGCACGTTGGCGGTGATGAACTCGGCGCCGAACGAACGCGAGTGCTCCTCGAACTTGCGCGCCAGCTCCCAGCCGAGGATGGACTTCTCGCCGATCCAGTCGTCCAGCTTTTCGGTGTTGAGCAGCTCGCCGCCGGGCATCCCCCGCTCGAGCACGGCGGTGCGCAGCATCGAGCGGCCCGTGTACAGCGCCGCGCACATCCCCGCCGGGCCGGCGCCGACGATGACGACGTCGTAGGTGTTGGTGGAACTCACGGTGATCCTCGTTCAGTCAGGCGCGTCCGAGCGCGCGTCTCACGAAATCTCGCCAGAATGAGTCCGGGAGGGAACCGTTCGGTTCCAGCGCTACGCGCCGACCACGATGCGCTGCAGGGCGCCGTGACAGTGCGACGCCGTGCCAACGAGAAACGCCGCTGCCCCCGCGTCGCCTCGCCGCGCGATCGCACGGTCTGCCGCCAGCACGTCGGCCACGTCGAGCATTCCGACGCCGTAGGCCCGGTGCGCACAGTGGAAGATGTACGGCCCATCGAGCGGACGACCGGCCGCACGCTCCTCGTGCACGAAGGCCGCCAGGTGCGAGGGCAGGCTCCAGCTCCGCTCACCGCGCGTATGCGGACAGCGCGGCGGCTCGATGCAGTTGATGGGGCACATCCAGTCCGCGAAGCTCACGTAGTGGGTGCCGTCCGCACCGGCGCGTTGCCACGGCACCACGGGCGTGGCGTCCAGCGGCGCGACGTCCACGTGGCGCTGCGGCCAGCGCTCGCGCGCGCGGGCGAGCAGCCACGCCGCCATCAGGTGCGGCATGAGCGGCGACGGGACGATCGCGTCCAGCGCGTGCGACTCCGGGCTCTGCGCCGCCTCGCCGAGAAAGTTCGCGAAGTACGCCTCCCACTCCGCCTGCCGGAGGCGGAAGGGAGGCACGTCGCTGCCGGCGGCGCGAGTCGCGGCGCAGTGCTCGTCCCGATCCACGACGACGAGGTCCTTCCACTCGAGCGCGTTCGCCCTTCGCGCGCGTCCGAGCTGCCGCAGGTAGTAGCTGCCGTAGCATCCGCCGCCCACGACGATCACGGTGCCGAACTGCTGCACGGGACGCACCACCCGACCGCCTCCCTCAGCGCCGGACGTGGCGTCCGCCATCCACCGTGATCACCTCGCCGGTCACGTAGCCGGCATCCAGCAGGTACAGCATCGCGCCGGCGACGTCCTCAGGGGAGCCGAGCCGCCCGAGCGGCGTGGTGGCGCGGAGCCGTTCCGCATCCTCCTCGCTCCAGCCGTCCGGTAGGAGGACCACGCCGGGCGCGATGGCATTGACGCGCACCTCGGGCGCGAGAACGCGGGCCAGGGCACGAGTCATCTGGACCACCGCCGACTTGGTGATGCCGTGCGGCACGTAGGCGGGCCAGGTCTCGAACGCCGCGAGGTCGGCAATGTTGACGATGCTGCCCTGCGCCGCGCGCAAGGCTGGAGCGGCGCGCTGGCTGAGGAAGTAGGGTGCGCGCACGTTGAGCGCGAACATCGCATCCCAGTCCGACGCCGAGGTCTCCCCGAGCGGCGTCCGGCGCATCATCGCCGCCGAGTTCACGAGCACGTCGAGCGACCCGCGCGCGGCCAGCGCCTCGTCGGCCAATCGCTCGACCGCCCGCGTGTCGCCGAGGTCGGCGCGCAGCGTCTCGGCGCTGCCCCCCGCGCGGGTGATCAGCTGCGCCGTCTCCTCCGCGCCGGCAGAGGAGGCGTGGTAATGAACGATGACGTGCATGCCACGCGCCCCGAGTGCGATCGCGAGCGCGCGCCCGACGCGGCGCCCGGCACCGGTCACGAGGGCGACCCGGCCGGCGAGCTCCGTCATCGGCCGGTGGTCATGTCGCCGGGGCGCGGCCACGGGCGGCCAGCCGCGCTTCCTGCTGGACGAGCCACTCCGACGGCACCTGCATCATGCCGATGGTGCGCGGCCCGTCGGCCGCGCCGTGCCAGTCGGAACCGCCGCTCGGCACGAGCTCGAGCTCACGGGCGAGCGCCGCGAGCCGCGTGGTGTCCGAGGGCGAATGGCTGGGATGCCGGACCTCGACGCCGTCCAGCCCCTGCTCGCGCAGCGCGGCGAGTCGCTCGCGCGTGCCCGAGGCGGCGGGATGGGCGAGCACGGCAAGCCCGCCCGCGTCATGGATCATGGCGATGGCGTCGCGCATGCCGAGCTGCTCCTTCGGTACGTAGGCTGGTCGGCCAGCGCCGAGGTACCGGTCGAAGGCGTCGCGCGAATCCACCGCCCACCCCTCGGCGATGAGGGCGCGTGCGACATGCGGACGCCCGATGGCGCCGTCGGCCGCCTGGGCGAGCACCGCGTCGACCGAGATGTGCACGCCGATGTCGTCGAGCCGTTCCACGATCCGGCGCGCGCGACGCTCGCGCATGCCGCGCAGACCGGCGAGCGTGCTCTCCAGCACGCCGGTATCGCGCAGGTGGAGGCCCAGCAGGTGGGTCTCCGTGTCTCCCTCGACGGCACTCAGCTCGATCCCCGGCACCACGCGCACGCCGAGCTCGTCGCCGGCCCGCTGGGCCTCGTCGAGGCCGGCGACGGTGTCGTGATCCGTGAGCGCGATCGCCGCGAGCTTCGCCCTGGCGGCGGCGCGGACGACGTCCGCCGGGGCGCGCGAGCCATCGGAGGCCGTCGAGTGCATGTGCAGGTCGACGAACGGCGCCGGGCCCCCCGGCGCGGTCACGACTGGTAGCCGGCCTCGGGCGACATCTCGCCCGGTTGGGAGTGCACGAGGAGCCGGGCGAGGTCCGCATCGCTCATCTCGAAGAGCGCGTGCTCGCGCGTGCGCGCTCCCGTCGGGGAGTAGCGGGTGACGCGCACCTCGCGGTCCGCGCCGCTGCCGGCGACGAACAGCAGGGAGAACTCGTCGCGGTCGAACTGGGTGACGCGACCCGAGGGATACACCTTCCAGGTGCGCCCGTCATGCGTGATTGAACGTGTCGGCATGCTACGGCAACTCCACTTCGTGGTAGACGCGCGCCGGATCGAGCACGCGGTCGGGGGCGGATGCGTGCGCGCTGGCGAGCGTCGCGGCGTCCGGTGCCTCGAAGAACTCCAGGAATGCGCCGGGGAGCCCTGCCTCCTCGTACACCGTGTACCGGCAGCCCGCGGCCGCATAATAGGCGTGCATGCGCTGCAGCCGCTGCGCGAACTTCTCGCGTTCGGGCGGCGTCACCAGCGTGCGCTGGACGGTGAGGGCCCGCGGCGCCTTCCTAGACCGCGGCATCGGGGAACGACTCGAGGGACTTCTTCAGCGCGGCGAGGAACTTGTCGGCATCGGCGCCATCGACGATGCGGTGGTCGAACGACAGGGAGAAGTAGGCGCAGGTGCGGATGGCGATCGTGTCTTCGCCATCCGGCCCGGCGACCACCTTCGGGCGCTTCTCGATCGCGCCGAGGCCGAGGATGGCCGACGTGCCGAGGGGAATGATCGGCGTCCCCATGAGCGAGCCGAAGACGCCGGGGTTGGTGATGGTGAAGGTCGCCCCCTGCACCTCGTCCGGCTTGAGGCGCTTGGTCCGCGCGCGGTCGGCGAGATCGTTCAGGGAGCGCGTGAGCCCGGAGAGCGAGAGGTCGTCGGCGCCCTTGATGACGGGAACGATCAGTCCCCAGTCGAGCGCGACCGCGATGCCGACGTTGTACTGCTTGCGGTAGATGATCGAGCTGCCGGACACCGTGGCGTTGAGCACCGGATACTGCTTCAGCGTGTCCACCACCGCCTTGATGATGAACGGCAGGAAGGTGAGCTTCTGGCCGGTCTGCGCCTCGAAGGCCGCGCGCTGCTTGTGGCGGATGCGCGCGATGCGGGTGAGGTCGATCTCGAAGAAGGAGGTGACGTGCGCGTTGGTGTGGCGCGACGCCACCATGTGCTCGCTGGTGAGCGCGCGGATCTTCGACATCGCCTCCACGCGGTCGCCGGGCCAGGGCTCGGGCTGCGGACCATGCTGCACGGCGCCCGCGGGCGCGTGCATGGAGGGGCGCTGCGCCGCGGGAGCCGGCGCGCCCGAGGCGAGGAACTGCTCGAAGTCGCGTCGGGTGACGCGGCCGTGCGCGCCGGTGCCCTGCATGGCAGCCAGCTCGACGCCGTGCTCGGCGGCCATCTTGCGCACGAGCGGGGACGACTTCGTGCGCAGGCGCTCCTCGAGGCCGTTGCCGCTCGCGGGCGACGAACCGGCCATGGCGGCAATGGATCGGTGGTCGGTGGACGCGGAGGTGGTGGTAGCTTGTGCAGCGGGGGGGGCCCCCGCCGCGGCACTCGCCGCCGCCGAAGCACCCGCCGCCGTCCCCGTCGGCGTGCCCGCAGCGGCCGGTGCGATCGCCGCCCCCTTCTCCGTCTCGATCCGCGCGACGAGCGTCTGCACGGGCACCGTCTGCCCTTCCGTCACCAGGATCTCGGCCAGCACGCCAGCCGTGGGCGCGGGAATCTCCGCGTCCACCTTGTCGGTGGAAATCTCGAAGATCGGCTCGTCCCGCTTCACCGGATCGCCGACCTTCTTCAGCCACTTCGACAGCGTCCCCTCGGCGATCGACTCGCCCATCTGGGGCATGACCACGTCAACGCGAGCCAATGCGATGCCCTCTTACTTGGAGTTCCGTGAGGCGGCGCGTGCCTTCCGCATCCGCATGATGACCACCGTGGGGAGCAGCACCAACCCGATCCGCGCCCCCCACGTCCAGTAGGTTGCCCAGTCGCACGGCGCGCCGGTTTCGGCGTCCGGCTTGCAGCCCTGCAGCGACCCCACGATCTTCGCGATCAGGACCGCGATCATTCCCCCCGCCACGAGACCGGCGATCGCCGTCATGCATCCGACCCCAAGATAAGGCCAGACCCCCTGCGACGTCTCCCCCGACGCGGCGGGACCGAGGTTGTCGGTGTCCCGCACGGTCAGTACGCCGCCAGCCGGCGCGCGGCGAGCACGACGTCGGCTGTCTGCGGCAGGACGAAGTCCTCGAGCGACGGTGCATACGGCAATGGCACGTCGTGCGCCGTGACGCGCAGGACCGGGGCGTCGAGCCACGCGAAGCACGACTCGTTGATGCGCGCCGCGATCTCGCCGGCAATGCCCCCGGTGCGGGTGTCCTCGTGCAGCACGAGCACCCGATTCGTCTTCTTCACCGTCGCCATGATCGCGTCGTCGTCCAGCGGGGCGAGCGAACGCAGGTCGATCACTTCCACCGAGAGCCCATCCTCGCGCTCGAGCTGCTCGGCTGCCTCCAGCGCCTTGTAGACCGTCGCCGCGTAGGTGATGATGGAGAGATCCCGTCCCTCGCGCGCCACCCGCGCCTTCCCGATGGGCACGGTGTGATCACCCGATGGCATCTCGCCCTTGATGCGGCGATAGAGGTACTTGTGCTCGAAGAAGAGCACGCAGTCGTCATCGCGGATGGCGGACTTCATCAGTCCCTTCGCGTCCTCGGCCGTGCTCGGGTAGACCACCTTGAGGCCCGGCGTGTGGATGAAGCCCGCCTCGGGATTCTGCGAGTGGAAGGGGCCGCCACGCACGTAGCCGCCACTCGGCCCGCGCACGACCATCGGCGTCGGCAGGAAGGCGCGATACCGCGCCGTGGCCACGTAATTGGTGAGCATGTCGTACGCGTTGGCGATGAAGTCGATGAACTGCATCTCCACCACCGGACGCATGCCCATGTGCGCCGCGCCCGCGGCCGCGCCGACGATCCCGATCTCCGAGATCGGCGAGTCGATCACGCGTGACTCGCCATACTTCGCGAGCAGCCCCTCGGTGACCTTGAACGCGCCGCCGTACGCACCGATGTCCTCACCGATCATGAAGACGTCCTGGTCGCGTTCCATCTCCTCGAACAGCGCCTCGCGGATCGCCTCGAGGTAGGTGATCTCGGCCATCAGTCCCCTCCCTTCGACGGCGCGTCGAACGTGCCCCAGCCCGAAGCGCGCTCGTTGACCTCCACCGCGGCCCGCCTGCCCTCGCGGAACCAGAGCGGTTCGGCGGCGGGCGGGTCGGCGTAGACGCCGACCAGCGCATCGAGCGGTTCGGGAACGCCGGAAGCATCCGCGATGTCCGTGGCCTCGTCGATCTCGCGCTGCACGCGCTCGTCGATCGCGGCGATCTCGGCGTCGCTCACGCCCTCGCTCGCGAGGCGCGCGAGGTATCGGGTGATGGGATCGTTCTCCCGCTCCCAGCGCTCGATCTCCCCGGCTGGCACGTACGACTGGTTGTCGTGCTCGGCATGCCCCTTCCGGCGATACGTCACCAGCTCCACGATGGACGTCCCGCCGCCGCCCCGTGCGCGATCCACCGCGCGCTTGGTCGCTTCGTAGGTCGCGATGACGTCGTTGCCATCGGCGCGCTCACCGGGAATGCCATAGCCGAGCGCCTTGTCCACCAGCTGGCGGGCCAGCGTCTGCTTCGACGTGGGCGTGGAGTACGCGTAGCCGTTGTTCTCGATGATCACGACGAGCGGGCAGCGCTGCACCGCGGCGAGGTTGATCCCCTCGTGGAACGCGCCGGTGGACGTCGCGCCGTCGCCGACGTAGACCATGCCGACACGCTTCTCGCCGCGCATCCTGAACGACAGCGTCACGCCGGCCATGACCGGCACCATGTCGCCGAGCGGGGAGATCTGGCCGATGAAGCCGCGTTCGGTGTCGCCGAAGTGGATGTTCAGCTCGCGGCCGCGCGTCGGCGAATCCCCCTTCGCCATGTACTGCTTGAGGATCTCGACCGGCGTGGCGCCCTTCACCAGCATGGAGCCGAGGTTGCGGATGAGGGGCGACAGCACGTCGCCCTTCTGCAGCGCATACGCACTGCCGACCGCGTCGGCCTCCTGCCCGAGCGAGCGAAAGAGGCCGCCCACGACCTTGGTCTGGCGATACAGGTTGACCAGCCGCTCCTCGAGGGAGCGGGTGAGCCGCATCCAGTAGTACAGCTCGAGCCGCTGCTCGCGCGTGAGCGATGTCTCGCTGACCGGCTCAGCCGGTGACCTGGGCGCGCCGTCGCCCGACGCGCGGCGACTGGCGCCGCGCGACGTGACCGATCTGGCCATCAGTAGGATGCTTCGGGGACGTGTGTGGGGTCGGCGGCGCGATGCAGCTCGACGAAGAACCGCTTCACGTTGCGGTCGAGGCGGCTCTCGCCCACCTGGTCGGTGACCGCCTCGACGAACGTGTAGTGCCCCCCCTCCGCGCGCGCGCTGAGCTTGAGCGCGCCAAGCGGCCCGCTGAAGGTGCGAGCGCGCGCGGTGGTGGTGACGGCGGTCAGGCCGAGCTCGGGAAAGAAGCGATCCGCCTGGACGAGGATGTCAGCTGGCGGCGTGTGACTGCGAAAGAAGTGGCGCATCTCAGGGAATGCCTTCCCGCTCCGGAAGCACGTCCTGCATCCACTCCGTCTTCTCGAGCGGTTTGGTGGAGTCACTATGGAACTGGATACCGACGGCCCACTGGCCGGCGGTCACGTAGTTCAGCTTGGCCGAGTAGACGCCCACCTGCGGCGCCTTCACGAAGCCGTCGTAGGTACGCGCCATCTCGGCGGTGTTGGCGAAGATGCGTCCTTCGCCCGTCTCGATGGGCTGGTCCGACTTCCGGTCCTTCACCGTGATGGTGTACATCACGTCCTCACGCGCGCGCGGCGGAACGGGGTCGGAGGTGATGATGTAGCAGTAGCTCTGGCTGCACTGCCGCAGCTCCGGCCGGCGCGGCGGGCCGCAGCCCACCGCGCCGGACACGAGGGCCGCCAGCGCGGCGACCCGACCCCATTCCGCACGCCCGATCACGACTGGTAATACTCGAGACCGAGGTGCGTGATCTGCTCTTCGCCCATCAGGTGACGGAGCGTGTTCTTCAGCTTCGTCTGCTGGATGAACAGGTCGTGCTCCGGCTGCAGGCCGGCCGCTGTCATCGGGCTCTTGTAGTAGAACGAGAGCCACTCCTGGATCCCCTTCATGCCGGCGCGCTGCGCGAAGTCGCTGAACAGCGCGAGGTCGAGCACGAGCGGCGCGGCGAGGATGGAATCGCGGCAGAGGAAGTTGACCTTGATCTGCATCGGGTAGCCCATCCACCCGACGATGTCGATGTTGTCCCAGCCTTCCTTGTTGTCGCCGCGCGGCGGGTAGTAGTTGATGCGCACGACGTGGGAGAAGTCCTTGTACAGGTCGGGATACTTCTCCGGCTGCAGGATGGTGTGCAGCACCGACAGCTTGGACTCCTCCTTCGTCTTGAACGACGCCGGATCGTCGAGCACTTCGCCGTCGCGATTGCCGAGGATGTTGGTGGAGTACCAGCCGGCGAGGCCGAGCATGCGCGCCTTGAGGCCTGGCGCGATGACGGTCTTCATCCACGTCTGGCCGGTCTTGAAGTCCTTGCCGGAGATCGGCACGCCGCGCTCGTTGGCGAGCTGCACGAGCGCCGGGATGTCCACCGACAGGTTCGGCGCCCCGTTGCAGAAGGGGACGCCCTCCATGATCGCGGCGTAGGCGTAGAGCATCGAGGGCGCGATCGCCTCGTCGTTGTTCTCCATTGCGCGCTCGAACTGCTCGAGCGTGGCGTGCTGCGGGCCCGCCTTGATGTAGATCTCCGTCGAGGCACACCACACCACGACCACCCGGTCGCACTTGTTCTTCGCCTTGAAGTCGCGGATATCCTGGCGCAGCTGCTCCGCGAGGTCGCGCTTGGTCTTCCCCTTCTTGACGTTCGTGCCGTGGATGCGCGTGACGTAGTGGTTCTCGAACACGGCGGGCATCGGCTTGATCGCCTTGAGGAAGTCGGCGATCGGCTCGAGGTCGCGATCCTCGAGCACGCCCGCCTTCTTCGCCGCGGTGTAGGCGTCATCGGGAATCGGGTCCCAGGCGCCGAACACGATGTCGTTCAGGTCGGCGAGGGGCACGAAATCCTTGATGAGCGGCGCGCGGTTCTCGGTACGCTTGCCAAGGCGGATGGTCGCCATCTGGGTGAGGGACCCGATGGGCTTGCTGTATCCGCGGCGGACGCTTTCCACGCCGGCCATGAACGTCGTGGCGACTGCACCGAGGCCTGGGGTGATGATCCCGAGCTTGCCGGTGGCCGGACGGGGCGCGGTGGGCGCCTCCTGAGCAGAACCTTTCACGAACTAATCTCCTTTGAGCAGAGGGCGCGGGGAACGGCGACGGGCGAAGAACCGAGGCCGCGCCTCGCTTTCGGTTCGCGCCGCCGCCTTTTCCGCCCGCGTGGTGGCCGAGTACACGTACACCACGCGCTGGATCACGGTAATCCAGGCCGTGACGGTCAGAATGGTGATGATGAGGGCGAGCACCCAGCCGTCGAAGACGAGGCCGAAGAACGCCTGTGGCGCCGAGAGAAGCACGACACGCTCGGGACGCTGGAGCAGCCCCACCTTCGCGTCGAGTCCGAGCGCCTCGGCGCGCGCCCGGGTGTAGGAAGTCAGGAACGCACCAACGAGCCCGAGCAGCGCCACGATCATCATCGGCACGCTGCGGTTCGTCGCACTGGTCGCGTAGAAGACCGCCAGGCCGCCAAGCACGAAGCCGTCGGCCAGGCGGTCGAGCGTCGAATCGAGGAAGGCACCGAACGTGGAGCTCCGGTTGGAGCGCCGCGCCACGGTGCCGTCGAGCACGTCGAACAGGGCCGTGAGGCCGAGGAACCACCCGCCGGTCCGGATGTGCCCGGTGGCGTAGATGATCCCGCCACCCACGGTGCAGAGCGTGCCGAACACGGTGATGGTGTTCGGGTGCACGCCCTTGCGCACCATCCAGTTCGCGACCGGATCGACCAGCCGGAGATATCCGTTTTTGATCCAGTCGGGCAGAAGCTTCATGCGGCTCCGAAGCGCACGCAGGTCCCGCGGCCGGATGGTCGAGCGGCGGTGACGACGTCAGGCGAAGGAAAAGCGAACGGGCTGGAGGTTCTCCAGCCCGTAAAAAAGGTATCGGGCGCGTAGCCGTCCAGCAACCGCCGAGCGCCTGCCGCCATGCTCAGGGAATGCTCCAGATGAAGAGCCCGGAGAGGGTGACGCTGCGGCTCTGGTAGGTGCGCGAGCCGTCCACCGTGACCGCCTTGAACGTCACGTTCGTCCCGCTGGCAACGCCCTGCACCGGCACCTTCTCGGCGGTGTTGGCCGGGACCTGCTTCAGGAACATCTCGTTCACGGACGCGCCGGTGACGTAGACATTCACCGCCTGGCTGAGGTTGTTCGTCACCTGCACCGCCTGCTCCGTGGCAGCCGTCGGCGCGGTGCGAACTTCCACCTGGCGCTGGCCGCACCCGGTCGCGGTGGCGACGACGACAGCGAGCAGGATGGCCGACGCTCTGGACGTGACTCTCATCGAATGCGACTCCTTGGACGTAAGCGGTGGGGACAACGGCGCGGCGATGCCCAGCAGCGGTGACGCCTGCCGACCGCAGGGACATTACCGATGGTGATGATGTGGCGCCACCTGCCGGCCCCTTGCCGCCACGACATCGACACCCCGGCAACGACAGTCACGGGGCCCCCGCCCCTTCCCCTCACCGTCATTCCGTGCCGGAGTGGCGCCGGATATACTGGACCACCAGCCCCTGCGCTCGTCGATTCCGCTTGCCAGATTGGTCCGGTCGTCGGTGCCATGGATGTCGTGCTCGCCGATCCGGCGGCCCACACCTTCCAACCCGCATTTCGTTGCCAATGCATCGTCACGCTCCCCGAGTGCTGCTGACGTCGCTCCTCCTGCTGCCCCTGGCTGCATGCGCCTCCGGCGCGGCGCAGGGGCCCGTGTCCGCCAGGACGGCGACGGACGTCGCGGCGCCGAAAGCCCCACCGTCTGCCGCCGCGAGGGCGGCGCTGCGCGACACGCTGCAGGCGATCCTGACGCAGGGCGTGATCGACAGCGCCTTCCCGGGCGCGATCGCGGTGATCGGCAACCATGATGGCCCGCTCGTCACCGTCGCCGCCGGCCATCTCGACTGGGCGCCCTCCCCCGTGCCGAACGATCGCACGCTCTGGGATCTCGCCTCGCTGACCAAGGTGGTCGGCATGACGTCGGCGATGATGCAGCTCGTCGAGCAGGGGAAGGTCGATCTCGACGCACCCGTGCAGCGATACCTCCCGGAGTGGCAGGGCGTCAACAAGGACAAGGTGACGGTGCGCGACCTGATCACGCACCGATCGGGGCTCCCGGCGTTCAAGACGTACTACAAGCTGAATCTCTCCCCCGATTCCACCCTCAGGCTCTTCTTCGACACCCCGCTCGACACCCTGCCCGGCGTGCGCATGGTGTACAGCGACATCGGCGCCATCCTGCTCGGGAAGATCGTCGAGCGCGTGAGCGGCGAGACGCTGGACCGGTACCTCGCGCAGCACGTCTTCCAGCCGCTGGGAATGCTCGATACGCAATATCGGCCCGATTCGTCGCTGCTCTCGCGCATCGCCCCCACGGAGCGCGACCCGTGGCGCGGCCGGCTGGTGCACGGCGAGGTGCACGACGAGAACGCGTACGCCCTTGGCGGCGTCTCGGGACACGCCGGGCTGTTCAGCACGGCGCACGACCTGAGCCGGCTCGCGCAGGCCTACCTGAACGGCGGCGCGCTCGACGGCGCGCGCCTCGCGAAGGCGTCCACCATCCGCCAGTTCACCACGGTGCAGGACAGCGCCTTCTCCAGCCGCGCGCTGGGCTGGGACACGCCGAGTGACCGCAGCTCCGCCGGGCACTTCATCACGCGCCCCGCGTTCGGCCACACCGGCTTCACCGGCACCTCGCTCTGGATCGCCCCGCAGTACGACCTGTACGTGATCCTCCTCACGAACCGGGTCAACCCGACGCGCGAGCGCAGCGGCATTGGCCGGGTGCGCGTGCAGGTCGCCGATGCGGCGATGAAGGTCCTCGATCCCGACGTCGTCGCCGCCATCGAGGCGCGCGGCGGTTCCACCTCCTCCCACCAGCGGCGATGAACCTCACAGCGATCGACTGGGCCATCGTAGTCGCGTACTTCGCACTCTCGATGGGCATCGGCATCCTCTTCACCAAGAAGGGGGGCGAGAGCATCGAGGAATACTTCCTCTCGGGCCGCAACGTGAGCTGGTGGCTCGCGGGCGCGAGCATGGTGGCCACCACCTTCGCGGCCGACACGCCGCTCGTCGTCACCGGCCTGGTGTTCAACAACGGCGTGGCGGGCAACTGGCTCTGGTGGAACATGCTGATGAGCGGCATGCTCACCGTGTTCTTCTTCGCCCGCCTCTGGCGTCGTGCCGGCGTGATGACCGACGTGGAGTTCGCGGAAGTGCGCTACAGCGGCACGCCGGCAGCCGCGCTGCGCGGATTCCGGGCGCTGTACCTCGCCATCCCGATCAACCTGATCATCCTCGGCTGGGTAACGCGCGCGATGATCAAGATCCTGACCATCTCGCTCGGCCTGCACCCGGTGAGCTTCGCTGGCCTGACGATCTCCGGGGACGTCCTCGCCGTGGGCATCTGCTTCGTGATCACGGTGGCCTACTCCGCCGGCGCGGGCATGTGGGCGGTGCTGTGGACGGACCTCATCCAGTTCGTCATCAAGATGACGGCAGTGATCATCCTCGCCGTCTACGCGGTGCAGGCGGTGGGAGGCATGGACAAGCTGCAGGCGGGGCTCGCGGCGAAGTTCGGCAGCGCGAACGCCGCCGTATCGGTCATGCCGGTGAAGGTCACGCCGCACGGTCTCGAGGCCTACACGTGGATGCCCCTCCTCGCCCTGACGGTGTTCCTGTCCGTGCAATGGTGGGCGGCGTGGTATCCGGGCGCGGAGCCGGGCGGCGGCGGCTACATCGCCCAGCGCATCTTCTCGTCGAAGACGGAGAAGGATGGCGTGCTGGCCACGCTGTTCTTCCAGGTGGCCCACTACGCCATGCGTCCCTGGCCGTGGATCATCACCGGCCTCGCCACGGTCCTCCTGTATCCCAATGGCGTCGGCCCGACCGGTGACCACGAGGCGGCGTACGTCCAGGCATTCGTGGACCTGCTGCCCACCCCGTGGCGGGGCTTCATGATGGCCGGCTTCGCCGCCGCCTACATGTCCACCGTGGGCACGCAGCTCAACTGGGGCGCGTCGTACCTCGTCAACGATTTCTACAAGCGCTTCATCAACAAGACGGCGACCGAAAGGCACTACGTGACCGTATCGCGCTGGGCCACCGTGCTGCTGTTCCTGTGCTCGGTCGTGGTCACGATGAACCTCACGACCGTGGAGGGCGCGTGGAAGTTCCTGCTCGCCCTGGGCTCGGGCACGGGGCTCGTGCTGATCCTGCGCTGGTACTGGTGGCGCATCAACGCGTGGAGCGAGATCAGCGCGATGATTTCGTCGTTCGTCGTGTCGCTGATCGCGATCGTCACCGTGAAGAGCCGCTTCCCCGCCAACGACCTGCGTGGCGACGCGTGGGTGATGCTCATCACGGTGGCGGTGAGCACGATCGTCTGGCTGGCCGTCACCTTCCTGACCGCGCCGGAGCCGGACAGCACGCTCAACGCGTTCTACGAGCGGGTGCGCCCGGGCGGGCCCGGCTGGCGGCGGGTCAGTGAACGACTCGGCTACGGCGATGAGTCGATCCCCGGCGGGGCCATGCAGTGGACCAACTGGATCGCCGGCATCGTGGCCGTCTACGCGAGCCTGTTCGGCGTCGGCAAGCTGATCTTCGGCCAGACCCTGACCGGCGTGATCATGCTCGTCGTGGCACTGCTCGCCTTCCTCTGGATCGCCCGCTCGTTCCGCGAGGAGGAGACCCGGCCGCCGGCCGCGAGGCGCGAGCCGGTGCCGATCGCCGCGGATTGAGGGGCGAGCCGGTCACCGGCGGAACTCGCTCCCCGCTGCGGGATTGATATGAGGCCGAGCTTGAACCTGCACCCGTTGCGGGGTATATACTTAGGATGTGGATGACTGCGCGGCCGGCCCGGCCTGCGCCACACAGTGGAGGAGCCGTGAGCACGACCAACACCCCCGAAGTCCTGATGACCGTCACGCCCGGCGCGGGCGCCGAGGTCAAGAAGTTCATGGCCCAGGAGAACGTCGATCCCGCGGTCGGCGGCCTCCGGGTCAGCGTGCAGCCCGGTGGCTGCAGCGGATTCAAGTACGGCCTCCTCATCGAGGACGCCCCGGCCGAGGACGACCTGATCGTCGACCAGGGCGAATACAAGGTCTTCGTCGATCCCTTCTCGGCGCAGTACATCAATGGCGTGGTGATCGACTACGTCACGTCGATGCAGGGCTCCGGCTTCACCTTCAAGAATCCGAACGCGACGGGCGGCTGCGGTTGCGGCAGCTCGTTCTCCGCCTGAACTGAATCACATCATGGAACCGGTCACTGGCGTCGCCACGCGTGCGGACGTCGGCGCCGGGCACGAGGCCCGCGAGAGTGTCGTGACTCGCGGGCCTTCGCATGTCCCGCCGACTCCTCACGCCACTGCGCTCGAGCGCATCCGTACCGTCGTCGTGGACGAGCACGAGGAGCTGGCGCGCCTCGTCGCCCACCGCATCGCCTCCCTCGTCCGCGAGCGTGCGGCCACCGGCAGCACCGCCGTGCTCGGCCTCGCCACCGGCTCGACGCCGATCGGCGTGTACCGGGAGCTCATCCGGATGCATCGCGAGGAGGGGTTGAGCTTCGCCAACGTGGTCTCGTTCAACCTGGACGAGTACTACCCCATGGCGCCCGACAACATCCACTCGTACCACCGCTTCATGTGGGAGAACCTGTTCTCCTACGTGGACGTCAAGCGCGAGAACATCCACATCCCGCGCGGCGACATCCCGCGCGAGCAGGTCGACAGCTACTGCCGCCAGTACGAGGAGGCCATCCGCCGCGCCGGCGGGATCGACTTCCAGATCCTCGGCGTGGGCAAGACGGGGCACATCGGCTTCAACGAGCCCGGCTCGGGCGTGGACAGCCGCACGCGCCTCGTCCACCTCGACGCGGTGACGCGCCGTGACGCGGCGGCCGACTTCTTCGGCGAGGAGTACGTGCCGAAGGAAGCGATCACGATGGGCGTGGCGACGATCCTCGAGGCGCGCGAGATCGCCATCCTCGCCACCGGCGAGCACAAGGCGCTCATCGTGCGCCGCGCCGTGGAAGGGGAGATCAACCACGAGGTCGCGGCGACCTTCCTCCAGCGCCATCCGGCCACGACGTTCTACGTGGACCGCGCGGCGGGCGCGGCGCTGACCCGGGTCGCCACGCCGTGGCTGCTGGACGAGGTCGACTGGACCACCGACCTGATGATCCGCGCCGTGGTCTGGCTGTCGCTCAAGTCGGGCAAGGCGATCCTCAAGCTCACCCAGCGCGACTATGCGGAGCACGGCATGTCGTCGCTCGTGGCGAAGATCGGGTCGCCCGGCGCCGTGAACGGCGAGGTGTTCAACGCCCTCGGCGCGAAGATCCGCGGCAAGAGCAAGCTGCCCACCGGCCGCCGGACCATCTGCTTCTCGCCGCATCCGGATGACGACGTCATCTCGATGGGCGGCATCCTGCGCAAGTTCGTGCAGAACGGGAACGAGATGACCGTGGCGTACATGACGAGCGGCAACATCGCGGTCTTCGACCACGACGTGCGCCGCTACGTCGACTTCCTGCGGCGCCTCGCGGCGGAGAGCGGCGTGGGCGGCAATGCGGTCAACCACCTCGCCGACCGGGTGCTGACGTTCCTCGACTCGAAGCAGCCGGGCGACGTGGACATCCCCGAGGTGCAGGACATCAAGCGCATGATCCGCGAGAGCGAGGCGGTCGCCGGCATCGAGGTGATGGGGCTCAATCGCGAGAACGCCCGCTTCCTCAACCTGCCCTTCTACCAGACGGGCAAGGTGAAGAAGGATCCCATCGGCCCCGCCGACGTCGCGATCGTGCGCGACCTCCTGAACGAGCTGCAGCCCGAGATCATCTTCGTCGCCGGCGACCTCTCGGATCCGCACGGGACGCACCGCATGTGCAAGGAAGCCATCGACCTCGCGCTCCTGGAGATCGACTTTCCGCGGCCCGAAGTGTGGCTGTACCGCGGCGCGTGGCAGGAATGGGACGTGACCGATGCCACGTGGCTGGTGCCGATGTCGCAGGAGGAGCTGCGCCTGAAGATCCAGGCCATCTTCAAGCACCAGTCGCAGAAGGACTCGGCCCCATTCCCGGGACAGGACGACCGGGAGTTCTGGCAGCGGGTGGATGCGCGCAACAAGGACACGGCGCACCTGCTCGACCAGCTCGGCCTCGCCGAGTATTTCGCCATGGAAGCGTACGTCGTCGAATAACGGATAACGGAGCCCACCACCCGTGACCCGATTCACCACGCTCGACGCGATCGTGCTCATCGCGTACCTTGCCGGCACGACCGCCCTCGGGTTGTGGGTGGGGCGCCGGCAGCGCGACGCCAAGGACTACTTCGTTGCCGACCGGGCGATCCCCTGGTGGGCGGTGATGTTCTCCATCGTCGCCACCGAGACGAGCGCCCTCACCTTCATCAGCACGCCGGGCCTCTCGTACGGCAACGCGCCCGGCTTCGGCAATCTCGGCTTCCTGCAGGTCGTCGCCGGCTACATCATCGGCCGCGTCGTCGTGGCGGCCGTGCTGCTGCCCCGCTACTTCGAGGGGAACCTCGTGACGGCGTACGCGCTGCTCGAGACCCGCTTCGGCCTCGGCGCCCGGCGGTTCACGTCCATCGTGTTCATGATCACGCGCGCACTGGCCGACTCGGTGCGCGTCTTCGCGACGGCGATTCCGGTGGCGCTCATCATCAGCCCCTCGGTGACGAACAAGTCGTGGGTGATGCCGATCGCGGTCGGCATCATCGGGCTGCTCACGGTGGTTTACACGTACAAGGGCGGCATGAAGGCCGTGGTGTGGACGGAGCTCCTCCAGGCGAGCATCTACATCACGGGCGGCCTGGCCGCGATCCTCATGCTCGGGCACCTGGTGCCCGGCGGCTGGTCGCAGATCTGGAGCTCGGCGCATGCGGCGGGGAAGACGCAGGTGCTGGACTTCTATCCCGGCCTCGATCGCGCACACACGGTGTTCGCCGGCCTGATCGGCGGCGCGTTCCTCGCCATGGCGTCGCACGGCACCGACCAGCTCATCGTGCAGCGCCTGATGTCGTCGCGCTCGCTCAAGGATGCGCAGAAGGCGATCATCGGCTCGGGCTTCGTCGTCTTCCTGCAGTTCTTCCTCTTCCTCGTCATCGGGCTCGGCCTCTGGGCGTTCTACCAGGGGAAGCAGTTCCCGCTGACGGACGAGATCTTCCCGTCGTTCATCATCTCGCACATGCCGCACGGGCTCATCGGCCTGATCGTGGCGGCGATCGTGGCGGCGACGATGAGCACGCACTCCGGCGCGATCAACTCGCTCGCCGGCGCGACGACGATGGACATCTACCTCCCGATCACGGGCCGCACCGCGGACGACCCGGTGACGCTCCGCATGGGCCGCCTGTTCGCGCTCATCTGGGGCGTCGTGCTCACCCTCGGCGCGCTGCTCTTCCCGCAGGACACCAAGACCCCCGTGGTCATCGTCGCCCTCGGCATCGCGTCGTTCACGTACGGCGGCCTGCTCGGCGGCTTCTTCCTCGGCATCTTCTGGAGTCGCGCCATCCAGCGTGACGCGATTCTCGGCATGTCGGTGGCGATCTTCATGATGGCGTTCATCGTCTTCGCCGGTCCCATCGCGGCCGCATATCCCTCGCTCGCCGGCACGCTGGCGCCCTTCGGGAAGATCGCCTGGCCCTGGTACGTGCTGATCGGGACGCTCATCACGCTCATCGTGGGCATCCTGTCGTCATTCACCCACCCTGCTCCGGCGCGCCGGCCGGCCAGCGCATGACCGGCATCGTCGTCGGCGTGGATGGTGGCGGTTCCAAGACGAAGGTCATCGTCGCGGACGAGAATGGCATGCAGCTGGGCGAGGTGGTCGGGCCGGCGAGCGCCGTCCGCCCCGGCAAGGCCGAGCTCTCGGCGGACGTCATCGCCACGGCGGTCCGCGACGCCCTCGCCTCGTGCGAGATGACCCACGTCGTGCCGCGCGTGCTCTGCGTGGGCGTGGCGGGCGTCGCGCGCGAGCCGGAGCGCCAGGCGCTCTGGCAGGCGCTCGTCGGACGCGAGCTGGCCGAGGAGACGGTCGTGCACCCCGACTTCGCCGTGGCGCTCGACGACGCGTTCGGCGAGGGCGCGGGCGTGTTGCTCATCAGCGGCACGGGCTCGGTGGCATTCGGGCGCAGCCCCGCCGGCACGATCGGCCGCTGCGGCGGCTGGGGACCGATGTGCGGGGACGAGGGGAGCGGGGCGTGGATCGGGCGCAAGGCGCTGAGCGTCGTGACCGCCTCCGCCGATGGCCGCGAGCCGGAGACCGCCCTGCTTGGCGCGGTCCTGACCGCGGCCCAGGTGAACGAGCCGCAGGAGCTCATCGCATGGGCGGCGAATGCCGCGCCCTCGCAGCTCGCGACGCTCGCCCCCATCGTGAGCAGCGTCGCCGAAGCGGGCGACCTGCGGGCCAATGCGCTGATCAGCCTCGCGGTCGAGGAGCTCGTGCTCCACGTGCGCACGATGGCACGCCAGCTGTTCGGTGACGAGCGCGCGGCGCTCCCGGTCGCGCTCACGGGTGGCATGCTCACCCGCGGCACGATGCTGCGCAAGCGCCTCGAGCATCGCCTCAGGAGCGCCGTGCCTGGCGCGCAGGTGCAGCCGGGTGACGTGAACCCGGCGCGCGGCGCGGTGCGCGGCGCGCTGCGCTACCTCGGCGAGACGGCGGTCTGACGAACGAAGGCGGGCACCGGAAGGTGCCCGCCGTCGACGATCGGCTGCCGGTCCGGATCAGACCGGGAAGGCGCGCTCTCCCGCTTCCTTCACCACGGGCATGCTGAGCGGCGCGCCGACGAGCGAATCGGCGACTGGCATGTCCGAGCCCGGCGTGTCGAACGATCCCTCCCAGCGCGACATCACCACCGTCGCCAGGCAGTTGCCGACGAGGTTGATCGAGGTGCGCGCCATGTCCATCAGCGCGTCCACGCCGAGGATGACGGCGACGCCCTCGAGCGGCAGGCCGAACTGCGCCAGCGCGCCGGACAGGATGACGAGGGACGCCCGCGGCACGGCCGCCACGCCCTTGCTCGTCAACATGAGCGTCAGCATCATCAGCAGCTGCGTCTCGATCGGCATGTGGATCCCCGCCGCCTGCGCCACGAATACCGACGCCACGGCGAGATAGAGCGTGCTGCCATCCAGGTTGAACGAGTAGCCCGTGGGCAGCACGAAGGCGACGATGCGCCGCGGCACGCCGAGCCGTTCCATGTTCTGGAGCGCCAGCGGGAAGGCCGCCTCCGACGACGCCGTGGTGAAGGCGATGAGCCACGGCTCCTTCACGCTCTGCCAGAAGCGCCGCAGCGGCACCTTGAACGCGAGCGCGATCGGGATGAGCACGAGCAGGATGAACGCGATCAGCGCGCCATAGAGCGTCAGGACCAGCACGCCGAGGTTGCGCAGCACGCCCAGCCCGCTCTGCCCCACGGTGACGGCAATGGCGCCGCCGATGCCGAACGGCGCGAACGCCATCACGAGCCCGACGAACTTGAACATCACCTCGCTCAGGCTCTCGCACACGGAGAGCATCAGCGTCTTCGCCGGCCCCTGCACCTTGGACAACGCCACCGCGAACAGGATGGCGAAGAAGACGATCTGCAGCACCTCGTTGTTCGCCGCGGCCTCCACGAAGCTCTGCGGCACCGTGTGGATGATGACGCCCGTCAGGGAGGTATGCTTCGTCGCCAGCTCCGCGCCCGTCTCCGCGCTCGCCGCGGTGATGTTGACGCCCAGGCCGGGCTTGACGACGTTGACGAACACGAGGCCCACGGCGAGGGCGAGGGTCGTCACCACCTCGAAGTAGATGATCGAGCGCAGGGCGAGCTTGCCGACGCGCTTCATGTCGTCGCCATGGCCGGCGATGCCGACGACGAGCGTGGCGAACAGGAGCGGGACGATCAGCGACTTGATCATCCGCAGGAAGATCGTCGACAGGATCTGCAGGTCGGCCGCCTGGAACCCCTTCGCATCCGCGGAGCCCGGGAAGAGATAGCCGACCAGCACGCCGAGGACCATCGAGATGACGATCCACTGGGTCATCGTGACGCGACGGAGGCCCGTGCGCGGCGGCGACGGCGGCGTGGCCGCCGCGGAGACGTCTGAGGTCATCGGATTACCGGTTCGAGGGGAGCCCCGCCGCCTCGCGGCGCAGGGTCGAGTTGCGGTAGCCGTACGCGAAGTAGAGCAGCAGGCCGAGGACCAGCCAGATCGCGAAGCGCTCCCACGCCTGGCGCGGCAGGCCCCACATGACGTACACGCATGCAGCGGCGCCACCGATGCTCACCGGCCACACGAACGGCACGCGGAAGGGACGCGGCCGATCGGGTTGCGTGTACCGCAGCACCAGGACCCCGATGCATACCAGCGCGAACGCCGAGAGGGTCCCGATGTTCGTCAGGTCGTACGTCTCGCCGGCGTCGCCGATGAGCGCCCAGCCGGCGACGAACAGGCCCGTGAGCAGCGTGGTCGCGTACGGCACGCGCGCCTTCGTGGAGACCTTCGCCGCCCACTTCGGCAGCAGGCCGTCGCGCGCCATCGCGTAGAAGATGCGCGGCTGCCCGTACTGGAAGACGAGCAGCACGGCCGTCATCGAGAACACCGCGCCGAGGGCGACGAGCCAGCCCACGTTCGTCATGCCGGTGCGCACGAGCGCGTAGGCGAGCGGGTCGGCATGCAGGCTCGGGTCGAGCTCCTTGTAGTTCACCATCCCGGTGAGCACCGCGCCGACGATGACGTAGATGACGGTGCAGATCGCCAGCCCGCCCAGGATGCCGATCGGCAGGTTGCGCTGCGGGTTCTTCGTCTCCTCGGCCGCCGTGGAGATGGCGTCGAAGCCGATGTAGGCGAAGAAGACGATCGCCGCGCCGTGGTGGATCCCCTGGAAGCCGTTCGGCGCGAAGGGATGGTAGTTGGCGGGGTTGATGCGCGTGAGCCCCGCGGCGATGAACAGGCCCAGCGCGAGCAGCTTCACGATCACCATGATGTTGTTGGCGCGTGCGCTCTCGCGGACGCCACGCAGCAGCAGCCAGGTGATGAGCAGGACGATCGCCGCCGCCGGCACGTTGATGAGGATGGGGATCCCCGCCACGCGCGGCGCCGACTGCAGGAGGCCATGCACCCCCGGATCGGCGCTCAGCAGGGCGGTCCGGTAGCCGGTGGTGAGCCACACCGGCAGGTTGATCAACCCGCCGGTGAGCGTCTTGAAGTAGTCACCCCACGAGATCGCGACCGCGACGTTGCCGACCGCATACTCGAGGATGAGGTCCCAGCCGATGATCCACGCCACGATCTCCCCGAGCGTGGCGTAGGTGTACGCGTAGGCGCTTCCCGCCTGCGGGATCATCGACGCCAGTTCGGCATAGCACAGCGCGGCGAGTGCGCAGACGCCGCCGAGCAGGAGGAAGGAGAAGACCAGCGCCGGCCCTGCCCCACTGCGGATGACGTTTCCCGCGGCGTCCGTCTGCCCTGCCGCCGCCGTGCCGATGGCGCCGAAGATGCCCGCGCCGATCACGGCGCCGATCGCCAGCATGATCAGGTCGCCGGCGCCGAGCGCGCGCTTCAGGGAGTTGGGGCGATCGCCTTCGTCCAGCAGCTCGGCGATCGGCTTGCGCGAGAACAGTGAGTTCATCCGTCGTGGGGTACGGAGTTAGATGAAGAGCGGCGCCAGCACCAGCGTGATCGTGCTGAGCAGCTTGATGAGGACGTGGAGCGACGGGCCGGCGGTGTCCTTGAAGGGATCACCCACCGTGTCGCCGACGACCGCCGCCTTGTGTGCCTCGGAGCGCTTCCCACCGTGCGCCCCGGTCTCGATGTACTTCTTGGCGTTGTCCCAGGCGCCGCCGCCGTTGTTCAGGAAGCCCGCCATCAGGATGCCGGCAATCGTGCCGACCATCAGCAGCGCCGCCACCGACTCGGCGCCGATCCACTCTCCCGGGCCGCCGAAGTGCTTGAACACCACGCCGACGATGATCGGGAAGAGCACCACCAGCGCGCCCGGCGCGATCATCGCCTTCAGCGCGCCGACCGTCACGATGTCCACGCAGGTGGCGTAGTCGGGATCTTCCGTCCCCTGCATGATGCCCGGACGCTCGCGGAACTGCCGCCGCACCTCCGTGATGACCGACGACGCCGCCTTGCGCACCGCCGTCATCGCGAGCGAGGAGAACCAGAACACCAGCATCGCGCCGAGCAGGCCGGCCACGAACACCACCGGCTTGGAGAGATCCACGTGCAGCGCCTCGCCGGTGAGGTTGCGCACCTCGTCGAGATACGCAGAAAAGAGCAGGAACGCTGCGAGCGCGGCGGACCCGATCGCATAGCCCTTCGTGAGCGCCTTGGTCGTGTTCCCCACCGAATCGAGGCGGTCCGTCTTGTCGCGCACCTCCTGCGGCTGCCGCGACATCTCGACGATGCCGCCCGCATTGTCGGTGATTGGCCCGAAGACATCCATCGCCAGGATGTAGCCGGCCGTGCCCAGCATGCCCATCGTCGCCACGGCGGTGCCGAAGAGGCCACCGATCGGCTGGCCGGCGTCGTTCACCAGCCCGCTCATCTGGCCGAGCGAGTAGCTGGCGACGATGGCGAAGCCGATCGTGATCACCGGAAGCACCGTGGACTCCATGCCCACGGCGAGGCCGGCGATGATGTTCGTCGCCGGGCCGGTCTTGCTCGCCTCGGCGATGCCGAGCACGGGGCGGTAGCGGTACTCCGTGTAGTACTGCGTGATGAACACGAAGGCGATCGACGTCAGGATGCCGATCATGCCGCAGAAGAAGAAGTAGAGCCATGCCTGCGGCGCCGCGTCCGTCACGAGGAGCGTGCGCGTGGCGGCGAAGAAGGCGACCGTCACCAGCGCCGCCGTGACGTAGTAGCCGCGATTGAGCGCCTTCATCGGATCGGCGTCCTCGCGCGTCCGCACCACCATCACGCCGACGATGGAGCAGATGAGGCCGAGCGCCATGATGACGAGCGGGAAGAGGATGCCGGCAATGCCGAACGAGCGGTACAGGAGGACGCCGAGGATCATGGCGCCGATGTTCTCCGCCGCCGTGCTCTCGAACAGGTCGGCGCCGCGACCGGCGCAGTCACCGACGTTGTCGCCCACGAGGTCGGCGATCACGGCCGGGTTGCGCGGATCGTCCTCGGGAATCCCCGCTTCCACCTTGCCCACGAGGTCGGCACCGACGTCGGCCGCCTTGGTGTAGATGCCGCCGCCGAGCTGGGCGAACAGCGCCACGAACGATGCGCCGAATCCGTAGCCGACGATCAGGAAGGGAATGTGCCGCGCCCACTCACCTTCCGGCATCCCCGCCGGCGGGAAGGCCGAGAGCACGGCAAAGAGGCCGCCCACACCGAGGAGGCTCATGGCGACCGTGAAGATGCCCGACACCGCTCCGCCGCGCAGCGCCGTCTGCAGCGCGTCGTTGAGCGACGACATCGCCGCGGCGGCGACGCGGATGTTGGTGCGGATGGACACCCACATGCCGACGTAGCCGGCGACCCCGGAGCTCAGTGCGCCGAGCAGGAACGACGCCGTCACGTAGAGGGCGAAGGTCCTCGCGTCCTGGACTGGATCGTTCGCCGTGGTATGGCGGAAGAAACCGTAGCC
>DASURL010000080.1:0-4004 GCA_036280075.1 Gemmatimonadaceae bacterium | reverse complement strand
AAAAGCGGGAGGAGCGGATGAAAACCGGATTCAAGCGAAAACTGCCGGATCCCATTGATTGGATCCGGCAGTTTCGGTTCGATCCGGCCTGTTCCGTTCCTTCCGCTTTGCTGAAGTTTCGGTTCACCGTTCACGGTTCACGGTTCACCGTCAGTACAGATACACCTTCGTTCCAATAGGCACGTTGTCGTACAGCCACTCGATGTCCTCGTCGTGCATGCGCACGCAGCCGTGAGTGGCGCTCGTGCCGATGGAGGCCTTGTTCGGCGTGCCGTGGAGCTGGTAGCCGTCGCCGAGCTTGAGGCGATAGTGTCCGAGCTCGCCCTTCATCGTGCGGTGCTTCGTGCCCACCGGCGGGATGAAGAGCGTGTTGTCGAACACGATGTGCTCGTCGAGCACGAGGGGGACGAACTCCGTGTCGCCGGGCTGGATCACGCCCACTTCGTCGCCGCGCGTGGTGAGGATGGTGCCGCCGCGCACGCGCACCCGCTCGCCGCGCTGCAGGTGGCGCAGCTTGAGGCCGTACTGGCTCGCCACCTCGGCGTAATGCCACTCGGGGGGCGTCCACGAGGGCTCCTTCTCCTTCTCCAGCACCGTGCGCACGCCGCGCGGCGTCTCGAAGGTCCAGGTCTTCCCGCCGTAGCGCAGGGTGTTGTTGCTTGCCGTCGCCACCGACACGGTGCGCAGCGTGTCCTTGCCGTCGATCACGTAGAGCGTGTGGTCGAAGATGTCCACCACCAGATGGAACCCGGTCGCACGCTCGGCCTTCGCGCGCGCCGCCTCGTACTCGCGACGGTCGGCCCTCGAGTCGAAGCTGCGGCGGATGCGTCGCGCCGGCGCGGCGGCGTTCGTCGCGCTGTCCGGCGCAGCGTCGTCGCTGCGGAAGGTGACCTTGCGGACGACGTTGACGAGCCAGTTGCGCTGCGGCGTGGAGTCCACCTCGACGGCGAGGCTGTCGGAGGCGCGCTGCGCCGGCTGGGACGGCGCCTGGGCGACGGCGGGCGACGATATGCTGAGCGCGGCGAAGGTCGCGGCCGCGAGGGTGGAGAGTCGGGGTGAGCTCATTTCGGCACCTGCGAGGGGAGACTGAAGGGGACCGCTGCTTCCGCGGTCAGTCCTCCCGGCTGTTATGCCAGTGCCATGCCCAAACGGTTAACCGGTGACCGTTGACCGATAACCGCTAAAGGCACACCATCCAAGTCATGCGCGCCGAACGGGTTACGGCGTTCAGCCCGAGTGGGGTGCTACGCTGCCGGGGAGGGGAGCGTGCCGTCCACCAGGAACTGCTCGCGCGGGAACTCGAAGGTCTCGTGCTGGAAGTAGTCGCGGCGGGTGACGTCCACGCGGTCGCGCGAGGCGGCGCAGTGCCAGCTCTCGAGCGACGCCGGCTTCGCGCGGCCGAACACCGAGGGCACGAAGGCGCCCACGTTCGCGCCACCGCCCGCGTCGCGCGCCGATGGCCAGGTGAACGCTTCCACGCCTGCGTCGCGCATCGCGTCGCCGAGTGCCTGCGAGTGGGCGTAGCTCACCGGTGACGCGATCGTGGCGCGAAAGACGTCGAAAGGTGGTGCGTCGAGCGCTATGCCATGCGTGGTGCGTAGCGACGCGCGAAAGGCGGTGAGCGGGGTGGCGATGGTGCCGAGCGACGCCTGCGTCCCCTCCAGGAACAGCAGTCGATAGTACGCGACCTCGGCGAATGCGGTGCGGCGCTCGAGGGAGCCGTACCAGATGCCGCGCTGGTGGCGGCGCCCGAAGCGCGAGCCATGCGGCAGGGGCGGATAGCGGAAGGGGGTGAAGAGCAGGTAATGCAGCCGGCCGCCGGTGAGGTCGGGGGGCTTGGCGCCGTCGATCAGCTGCTCGAGCAGCGCCTGCTCGTCGGCCGAGTCGACGAGCTTGCGCGTGGAGACCTGGTGCTGCGACTCCACCACTCGCCAGGGCGAGAGGCGGAGTGCGCGCAGCTCAGAGTCGCCCGCGCATCGCGTCCAGATACTGGACGACATCGACGAGCCCCTCCACGCTACGGATGCGGTCGGCGGGCACGCCGCGCAGGTGGAGGTTGCCGGCGTGCAGCCAGTCGCGCGCCTTCACGTCGTCGCCGCCGACGAGGGCGTCGAGCGAACGATAGAGGCGCAGGAAGAGGAGGGCGAGCTCGCCTTCCTTGGAGGGGGGATCGAGCCCGCGTCCGCTGCGTAGCCGCGATACCGACGCCTCGCTCGACCCGATCACGCCGGCGAGCTGCCTGCTGCGCAGCCCCAACCGCTCGGCGGCGGCCAGGGTGGCCTTCGCGAGGACGGTGGACGGCTCGGGGTGGGTGGTGAGGGCGGGGTGGCTCATTTCACTTAAAATTATATTGGAAATTACTTGCAGGTGCAAGACGGTGTCGGAGCGAGTGTCGGGAGCTGCTCTCCTTGCGCCGGGGGCTCGAACAGCGGGGAGAGGACACGGCGGAGACTACCTGAATCGGCAGGATGCGCTCCGAGCAGGTGAAGACTCCATGCGCACTGGAACGTCCCGAGTTCGACTTTGGCCATTATGCCGCGTGACATAATAGGTCGACGAGATGGGCGGTGAGGCGACGGGTGGATTTTGCGCGATGCGGGCAAATTGGGGAGGTGCGGAAAATCTGGGCGTGGGTGGCGACGCGGTCACGCCAGAGGGCGGCCCGCACGGCGGCGAGCGCATCACTGAAGGTCGGCGTCGCCTTGTGGTACCACGCGGCGTCCGCAACGGGCAGGCGTCCCGCGCGCGCGAGGTCGGTGGCGAGGAGCGTGACGAGCGAGACGAGACTCAGGAGGACGGGCGTCGTGCGTGCGATCGCGGGCGCGGACCACTGCCGCTGCGTTTCGACGCCCAGATGGCGTCGCGCTTCCTCGAAGGTGACTTCGACTTGCCAGCGCTGCAGGAAGTACTGCAGAATCGCCGCCGGCGCGAGCGCGAGGTCCGTGGCGACGAGGGCCTCGAGCGGTGCACCCGGCGCGGGACGGATGAGCACCCACCGCACAGGGACCAGCGCATGGCCCGAGTACCAGACGGCCGTGCCGGACGTGAGCGCGACGGTGCGCGGCCCCGCGCCATACCAGTGGGCGAGCGTGACCGCCTGCCAGCGCGTGGCCGGCTCGAGACTCTGCGTGGCGAGCGACGGCAGCCGCGCGCCCTTGCGGCGCGGGCGGCCCCGCGCCCCCGGGCGATGCGGTGGGGCGGGGGCGTAGAGCTGGGCATCGAGCCGGACGCGCGTGATGCACGTCGCCATGGGCGCCAGCGCTTCGAGCAGCGCCACGATGGCGAAGCTGCCGTCGGTCACCACGATCAGCCGGCGCGTGGGGAGCCAGCGGTGCAGTTGGCCCACCACCTGGCGCGTCCAGTCCGTGAGGCGCTTGTAGCGCAGCCCTCGCTCACGCGCATAGCGCGCCGAGGGCGCCAGCACGGTGAGCACGGGCAGCGCCCAGACGCGCCGGGCCCACGGAATCGGGGCGAGGAGCATCGCGGAGAGCCAGCGCAGTCCGGCCGTCCTGACGAACTGCTGCCGCGAGGCGCGCACGGGATCCCGATAGATGCCCACGGCGTCGATCTTGTGTCCGCGTCGTCGCTCGATCGTGTCGTCGAGGCCGATGACCACTGGGCCGGTTGGTACAAAGGCCCGGACGAGGAGCCCCAGCAGAATCCGACTCCCGCGGCGCGGGGACCACACGGCCCGACTCAGCACGCGATGATAATTCACGAAGTGTCGCTCCGCCGCCAAGCCCAGCACGCGCAGCACGCTCGTGACCGTGCGCCGACCCGGGGCGAGGATCGCGCCGAGCAAGAGCGCCTCGGCCGCGCGCCACGTGCGCTGGCGAAACAAGACAGAAAACGCTACGATCGTGGTGACGAAGCGGGGCGGCAGCGCAGGCATGAGACATCACTCTTGTGAGGAGAGATGTCGCTAGTCTACGAGGCCCTCCGCTTCGCCACATCATGAGCCCGGCACGCCCGCAACTCCGCGCGACCAAATGGCCAAAGTCGAA
>DASURL010000079.1:0-6126 GCA_036280075.1 Gemmatimonadaceae bacterium | reverse complement strand
GGCTGAGCCGGGCGCTTACGCACGCGGTGGCCCTGCGGCTTGGCCGCGAGGAGGATGGCGCCGACCTTCCGGAGGTCGTGTGGACGTCGATGGCAATGATGTTCGTGCTCGGCGTCGTCGGCGGCCTGGTGCTCGCGGCGCTGGCCCGTTGGGTGGTCGGACACGGGCTCAACGTCCCGCCCGAGCTCGTGGACGAGAGTCGGAAGACGCTGTACCTGCTGGCGCTTTCGATGCCGCTCATCGTCACCACGGCCGGCTTTCGCGGGCTGCTGGAGGCACACCAGCACTTCGGCGCCTCGGTGGCGCTCCGGGTGCCGCTCGGCGTGTTCTCTTTTGTCGGCCCGCTGCTGGTGCTCCCCTTCTCGCGCGCGCTGCCGCCGATCGTCGCCCTGCTGGTCGTCGGCCGCGCGCTCACCTTCGTGGCGCACCTGATCGTGTGCCTGCGGCGCTACCCCTTCCTGCGCGAACGCCTGGCGCTGCGCGCCTCCGCCGTGATGCCCCTGCTGCGCATCGGTGGCTGGATGACGACGACCAACGTCATCAGCCCGCTGATGAACTACCTCGATCGATTCTTCGTCGGCGCCATCCTGCCCATGGCCGCGGTGGCGCACTACGTCACGCCGTACGAGCTGGTCTCGAAGCTGTCGCTCTTCCCGCAATCGCTCATGGGCGTGTTCTTCCCGGCGTTCGCCTCGAGCTTCGTCAGCGACCGGGAACGGACCGCCGCGCTCTTCGGGCGCTCGCTGCGCGGGTTGCTGCTCTTCATGTTCCCCCTCGCCCTCGTGCTCGTGCTCTTCGCGCGCGAGGGACTGACGCTGTGGGTGGGCGCGGCATTCGCGGCGGCGAGCGCGCCCGTCCTGCGCTGGCTCGCCGTGGGGATCTTCATCAACGCCATGGCGCACGCGCCGTTCAACGTGCTGCAGGGAATCGGGCGTCCCGACCTGACGGGGAAGCTCCACCTGGCGGAGCTTCCGTTCTACCTCGCGGCGCTCTACCTGCTCGCACACGCATTCGGGATCGTGGGCGTGGCGATCGCGTGGGTGCTGCGCATCAGCGCGGACGCCATTGCCCTCATGGCGCTGACCAGCCGTCGCGTACCGAGTGTGACGCCCGAAGTGCGCACGGTCGGCATGTGGACCATGCTCGCGCTGGCTCTTTTCGCGGCCGCCGTAGTGATCGAGGGGCCGGTCGCGAAGCTGGTCTTCTTCGTCGTGGTCCTGGCGGGCTACGCGGTGGCCTCGTGGACTCGCATCGTCCACCCCGTCGAACGGCGCACGCTCCTCCGCGTGATCGGGGTGCGCTCGGGAGAGCCGGTGCCCCCCCTCTGATCGCTCAGCGCGGCGAGAGGATGATGCCGAGCGTCACGTTCTGCACGTCGGTCGCCACCACGGGGCTGCTCAGATAGTACGAGCTCTGGAAGAGGTAGTTGAGGCGGCGCCCGATCGTGAGCTCGAAGGCGAGGTCGGTGCGCGGAAGCTCCACGCCGCCGCGCACGCCGGAGTAGATCGTGACGTCGTGCTGCGTGTTCAGGACGAACGGCAGCCGGTACAGGGCGTCGTTCTCGTTTCGCGTGCGCCCCGCGAACGCCCCGACCTGCCATCGGCGCGTCATCCAGTCGGCGGCGAGGAACTGCGACGATGCACCGGGACCGATCGCCGCCCCGAGCACCTGCCCGCGCTGCGTGAATCCCTGGACGGTGCCACGTCCGGTGTAGTAGTCGGGAGGCGGCCGGTTGGGGAGCACCTGCGTCTGCTCCAGGTTGGTCACTTCGCCCTGCAGGCGGAGGAAGCCGTTCTCCCGGTGCGGGTTCGCCCACTGCAGCCCGAGCGTGTAGCCCTGCGTGCTCTGGGGCACCTCGAGGTACTCGCGGATGGAGCGCGGCAGCTCCATGCGCGACCATTCCGCGTACGTCTCGAAGCCGCTTGCGGGAAAGACCCATCGCATGAAGAGCGAGAACAGCTGGTCGGTCCGCTGGAAGCTCGTCCCGTTCGCCGTCGTGTCGCCCGGCTCCCGCAACGGCTCGTAGCGAAGGACGACGTCGAGCGCGTGCTGGATGACGCCGAGCGGGGACGACGCTCGAGCCATCACGAGGCGCGAGAGGCCGAGCGTGAGCCCCGTGTCGAGTGCCGGCCGGTACATGACGAGCATGCCGCTCAGCGATCGCACGTCGTTGCCCTTGTCGTAGTCGAAGAACGGCGACTCGGTGAGCCCGCCGACGATGGCACGGCCCTCCACGAGACCGTAGCGTGAGCGCAGGGGCTTGGTCGTCCGCACGAACAGGCGCGGCACCCCCGCGGCGTTGTTGCTCAGCAGCAGCGTGTTGCGGATGGCGGGGCCCCACCACTCGTTCGCCGTGGAGGCTCCGACGGTCACACGGTCGAACGCGACGGAGACCGAGCTCTGGCCGGGCCCGATGGCGCGCAGCGGGACGTCCCCGAAGCGCAGCGGCAGGTCGGCGGAGGCCTGCCCGATGTGCCAGGGTGAGCTGAACGACGAGCGGCCCGGCTCGCGGCCGCCGAAGATGGGGAAGGGACGGTTCGCGCTGTACGTGAGCTCCGGCGACAGCGACGCCTCCAGCCGCACCTTCGCGAACGATCGTTCGTACGTCGCTCCGCCGGTGATGCTGACGTTCGCACCGCGGCCGGCCCAGAGCGCGCCGTCGTTGCCGCCCGCTGCGAGGTCGGAGTTCCACACCATGCGAACGGTGGGATAGAGCGGGCTGAACCGCGTCGCCGAGTCGAGCGCAGCGGTGGAGTCGGGCCGTCCTGTGATCTGGCGCACACGGGCGCGGTCCGCGGCCATGGTCCCGATTCCGGCGCCCGATCCCGGCACCACCTGCGCGGACGACACCGGCGTGCACAGCGCGATGCCCGCCGCGACCAGGACCGCGACGCGCCAGGTGCCGATACTCGGGAGTGACTGGCAGTACGGGAGGGATCTGGCGAAGGACTTGCGCATTGCGGCTGAAACTGTGACGGGGGTACGCACCTGCCAAGTATACCCGGTGCAGCACCGCATCGTCGCGGAATGCGCTGTGAAGGCCCTCATGCGCGAGCCGCGCGGGAGGTGACGATTCCGCGGTGCGGCGAGTAGCTTCCGTGCCGAAAGTTCGGTGACTCTACCCAGCACTATGACTACGACGCAACGCATCGAGCCAGGGGCGGCCGACTCGCTACAGACAGTCGAATCGGCGCCACTCGGCCAGCGTGAGCTGTCCATCCACATCACGCCTGATGTCGCGCTTCATCAGGCCAAGGCGGGCACTGCGGGCCGCCACCTGACGCGACAGGTCGCCCGCGTACTGCTCATCGCGAGCGGCGACGCGTTCGCCGCGGCGATGGCGGCCATCGTCGTCCGGGCCCTCGTGTTCTGGCTGGGCGCGAGGCTCGGTCCCGTGCAGCTCCCGTACGCGAGCGCCACGGAGTTTGCCGTCGCCATCGTCGTCGCGCTGCTGTTGACGGGCAACTACCAGCGCTCCCTGCCGCCACACTCCACGCTGCACCTGATGATCGGCAGCGCGCTGGGGGCGGTGGTCGTCTGCTGGGCGCACCTGTGGAGCACGCCCTCGCTCGGCGCGTTCCCGATTGCGGTCCTGCTCACCGTCGTCACGACCGGCTTCCTGTTCTTCGTGCGCGGCGCGCTCGAATTCGGCGCGAGCCGGCTGCTCCCCGACGAGCCGCTGCTCACGCCGTCGATCGTCGTGACCTCGGAGGGCGACGTCGATCCTTCCCTGTGCGCGCGTTCGGGTTATCGGGTGGCGTCGGTGGTGAGCGTGGACGGCTGGAACATGGAAGCGCGCACGCAGGAGCTGGCGCGGACGCTGCGCCGCTCGCGGGCGGAGGCGGTGATCGTGATGGGGGACGTCACGCGTGCCGCGTTCGCGCGCATCCTCGAGATCAGCATGCGCGCCGGCTGCGAGGTATTGTGCACGCCGCCCGGATACGGCGTGGTCGGTGTCCGGCCGAGCATCGTCCGGCGCGGCGCGCAACCGCTGATCCGCGTCGGTGCGCCGTCGCTGCAGACCACCCAGTTCATCGCCAAGCGCGTGGTGGACGTCGTGCTCGCGAGCGGCGCCCTGTTCGTGGCGATGCCGGTGGGCATCGTGATCGCGATCCTCATCCGCCTCGACTCGCCCGGCCCCGTGTTCTTCTCGCAGTCGCGCGTCGGCCTCGGCGGCCAGCGCTTCCGCATGATCAAGTTCCGCACGATGCGCGTGGGCGCGGATGACGAGAAGGCGCAGTTCGCGCACCTGAATGCCTCCGGCGACCGGCGCAACTTCAAGATCGTGGACGATCCCCGCATCTCGCGCGTCGGGCGATTCCTGCGAAGGTGGAGCCTGGACGAGCTGCCGCAGTTCCTGAACGTGCTCGCCGGACAGATGTCGCTCGTCGGGCCGCGCCCCGTGCCGGAGGACGACTTCGTCGATTACGAGGAGCACCACTTCCGCCGGCTCGGGGCGAAGCCCGGCATCACCGGCCTGTGGCAGGTGTCGGGACGGAGCGCCGTGTCGGACTTCGAGGAGCGCGTGCGACTGGACACCGAGTACATCGACCGCTGGTCGCTGTGGCTGGACCTGAAGATCCTGACCATGACACTGCCGGCCGTGATGAGCAGGAAGGGGGCGTATTGAGACACGGTTCGGGCATCGGCGCCGTCGCGGCGGCGCTCATGCTCGTGTCCGCGCCTTTGTCCGCCCAGGTCGCGCGGGACAGCTCGGTCGACTGGCTGGTGAGTGCCGGAAGCGAAGCTGAGAATTATCTCAGGGTGCTGCAGGTGGCCGGACTGGCGCCGCTCACCCAGTGGTCGGTACGACCGTTCTCGGCGACGAAGCTGCGGACCATCGCGCCGTCGGACAGCACGCACCCCTGGGCCTCACAGTTCCGGCTGCGGCCCGCCTCGCACTCGAGCTTCGCGTTCATCCAGCCCGAGGGGATCGCGATCCTCAACACGACCTTCCCGTACGGCTACAATGATGGGCCGATCTGGGCGGGGCGGGGATTGACGCTTGCCGCGTCCGGCGGCGTGCGCGGGCACTACGGCCCGCTGAGCTTCACGCTCGCGCCGCAGCTGTTCATTGCGCAGAACGCCGGGTTTCCGCTGGCCCCCAACGGGCGCACGGGGCCGCAGGCGTTCGGCGATGCGTACTCGTTCGGGATCGACCTGCCGCAGCGGTTCGGCGACGGCGCGTACGGGCGCTTCGACCCGGGGCAGAGCAGCGTCCAGCTCTCGGTGGCGCGTCTCGCCCTTGGCGCCTCGACGGCGAACGAGTACTGGGGGCCGGCCCGTGAGCAGCCGTTCCTGCTGGGGAACAATGCGGCGGGCTTCGCGCATGCGTTCCTGGGCACCGACGGGCCGCTGTGGCTCGGTCCGATCCAGTTGAACGTGCGGTTGATTGCCGGCAGGCTGGATCAGTCGGCCTACTCGTATGCGGAGTGGGCGAACAGGCGGCGCTACATCAGTGGCGTCGTCGCCGCGATCGGGGTGAAGCAGCTGCCGGGGCTGGAGATCGGCGGCGGCCGGCTGTTCGAGAACGTCTGGCCGGACACCGGGTTCTCGTACGGCGACGTGATCCGGCCGCTCTTCCAGAGCCTTCTCAAGACGAAGCTCAACCAGAAGTTCGGCAACGCGGGGGACAAGCCGGACAACCAGCTGGCATCGATCTTCGCGCGGTGGGCGTTTCCGGAGTCGGGCGTGGAAGTGTACGGGGAGTACGGGCGGGAGGACAACGCGTGGGACACGCGGGACCTGCTGCTCGAGCCGGATCATGACGTGGCGTACCTGCTCGGGCTGGCGCGGGTGTGGAAGCGGCCGGGGGGGAGGCTGCTGGTGGTGCGGGGGGAGGTGCTGAACAGCGCGATGACAGACCTCCGACGCGTGCGAGATCAGGCTCCCAATTATGTGCACTTCCCAGTGGTGCAGGGCCACACGCAGGAGGGACAGGTTCTTGGAGCGCCGTCGGGATTCGGTGGTGGCTCGGCTGGAATGGTGCTGGACCTGTATGCGCCCAGCTCGCGACTCACCATGTCCTGGCGGCGTTCGATGCGGGAGCCGCCTCCGGCACCGACGTTTGTCCATGACGTCACCCATACGGTGTCAATGGATGGCGTGTTCTTCCGACGGCGGATC
>DASURL010000078.1:0-4116 GCA_036280075.1 Gemmatimonadaceae bacterium | reverse complement strand
GCGTCGAACAGCCGGCGTCCCTCCTGGACCGGCGCCGCCAGCGGCGCGCGCAGCATGAGCATGCCCACGACGAGTGCCACGATGGTGGCGAGGGCGAGGGAGATGATGGTGATCTGCGCCGGATCCACCAGCGGGGCGCCACTCACGAACAGGTGTTTCAGCACGAAGGTGCCGAGCAGCGTCACCGCCGGCACGAGCAGCGCCGGGACGAACAGCCTGTTCCCCAGCCGCTGCGCGCTCGCCTCGCGCTCCGCGGCGGTCCGACTCTCTCGCGTCCCCTGGCCCAGCCTGCCGATGCTCGCCACGAGCACCATCCCGATCACCAGGCAGCCGCTGGCGAAGTGCGGGATGCGCGAGCCGACGAGAAAGGTGATCGCGTACAGGCCCCAGAAGAGCGCGTTGTTCCAGCGGCGCGGGTTGCTCGCGTCGCGCGCGTTGACGAACGATACGCCGGCGAGGAGCAGCCCCATCACCACATAGACGTGCTCGAGCCGGATCACGCCGCGTCCTCCTTTGAGAGCTCGCGCTTCAGGGAGCGGTCCAGCAGTACGAGCCGCGTGTTGTGGATCAGCCACGCGCACAGCGCCGTCGGCACCGCCCACAGCGCCAGGTGCGCCGGCTCCACGCGGATCCCGTTCTGCTCGAGGAACCCCTTGATGAGCAGGATGGAGCCGATGGCGATGAAGATGTCCTCGCCGAAGAACACCGCCACGTTGTCCACGGCGGCCGAGTGGGCGCGGATGCGGTTGCGCGTGTTCTCCGGGATCTCGCCGAACCTGTTCTCCGCCGCACCCTCGGCCATCGGCGCCACGAGCGGACGCACCATCTGTGCGTGGCCGCCGAGCGAGGTGAGGCCGAGCGCGGCGGTCACCTGCCGGATGGCGAAGTAGATCATCAGCACGCGCCCCGTGGTGGCGGCAGGGATGCCGGCGATCACGGCGCGCGCGCGCTCCTTGAGCCCCGCGCGCTCGAGGAGGCCGATCACGGGGAGCACCATCCACACGATGGCCACGTAGCGGCTCTCGACGAACGCCTTCCCGAACGCGGACACGACTTCCACCGGCCCCAGCCCGCTCGCCAGCCCCGTCACCAGTCCCGCGACGGTGACGACGAGGAGCGCGTTCAGCCGGAGCGCGAAGCCGACGACGACGACGAGGATGCCGACGAGGGTGAGCACGAGGCCACCATTGTAACCCTCGACCGGCTCAGGCGGAACGCGCGGCGTCGGCCTTCCGGAGCTTCAGCGTGAACACGCTCCCCGTGCCCGGCGTGCTGCTCACCGTGAGCGAGCCGCCCATCCCCTGCGCGAGGTCGCGGCTGATGGCGAGGCCCAGCCCCACCCCTTCGTGCGGGCGGTTGAGCGCGCGGTCCACCTGCACGAAGGGATCGAACACCGAGTCCAGCCGCTCGGGCGCGATCCCGACGCCGGTGTCGGCGACCTCCACCACGCCGTACTCGCCGTCGGCGTGGCAGGAGAGGGTGATCGTCCCGCCTTCGGGGGTGAACTTGATGGCGTTGGAGAGCAGGTTGAGCGCGATCTGCTGCAGCTTGTCGCGATCGGCGCGCACGACCGCGTCCGATACGCAGTCGAACCGGTAGCGCTGCTCCTTCCCCTCGAGCTGCGGCGCGAGGAGTGATTCCACCGGCGCGAGCGCTTCCGCGAGCGAGACGTCGGACATCCGGTACTGCACCTGGCCGGCGTCGAGCTTGGCGAAGTTGAGGACGTCGTTGATGAGCGAGAGCAGCATCTGCTGGCTGCGGGCGATGCGCTCCAGCGCCTCCTTCTGCCGCTCGCTCACCGGCCCGTAGATGCCGAGCTGCATGATCTCGGTGTAGCCGCCGATGGCGTTGAGCGGGGTGCGCAGCTCGTGGCTCATCACGGCGAGGAAGTCGCTCTTGGCGCGGTTGGCCTGCTGCGCCTCGTCGCGCGCCGCCTCCGCGTCCATGGACAGCTCCTGCAGCTGCTCGTTCGTCTCCTCCAGCTCCGCCGAGACGGCGAGCGCTTCGTCCACCTGCTGCTCCAGCTCCTGGTGCGACGACTGGATCTCCTCCGCCATGCGATTGAAGGTGAGCGCGAGCCGCGACACCTCGTCGTCCGTGTGCGCCTCCGAGACGGGGGCCACGCGCGCGGCATAGTCGCCGCGCGCGAGGGCGTCGGCGCCGTGGGCGAGGGAGACGATCGGCCGCGTGATGCGCCGGCTCACCGCCCACACGGCGAGCAGGCCCATGAACGCGATGATCGCGCTGATGAGGAGGAGCTGGCGCACGATCCGTCGCGGCTCGGCGAGCACCGTGTTCACCGGCGCCTCGAGGGTGATCGCCCACGGCGTGTGCGGCACCGCCTGGTCGTACACCGTCACGTCCCCCACGCTGTCACGCGTGCCGACGAAGTCCCCGCGCGCCGTGTCGAGGCCGGTGAGCGGCGCGACCGGCGCGCCGAGGTACGACGACCAGAAGTCGTCGGTGGTGTTGTGGAGGTAGAGGGAGGCGCCGTTGCCGATGAGCTTGCGGACCAGCTCCACCGTCTGCGGGGTGCTGCGATACAGCCGCTGCTGCGCCAGGTAGCCGATGCGCTGCCGGCCGTCGAACACGGGGGCGACCGTCCAGAACAGCACGCGACCATTGGAGGCGTAGAAGGCGCCGAAGCGCGCGCTGTCCAGTCCGGCCTCGGTGGACGGCACCTCCGTGACGGGCTTGCCGCTCCTCGTGCGGAGCTCCGGGCGCAGGCCGGACATCGGGTCGTCCCGCACGTCGGTCCCCACGTGCACGATGCGCCGGCCGTCAGCCGACCAGAGCTCGATCGGCAGCGACGAGTCGGGGGCGGTGCGAAGGGTGAGCAGGTGCTGCGCCGCCGCCCGCATCACCGGCGCGCTGTCGTTCACCACCGGCGCCTGCTCCGCCGCACGCAGGGCGGCGACCAACGTGGGATTCGCCGCCGCCCGCTGGTAGGTCGCGAGGCGGTTCCGCGTGGACTGCTCGCTGTTCTGCACGACCTGCTCGACGATCTGCTTCAGCCGATCGTGCATCGCCTGCAGGCGCGTGCTGACGAGCGCGTTGTAGGTGAGCAGCAGCAGCACGGCCACCACCAGCACGACGATGGCGCCGGTGAGGACGGGCAGCTTGCGCGTGAGTGACCAGGTGGACCAGCGCCACGATGCAGGACGAGGCGCCGCCCCCGAAGCGTTGTCCGTCGAAACGCTCACGATGTGAGTGGAAAGGGAAGGGACTCCGATGCCGGGGCTCGACTGCGACGATCCTCAATGTAGCGATCGTCGGCATGAGCGGCGCGGAGTCCCCGTCCCGCTACTTCGCCAGCCGGAAGCTGAAGCTCTGCTCCACGAGCTGGCGCACCGCGTGCCCCCCCGCCTGGGCCGGCCGGAACTTCGCCGACAGCAGCGCCGCGCGCACGGCGTCGGAGAACTGCTTGTGCGGCGAGGAGAGCACCTTGATCGAGCCCGGCTCCACGCGGCCGTTCGTGCCCACGATGAACTGCATCATGACGGCGCCCTCGAGGTCAGCGCTCCTGAGCGCGTCGGGGTACCGCGGCTCCGGGGCGCGCACCACCTCCACCGCCCGCTCGACTTCGTTCTCCGAGTAGGCGCGCGCAGCGTTGCCGCTGTTGAGCCCCCGCCCGCTCGACTCCTCCACCTCGCCGCTGCTCTCCGACGAGGTGCGATGCGAGCTGACGCCCGCCGCGATGCGCTCCGGTGCCGGTGCCGCCACGATGTCGCCGATGGCCGGCGTCTTCAGGTCGATCGCCGGGATCGACACCGGCACCCTGGTCGGTGCCGCGATCGCGATCGCCGGCGGCGCCTTGGGCAGCGGCTGCGCCTGAGCCGGCTTCGGCCGCGGCGTCTCCACCCGCTTCACGGCCGGGGCCGTCGCGGCCTTCGGCGGCTTCACCGCGGGCGGGGGCGGCGCCACATGCACCGGCTCCGCTGCCGGCGGGGGTGGCGCGACGTACACGAGAGCATGTTCCTCGATCTTCTCGTGCTTCGGCATCGAGGCCGCCGCCGCGGTCGCGGCGATCGCCGCCCCGATGAGCAGGCCGTGAAGCCCCACGCTCAGCGCCACCCCCTTCTTCGATCCGTAGGGCCGGGCCCCAGACTCGAGCAG
>DASURL010000077.1:0-6973 GCA_036280075.1 Gemmatimonadaceae bacterium | reverse complement strand
TCACTCGAGCATCGCGTGCGCCGCGTCGTGGTGGATACGGACATCGTTCCGGTGATCGAGGCACTGCGCTCCGACCCGCCGGAGCTGGTGATCAACATCACCGAGAGCTTCGGCGGCAAGAGCGCGATGGAGTCGAACGTGGCCGCGCTGCTCAACCTGCTCGGGCTGCGCTATACCGGATCGAGCCCGGCCGGACTGATCATGGCCGGCGACAAGACCCTGACGAAGAAGGTGCTCTCGTTTCACGGGATCCGGACGCCGGAGTTCGCGACGGTGTACCGGGGCGCGCTCGACTGGGCGGGGGACATCGCCTTCCCGCTCATCGTGAAGCCGCCGCAGGAGGATGCATCGCTCGGGATCACGTCGGCGTCGGTCGTGCACGACCTGCGTGACCTGTTCCAGCGCATCGACGAGCTCCAGACGGAGTACCAGCAGCCGGTGCTGGTCGAGCAGTTCGTGGAGGGGCGCGAGTTCTACGTCGGCGTCCTGGGGAACGCGAGCGCGCGGGCGCTGCCCATCATCGAGCTCGACTTCACGGGGTTTCCGGCGGACGAGCCGAAGATCGCGAGCTGGGCGGCGAAGTGGGGCGACGAGGGTGATGCGCGTGGCGCCGCCTACGAGGGCACACGGTCGGTGTTTCCGGCCGATGTGCCGGCGGAGCTGGAGCGGCGGATCAAGGACGTCGCGATCGAGGCGTTCCAGGCGCTGCGCCTGCGGGACTACGGGCGGATCGACCTGCGCGTGACGGCGGCGGAGGAGATCTTCGTGATCGAGGTGAACCCGAACTGCTACCTGGAGCGGCAGGGCGAGTTCGCGCGGGCAGCGGAGGCAGCTGGGTTGCCGCACGACGAGCTGGTGGGGCGGATCGTGGAGCTGGCGCAGGCGCGCTATGCGAGATGAGAAGGGGAGAAGGGGAGAAGGGGAGAAGGGGAGACGGAGGGGTTAAACGAAAGAAGCCGGCGCTGAGCACCGGCTTCTCCGTATCCGACGAAGAACGTCTTACCGCGAGGACTTGCGGGCGGACTTCTTCGCGCCGCGCTTCGCCGTCTTCTTGCGCGCGCCGCCCTTCTTCGCACCGGCCTTCTTGGCCGACGACTTCTTGCGAGCGGATCCCTTCTTGGCGCTCTTACGCGCGCTCTTCTTTGCAGCCATGGTAATCTCTCCAGTCAAGGAGTGGAACGCTCGATCGAACCCCCGGTGGTTCGGACGAGCCAGCGGTCAGCGCCGAAGCGCCTGTCCGCCGCTGCACGGTTTCATGGCGAAACCGTGAAGACACAGCAACGCGTGATCATACCGCGTCGCTCAAGCTTGTAAAGTTGAAATCCCTGACCTTCAGCGGTGGCACCATGATCGCCTGTCCTGGTCCGCCATCCTCGCTCGCGCTGACCCGCACCGGCGTGCCGAGCGCTTCGAGATTGTTCAGCATGAAGACGGGCGAGTCGTTGAACCGCAAATTCTTGACCGCGCGGGTGATTTTCCCATTCTCGATCAGGAAGGTGCCGTCGCGGGTGAGTCCGGTGTACAGGATGGTGCGTTGGTCGACGGGTCGCAGATACCAGAACCTGGTGACGAGCAGACCACGTGGTGTGGACGCGATCATCTCATCCATGGTGCTCGAACCGCCGTTCATCTTCAGCGATCCGCCGCTTGCCGTCGGTGCAACGCCCTGCTTCTGAGCCCAGTAACGATCGTAGTCGAGAGTCGTCACGACCCCACGGTCGATCCAGACGGCCCGACGGGCCGGCAAACCCTCGTTGTCGAACGGTGAACCGGCGACATCGGGATCGAACGGGTCGGACACAATGGTGACGCGCTCGTCCACGACCTTGCTGCCGATCTTGTTCCCGCCGCCCGGCTTCGAGAAGAATGAGCGCCCTTCATCGGCGGCGCGCGCGTTCAGCGCGCGGCCGATGAACTGGATGAGATTCCCGACGGCGGTCGGCTCGAAGACGACGGTGTAGCGTCCGGGCTCGATGGCGACGGGATTCCGTGAGGCGCGCGCCTTTTCGGCGGCGCGTGCGCCGAGGGCCGCGGGATCGATCCGTGACCAGTCGTAGTGCGAGGCGCCGGCCCATCCCGATCCCGTACCGTCCGGCGTGCGGACGGTGGTCGTGAGCGCCGTGGCGGTGCCCCGCGTGTACGCGAACAGGCCATTCGTGTTCGCGACGGCATTCGCACCGGCGCGGGTATCGAGGAACCCGGTGGAGACGAGCTGTCCGGAGGCGGCCGGCGTGGTGATGGCGCGAACGGCGCCGGCGCGACCCTCGGGATCGAGGGCGGCGGTCGCATCGCTCCAGTTGCGTCCCGGCTGGTACTCCTGCGGCCCGAGCTCCGGCATGAACTCGGGATCTTCCGGTGCGAGGCGCGCGATGCGCTCCGCGGTCTGCACCGCCTGCCGGAGCGATTCGTCGTCGAGCTGGTTGGTGCTGCTCGATCCGCTGCGCCGACCGGCGTGCGCGATGATCGTGACGGAGGTGTCGTAGCTGTCGCCGCCGGTGGAGACCTGGTTCACGGCGAAGCGCGTATTGCCCTGGCTGGCGCTGGAGATGGTGACCCGTGCGCCGTCCGGCGTGGTGACGAAGCCGAGCGCCTTGCGGGCGATGGCTTCACACTCCTCGCGCGACAGGTAGCGCGCGGTCCGGGCGAGGGAGCGGAGGTCGCTCATGCCTTCCGCCCGGTGTTGATGACGTTGATGTTGCGGAAGCGGCTCGGCACGCAGCCGTGGCTCACCGCGTTGACCTGGCTGGGCTGCCCCTTGGCGTCGTTGAAGGCGCCGCCGAGGTGGTAGCTCTTCTTGCCACCGATCATGTCGAGCGCGCCCCAGAAATCCGGCGTGCGCATCTGATACGCGACGTCCTTGAGCATGCCGGTGATCTTCCCACCCCTGATCTCGTAGAAGAGCTGGCCGCCGAACTGCGCGTTGTAGCGCTGCTGGTCGATGGAAAAGCTCCCGTCGCCGACGATGGCGATGCCGCGGTCGGTCGCCGCGATGAGGTCGTCCCAGCCGAGGTCCTTGTCGCCGGGGAGGAGCGAGACGTTCGGCATGCGCTGGAACTGGACGTCGCTCCAGCTCTCGGCGTAGGAGCAGCCGTGCGAGCGCACCGGGCGGCCGCTGGCCTGGTAGTAGTCGGCGAGGTAGGGCGCCTGCTCGCGCGTGGTCTGGTAGTCCACGAACACGCCATTCCGGATGATGTCGAAGCTCTCCGGCTTGACGCCCTCGTCGTCCCAGCCGACGGCGGAGAGGGAGCCCGGCTGCTCGCGGTCGCCGCGGATGTTCATGAGGTGCGAGCCGTAGCGCAGCTTGCCGAGCACCTTGTCCGGTGGCGCGACGAAGCTGGTGCCGGCGTAGTTGGCCTCGAAGCCGAGGGCGCGATCGAGCTCGGTGGGGTGCGCGACCGACTCGTGAATCGTGAGCCAGAGGTGCGACGGATCGAGCACGAGGTCATAGCGTCCGACCTCGACCGGCTTTGCGGAGAGCTTCTGCACCGCCTCGGCTGCCCAGCGCGGCGCATTCTCGAGGAGCTTCGCGTCGCGGACGTGCTCGTAGCCGCGCCCCATGGGCGCGATCTCGTTGGACGAGCGCGTCTGGAAGTCGCTCTGGTCCTTCGAGACCGCGGTGACGGTGACGCGCGGCTGGGTGCGGTAGATGGTCTGGACGATGTACGAGCCGTCCGTGGAGGCGAAGGTCTTCTCCTCGCGCAGGAAGAACATGCTCGAGTTGACGAAGCGCGCGCCGGCCTTGAGCGCCTCGGCGTTGGCGGCGAGCAGCGCGCCGACCTTGTCCTCGATGGAGACGGCGAACGGGTCGATCTCGATCGGCGTGTGCCACTCGCCGCGCGGCACGGGGGTGGCGGGCGCGAGGACGACGGGACGGACGAGCGTGGCGGCGTTGGCGCGCGCCTGCTGCACGGCCTGGCGCGCGACGCGGGCGACCTCGTCGCGCGACAGCTCGCGGCTGGCGGCGAAGCCCCACGCGCCGTTCACGAGGGCGCGAATGCCGAAGCCCTGCGTCTGGTTGTCGACGAGCCCCTGGACGCGGCGTTCGCGCGTGAAGAGCGACTGGGTGCGATTGCGTGCGAAGCGGACATCGGCGTAGCCGGCGCCGGCGGAGCGCGCCGCGTCGAGCGCGAGGTGCGCGAGGGCCTCGATGTCGGGATCATCGCCGAAGGCGGGCGACGCGGCGCGTGGCGCGAGCAGGGCGCCGCGGGCGGCGGAGGGGACCGCCGCGAGTCCGGCGATCGCGGCGGTGGCAACGGACGTCGTCCTGATGAATTCGCGGCGGGAAGAACCCACGCAGTACCCTTGGCTCGCTGATGCGTGCGGTGCGCGCGTGTGTGAGCGCAGCGCTGCGTTGCAACTCGCGCGAATATAGGAACGCGTGAAATGGCACGCAATAGTGAATCGCGCGCGTCTCATTGAATGAGAATCCGACTGTGCGACGTGCGAGGCGTCACACTTCCCCCGACGTCGCGAATCCGTTTGGTTTCGATGGCGCCTCGCCCGAGGCGCCGAACCTACTTCCGACTGACAGTGAGGCGCGCGTGAGAGCGCTGGTGAAGGCAACCGCGAGACCGGGCTTCGAGCTGCGCGACGTGCAGCGCCCGACGATCCGCGACGACGAGGTGCTGATCAAGGTGCGCCGCGCGGGCGTGTGCGGCACCGACGTCCACATCTACGAGTGGGACGCATGGGCGCAGGGGCGCTGCAAGCCGCCGTTCACGGTGGGACACGAGTTCGCCGGCGACGTGGTGGAGGTCGGGCGCCTGGTGACCGACGTGGCGGAGGGCGACCGGGTGACGGCGGAGGGTCACATCGTCTGCGGGCGCTGCCACCTCTGCCGGACGGGCAACGCGCACGTCTGCCCGAACACGCGGATCATCGGCGTGGATCGCGACGGCTGCTTCGCCGACTACATCGCGATGCCGGCGACGAACGTGTGGCACCTGGACGACGCCGTGTCGTACGAGGTGGGCGGCATCCATGATCCGATGGGGAACGCCTTTCACACCGCGCTCGTGGGCACGGAGCTGCCGGGCAAGACGGTGCTGGTGACCGGGTGCGGGCCGATCGGGATCTTCGCGGTGGGAATCTGCCGTGCAGCGGGCGCCTCGCACATCATCGCCAGCGACGTCAACGCGACGCGCCTGGCGCTGGCGACGGCGATGGGCGCGAACGACGCGGTCACGCCGAAGGAGGCGGGCGACGCGGTGAAGCGGGCGACGAACGGCCTCGGCGTCGACGTGGTGCTGGAGATGTCAGGCGTGCCGAGTGCGATCCACCAGGCCTTCGCGCTGGTGCGCGTCGGCGGGCGCGTGCAGATGCTCGGCATCCCGGCGAAGCCGATGGAGGTGGATTTCGCCACCGAGATCATCTTCAAGGGCATCACGGTGTACGGCGTGGTGGGACGGCGAATGTACGACACCTGGATCCAGATGACGCAGTTCCTGCGATCGGGGCAGTTCGACCCGACGCCGGTGATCACGCATCGCTTCCCGCTGGAACGCTACGATGATGCGATCGCGGCGATCCGGAGCGGGGAGGCCGGGAAGGTGGTGTTCGAGGTTCAGTAGGCCGCGTGCGCTGCAACTGAAGTACTTCGTACCCGGTACGGCGTAGGGCGACCCAGGGGACGCCTCCACAAGGCACGGATAGCTCACGCGTGACGAACGACCGCCGTCAACGACGGTCGTTGGTCAAGCAAGGGATCGGGGCACCTCGGGAGGGCGTCCTACCGGGTCCGGATACAGCGTACGAGGTACGAGGTACTCGCAGTTGCAGTTGAGTGGTCGGCAAGCCGGTTCGATTCGGAAATCATTCCAACGTCACCCATGTCTCTCAATCGGAACTTCACGGCCGGGCTCGAGGCGAAGCTGCAGCAGCTTCGGGACGAGCACGTGTACAAGCGCCTCAACTACCTCGAGTCGCCGCAGGCGGCGCGGGTGCAGATGGAAGGGCGAGGCGAGGTGCTGATCCTCTCGTCGAACAACTACCTGGGGCTGTCGGCGGAGCCGGCGGTGATCGAGGCGGGGATCGACGGGCTGGAGCAATACGGGGCGGGCACGGGAAGCGTGCGCTTCATCTGCGGCACGTTCGTCGTGCACCGCGAGCTGGAAGAGGCGCTCGCGCGGTTCGTCGGCACGGAGGCGTCCATGTCGTACGTGTCGGCCTGGAACGCCAATGAAGGGCTCACGGCGACGGTGGTGGAGGAAGGCGACTTCGTGGTGTCCGACGCGCTGAACCATGCGTCGATCATCGACTCCATCCGGCTGGCGAAGTCGATCACGAAGTGCACGACGGCGGTGTACAAGCACGCCGACCTGAACGACCTGCGGGAGAAGCTGTCGGGCGCGAAGGGGGCGAAGCGGCGCATCGTGTGGAGCGACGGCGTGTTCTCCATGGAGGGCTCGATCGCGCCGCTGCCGGACCTGCTGCAGATCTGCAAGGAGCACGATGCCGTGCTGGTGATCGATGACTCGCATGCGACGGGCGTGCTGGGGAAGACCGGACGCGGCACGGCGGAGCACTTCGGGGTGCTCGGGGAGGTGGACGTCATCACGTCCACGCTCGGCAAGGCGCTCGGCGGAGCGGCGGGCGGGTTCGTGGCGGGATCGGCGGCGCTGTGCGACTACCTGACGCAACGCTCGCGGCCGCAGCTGTTCTCCAATGCCCTGCCCCCGACCGTGGCGTCCAGCGCACTGGCGTCGGTCGAGTTCATCGAACAGCACCCCGAGCGGGTGCAGCAGCTGCGCGACAATGCACGCTACTTCCGCGAGCGGATCATCGAGGCCGGGTTCAAGCCACTGGCGGGCGAGACGCCGATCATCCCGATCATCGTGGGTGAGACGTCGGCGGCGATCCGGATGAGCGACATGCTGCTCGAGGAAGGAGTGTTCGTGACCGGCTTCGGGTATCCGGTGGTGCCGCAGGGGCAGGCGAGAATCCGCTGCCAGATCTCGGCGGCGCACACGCGCGA
>DASURL010000076.1:0-3286 GCA_036280075.1 Gemmatimonadaceae bacterium | reverse complement strand
TGTCCGAGCCAGAGCGCGATCACGGTCGTGTCGACGCCGGCTTGCAGCAGCGACATGGCGCAGCTGTGGCGCAGGACGTGCGGGTGCAGTCGCTTGTTGTTCAGCGAGGCGGCGCTGATCGTTGCCGTGTGGGCGTGGGTGTTGACGCGTTGCTCGACGGCGTCGCGGCTGAGGCGGCGGCCGGTGCGAGTGGGAAACAGCGGATCCTCGGAACGGCCGCCGCGCTCATCGAGCCAGGCGGTGAGGACGGTTTGAGCGTCGGCGGTGAGCGGAACCGCGCGTTGCTTGCGGCCCTTGCCATGGCAGCGGACGTGCGCGCCGGCGCCGAGCACGATGTCGCCGCAGTCCAGGCCGGTCAGTTCGGAGACGCGCAGGCCAGCGTGGACGGCGAGGGTGAGCATGGCGTGGTCGCGGCGGCCTTCCCAGCGGCCACGGTCGGGGGCCTGGATGAGCGCGCTGGCCTCCGGGCTGGTGAGGTAGGTGACGGTGCGCTTTTCGAAGCGTTTGGGCGGGATCGCGAGCACGCGTGCGATGACGGCGGCGTGCTCGGGATGATGAAGCGCCGCGTATTTGAACAGCGACCGGATCGCCGTCAGGCGCAGGTTGCGCGTGCGCGGGCTGTTGTGGCGGTCGGTTTCGAGGTGGTCGAGAAAGCGCGCGATCAGCGGCTCGTCGAGGTCGTCCCAGTCCAGGTTGGAGGGCTGCTTGCCGGTGCGGTCGTGGACGTAGCCCAGCAGTAGCTTGATGGTGTCGCGGTAGGAGGCGATCGTGCGCGGGCTGGCCTGCAGCTGGCGTGCGAGGCGGTCGGTGAAGAACGCCTGCAGCGTGGGCGCGATCGGCGTCATGGCCTCGCCTTCGCGTCGTCGAGGAGCCGGGCGGCGTGCGCGAGCAGCTCGGGCGCGGCTGACAGGTAGTGGTAGGTGTAGCGCGGTTCGCCGTGGCCGAGATAGGTCGATAGCCACGCCAGCCGGCTCTGGACGTCGACGCCGGCGCGATACCAATCCAGCAGCGTGCGGACGGCAAAGGAGTGCCTGAAGTCATGCACGGTCGGCGTGATCGGCGCGCCCTCGCCGATCCGTGCCTGCTCGCAGAGCCGGCGGAACGTCTTCCAGACGCTCGCGTAGATCACGCGCGTGCCGCGCAGCGACACGAACAGGCTGTCGGTCGCGGGGTGCGGGTAGAGCTTCAGGCGGCGGTGCTGGTAGCGCTCGAGCGCCTCCATCGCGCTCGGCTGCAGCGGCACCTGGCGCGACTTGCCGAACTTCGAGCGGCGAACCACCAGCAGGGCGTCGGTGACGTTGACGTCCGCCTGGTCGAGGCGCAGCGCCTCGCCGACCCGCAGGCCGGTGGTGGCCAGCAGCCCGAACAAGGTCTCGTAGGTGGCGCTCGAGAGTCGCTCGCGCAGTGACCGGCGCGCGGCGTCCATCAGCGCCAGCACGTCGTCGTCGGTGTAGATGAACGGCGGCCGCCAGCTGCGCGGGATGCGGACCAGACCGGGCGGCGGCACCTCGGTGCGCGGGTCGATCCCGGCCAAGTAGCGCGCAAACCCGCGCACCGCCATCATCCGATGCCCGGGGACGGTGCTGCCCGCAGGCCAGTTGCGGTCCAACGCCCACGCCAGCGCCGCGGCCGTGGTCACGTAGTCGTGGCCGGTGGCGTCGAGATGCTCGACGAACCACGGCAGCTGGCGGGCGGCGTCGTCGAGCTTGTGGCCGAGCATCCGCCGCAGCCGCAGGTAGTCCTCCAACTGCCGGGCCAGGGCGCTCATCGCGTCGCTCCTGGCCACGGCCGCGCGACCTGCCGCAGCCGGTCGAGATCGATCTTGGCGTAGCCGGCCGTGGTGGCCAGGTCGCTGTGGCGCAGCAGCTGGCTGATGTCCACGATCGACGCGCCCGCTCGCAGCAGCTCGCTGGCGAACGTGTGGCGCAGCCGGTGCGCGCCGACATGCGCGATCCCGGCGCGCACACAGGCACGCTGGACGACGTCGCCGACCAGCTCGGCGCGGATCGGACGGGTCGGCGCCTTGACCGTCAAGAACACGTGCTGGAACGGGCGCTTGCCGCGCAGCACCAGGTAGCCGGCGAGCGCCTCGCCGACATCCGCGGGTAGCGGCAGCCGGTCCTGGCGGCGCGCCTTGCCGCGCACCACCAGCTCGCCGACGCGCCAGTCGAGGTCCTCGAGCTCCATGCGGGCGACCTCGATCGAGCGCAGCCCCAGCCGCGCGAGCAGCAGCATGATCGCGTAGTTGCGCGCGCCGCCGAGGCTCGACCGGTCACACGCGCCCAGCAGCCGCTCAACATCGGCCGCTGGCATCGTGGCCGGGATCTCGGTATCGCGCCAGCCGGCTACCGACGGCACCGAGTCGGCCAACGCGATGCTCGTGAAGCCGCGGAGATAGAGGAATCGCAGCAGCGACCGCAGCTCCGCGACGCGGCCCTTGGCCGAGCCGACCGAGAGGCGCGCGCACTCCCCGAGTAGGAACGCCGACACGTCGGTGCCGGTCAAGCCGGCGACGTCGAGCTCGCCCGCGTCGGACACGCGCCCCGCCACGAACCGGCGCGCCAGCCGCTCATAGCGGACGACCGTCGGCTCGGCCAGTCCGCGCTCGCCGACCAGCCACTGCCTGTACTCGGCGACGAACCGCTCCAGCGCCGTCAGCTGCTCCGGGCCGACCCCGGGCGCCATGACGCCGGCCTCGCGCAAAAACGAGACCAGCGGGTGCATCGCGCGCAGGCTCGGCACCCGGCGGCGGCCAGCGGCGCGGCGCGCCGCCCGAAACACCTCGATCATCGCCGCATCAAGCTGCCCGGGCTCAACGCCCTGCTCGGCCATCCAGCGGCCCAGCACGCCGAGCTCCTTGAGCATGTTGCGCGTCGTGCCCGGCGTGTACTCGCGCGCCGACAACCACGCGCGATAGCCCTCCACGAACGGACCGAGCCGCCCCGGCTTCCTTCGCGTTCCCGACACGTCCTCGCCTCCCCGGCCAGGCACGCATCGCCGCCGGCCGTCAGCTCGAAGTTGACTCGTCGGGTCGCGAAACTATGCCGACATCCGGGCCGGCGCGAGCGCCAAGAACCAATCGATTAGCAGGCCCTTTGAATATCCGACACGTGACACGTTCGGCATAGTCGCGGTCTCGGCATAGGTCGATGACGATCAGATCAGCTCGGATGAGGCGGCTGATGGCCTTGGAGACTGAGTCGTCGGCGCGGTGGCGGCGCAGCATCACCGCCAGGCTCTCCAGGGTGTGCCAGGCGACGGTCTTGCCGCGGTCGATCGCGAGATG
>DASURL010000075.1:0-5656 GCA_036280075.1 Gemmatimonadaceae bacterium | reverse complement strand
GCAGCACCGGCGCGCCGAGCAGCGCCAGCAGTACGAACGACGCGGCGACCACCAGCGCCGTCGCCACGCGATATCGTCCCCGCTCAGGCATCACCGGCATCGCGCGAAGATCGCCGCGGCGCGAGCAGGCGGCAACCACGCGCGGTCGGCCTTACGGAGCGCACCGCGCCGCCCTAATGTCGCCACACCACACGCCCGCCCGGTCCCCCGGTCCTCCGGTCCTCCGGTCTTCCGGTCCTCCGGTCCTCCGGTCCCCGCTATGTTCCTCTGTCCCAAGTGCAACGCCAGCCTCGGCGAAGTCGGTCCGTCCGGCATCCTCGAGGAGGTGTGCTCCCGCTGCCACTACAAGTTCCAGGTGCTCAAGGGGCGCCTCACCGACCGCGCGTCGCAGGAGGTCCTGCTGCGACGCGAGACCCCGGGCCAGCGCGCGGAGTACCGGCGCGACTACGAGCTGCGGCTCGAGCTTCCCGACCGCTACGAGATCCTGAGCCTCTGCACCAGCGGCCCCGACGACCAGATCCCCGTGCGGCCGGGCGACACCGTCTCCTTCGTGCACACCATGAACGGCGACCGGCGCGAGGACCTGCTGTTCATTACCGACCACACCACCGGCGAGCAGTACGGGATCGGCAGGATCGGCGCGATCGCACGCAAGCGCGCCGCACTGATCGCGCTGCTGCTGGGCATCGGCACGGCGATCTTCACCCACATCGCCGGGGCATCGGGGACATTCATCCTCGTCTACTCCCTCGTCGTGATGGCGGGCTCCATGATGCTGCTCTCCCGCAAGCTCTCGCCCATGATGAGTCTCCCCGAGGAGGAACAGGCCATCCTCGCCTCCCGCCAGGAGCTCCTCGAGCAGAAGCGCCAGATGCTCCTCCAGCGCGACCGCATCGACGCCGACCGCCGCGAGAAGTCCGCCACCATCGGCCGTCTTCGCGAGCTGCAGGACAAGATGCGCTCAGTGGGACTCGACGCGTACCAGTCACGCATCGAGACGATGGACCGCGCCATCGCCACGCTCGCCGAGCAGGTTGCCCTCGACGAGCGCCTCCTCGTCGCCTACACCCGCAACATCTCCATCCTCGAGATCGAGTACGAGACCGGAACGGCCACCACCGCCCTCTCCTCCGACGCCGGCACCGAGATCTCCCTCAAGCGCGACGAGCTCCGCGCTCTCGAGGCCCAGCACGCCGACCTCTCCCGCGAGCTCGAGGCGAACGAGGAGGTCGAAAGGCTACTGAAGAACGGCTAGTCGGGGCGGCCCGCGTGGAACGCGGGCCTTTCGGGGCGCCGGGCTCGCTGCGCTCGCCTTTGCTTTCTGGGCGCGCGCTGCGCGCGCTCTCGGGGAACGGCACACCCATCCGGACAACGCTTCACCCCAAACGCCGTACCCGAAAGGCGGCGCGAAGCGCAGCCGCCCCGAGAGCAAAGGCCCGAGCGAAGCGACGGGCCAGGCGCCCGGAAAGCGCCGCGTTCCACGCGGCGCGCCCCGACTAGCCAAAACGAACTCCTCGCTTCGGCCGTATATTGCCAGACCCCTCCCTTCCCAAGCTCGCATGCCGAACGATCTCGCGATCGACATCCGCCACGTCGAGAAGCGCTACGCCGAGCACGTCGCCGTACGCGATCTCTCCCTCCAGGTCCCCCGCGGCACCGTCTACGGGCTCCTCGGCCCCAACGGCGCCGGCAAGACCACCACCATCCGGATGATCCTGAACATCATCGTGCCCGACTCCGGCACGATCTCCCTGTTCGGGCAGCCGCACCTCACCGAAGGCGTCACCGACCGCATCGGCTACCTCCCCGAGGAGCGCGGCCTCTACAAGAAGATGCAGGTCCGCCGCGTCCTGAAGTTCCTCGCCGAGCTGAAGGGCGTGCCGGGCGACGTCGCCGAGACCCGCATCGAGGACTGGCTCGAGCGCTTCGGCCTCAAGACCGCCGAGAAGGACTGGGGGCTCGCCAAGATCGACGAGCTGTCGCGCGGCATGCAGCAGAAGGTGCAGTTCATCGGCACCCTCCTCCACGACCCCGATCTCGTCATCCTCGACGAGCCCTTCAGCGGCCTCGATCCGATCAACGCGCAGGCGCTCAAGGACACCGTCGTCGACCTCAAGGCGCGCGGCAAGACCGTCATCTTCTCCACCCATTTGATGGACAACGCCGAGCGGATCTGCGACTCGGTGTGCATCATCGCCCGCGGGGAGAAGGTGCTCGACGGCGTGGTGAGCGAGGTGAAGGCAGCCGCCGGCGACCGCGTCGTCGCCCTCTCCACCGGTGGAAACTCGCGCGCCGCGCTCGCCCCCGTACTCGCCGACCGCGCACTGGTCAGCCGCGCCGACGACCAGAACCGCTTCTACGAGATCGAGCTCGCGCCCGGCGCCGACCCGCAGGAGCTGCTGCGCCGCGTCGTCGCCACCGGTGCGCCCGTGCAGCGCTTCGAGCTCGTGCAGCCGTCACTCCACCAGATCTTCCTGGAACGCGTTGGCGCCACCGGCGTCGAGGAGGGAATGCAGGGCCATGGGTAAGCTTCTCGTCGTCTTCAGGCGCGAGTACCTCGAGCGCGTCCGCAGCAAGTGGTTCCTCGTCGGCACCCTGCTCGGCCCCGTCTTCTTCGCCCTCATCACCGTCGTCCCGATGTTGATCTCGATGAAGACGAAGGCGTCCAGCAGCGTCTCCGACGTGGTCATCATCGACGCCACCGGCACCGGCATGGGCGCGAACGTGGCGCAGGGGCTGCACGAGCGCTTCCCCGACGGACCCGTTCCCGCCGTGCGCACCGTGGACGCCGCCTCCCTGCCGCGCGAGGAAGATCGCGCCACCCTCGAGGTGCAGCGCAAGGAGCGCCGCGGCTTCCTCGTGCTCGACTCCGCCACCGTCGCCGGCCGCGCCGCCCAGTACGCCGGCCGGAACGCCAGCTCGCTCGGCGACATCGAGATCATCCGCAACATCGTGCGCCAGCAGGTGCTCGCCCAGCGGCTCCAGGCCGACGGCCTCGACCCCGCACGCGTGAACGCCCTCACCAGCACCCGGCTCGACCTCGAGACGGCGAAGATCGGCGACAACGGCCGCGAGAAGGGGAGCGGCATCAGCAACGTCATCTTCGGCTACGTCGTGGCGCTGCTGCTCTACATGATGATCGTGCTCTACGGCCAGACGATCCTGCGCGGCGTGATGGAGGAGAAGACGACGCGCGTCGCCGAGGTCGTCGTGTCGAGCGTCAGCACCGACACGCTCCTCGCCGGCAAGATCCTCGGCGTCGGCCTCGTCGCCGTCACGCAGGTGCTCGCGTGGGTCGTGCTCAGCATCGTGCTCACCATCTACGGCCTCCCCATCATCACCAAGGGGATGACGCCGGACGTGCTGGTGGACGCGAGCGCGAAGGCGGCGCAGGGGAGCAGCGCCGCGAGCGCCATCACCGCCGCCATGCCGTCGATCTCGCTCGGCACCGGCCTCGCGCTGCTCGCCTTCTTCATCCTCGGCTTCATCTTCTACGCGTCGCTCTTCGCCGCCATCGGCGCGATGGTGAACAGCCAGGAGGACGTGCAGCAGGCGAGCATGCCCGTGATGCTGCTCCTCATCAGCAGCGTGATCTTCATGACGCCGATCATGACGAACCCGGGGAGCACCCTGGCGACGACGATGTCGCTGCTCCCCTTCTCGGCGCCCATCCTCATGCCGCTGCGCATGACGCTGATCCCGGTGCCGTGGTACGAGGTGCTCGGCTCGATCCTCGGCGTGGTGATCGCCTGCCTGCTGGCGATCTGGGTGAGCGCGCGGATCTACCGCGTGGGGCTGCTCATGTACGGGAAGCGGCCGACGTTCGGGGAGCTCGCGCGCTGGGTGAAGTACTCCAACTGACAGCTAGTCGGGGCGGGGGGCGTGGAACGCCTCCCTTTCCGGGCGCTGGCCCGGCGCGTTGCGCCGGGCCTTTGCTTTCTGGGTGGCGGCGCGTTGCGCCGCCGCTCGGGGAGGGGCACACCAGACTAGATTCGGGGCGCCTCGGTCCTCGCGCGAATGTTCACGCTCAGTTTGGCGAGCATGCGCTTGGCGTGCTGCACTGCGGCCAGCAATTCCTTCAGTTGCTCGTCTGGCGCGTACTTCAGGGACTGCGCGAGCCGGCACTGGAACTCCAGCTCGCACGCCGAGCCCATCGCGATTTGCAGGAACGAGAGGAACTGTTTCTCGCTCGATCGCCCGCATCCCTCGGTGATGTTGGACCCGATGGACGCCGCAGCGCGCCGCATCTGCGGAACGAGCCCCTGCCACTCGGCAACTGGAAACTGTTTCGTTGCCGCGTAAGTGAGCGTAGCCACCCGCAACGCCACCTCCACCACGCGAAGCCGCCCGGGATCTCGCATGAGCGAGGATACCCGGGCGTCTGATTACTTCATCACCGGAACGTTGCGCACGGACTCGGCCCGGTGTGCCCTTCCCAGAGAGGCGGCGCACCGCGCCGCCACCCCGAGAGCATAGGCGAGCGCAGCGAGCCCGGCGCCCGGAAAGGCCCGCGTTCCACGCGGGCCGCCCCGACTAGCGCTTATAGAACTTCTTCCGCGCCAGTCCCATCGCACCGAGGCCGGACATGAGGAGGACCAGGCTCCCCGGCTCCGGCGTCGTCGTCGGCAGCGGCGCGCCCCCTTCATCGAACTCGTTCACGAAGTTCCACGACGTGATGTTGTGCTCCCCCCAGCCGGCGCCCGTGCCGGCGGTGAAGCCCACGTACACGTCGTTGCTGCCGAGGATCGTCGGCAGGTCGAGCATCCACGAGAGCATCGGCGACGCCGGCCGCGTGGCGTTGTCCGCCCAGCGCACGGCCAGGTTGTGCGTGCTGCCGTCGTAGTCGATCCACGCCCACCAGGTAGCACCGTTGTCGAAGTCGGGGAAGACGTTCGAGGTCGTCAGCGAGGTCAGGTCGCCGTTCGTGTTGATGCCCACGTGGTTGGAGCTCGGGTCCCACTCGTTCATGTAGGTGTCGAACTCCACCGTCGCGCTGTGCGGGATCCCGTAGTAGCCGATGCCGCCGCCGGCGCCCCCGGTGCTGTTGGTGTTGTTCTGCAGCGTGAACGTCAGCCCGTCAGCGCCACCGGCCAGCCCGCCCCGCTGCTGGATGTCGAAGGAGAACACGGTGCTGAACGACGCGTTGCTGCCGAGGTGGATCTGGTTGAGCGACCACGCCGTTCCCGCCTGTCCCTCCAACGGAGGGGTGAGGGTGAGGACGTTCCCGTTCTGGTAGGCGTTGCCGTTGAGCTTGAGCCCACTGACGTTGGAGAAGTCCGGATAGCTGAACGACTGCGCCGTGACCGGCTGGATGGCGACAACGCTCGCCACGGCCAGGGCGAGCGCGCCAAGGTGGTGCTTCATGCGGAGCCTCGTGAGGTGGAGGATGTAGGCCGATCGGAACAGCCGTGAACGGCGCGCGTGGCGTGCAAACCGCACGCCCTTCGCACATGAACGCATCGACAGCGGCTATCCTCTCACTTCGACACCGCGAACGGGCACTGACAGCTAGTCGGGGCGCGCCGCGTGGAACGCGGCACTTTCCGGGCGCTGGCCCGTCGCTTCGCGCCGGGCCTGTGCTCTCGGGGCGGCGGCGCGGGGGCGCCGCCTTTCTGCCACGGCGTTGAGGTGGTGCGTTTCACTGGATGGGTGTGCC
>DASURL010000074.1:0-28533 GCA_036280075.1 Gemmatimonadaceae bacterium | reverse complement strand
CGCCTGCCAGCGCGCCGAGCCCTCGACCGGCCGCGCGGCGATGGACGCCTCCATCCGCCGCGGCCATGCGCTCCTCATCGCCACGCGCGACAGCCTTCCCGGCCACGTCGGCAACAACCTCCGCTGCACCAGCTGCCATCTCGACGACGGCCGCCGGCCGGAGGCGTTCCCGTGGATCGGCGTGACGGCGCGCTACCCGCAGTACCGCAGCCGCAACGCCGCCGTGAGCACGATCGAGGATCGCATCAACGATTGCTTCCAGCGAAGCCTGAACGGCTCGGCGATCCCGATCGCTTCGCGCGAGATGCGTGACATGGTCGCCTACATGGCGTCGCTCTCCACGTCCACGCCGGGGGGCGACGCCGCGCACGGCGAAGCGCCGCCGCCCATGGAGCCCGTCGCGCCCGACACCGCGCGCGGCGCGGCGCTCTTCACGGCGCGGTGCACGCTGTGCCACGGGGACCACGGCCAGGGGACCCTCGTGGCGCCCGCGCTCTGGGGCGATTCGTCGTTCAACATCGGCGCCGGCATGGCGCGCCTTCGCACGATGGCGGCCTTCGTCCGCCACAACATGCCGTACGGCAACGCCACGCTCACCGACCAGCAGGCGTTCGACGTCGCGGCGTACGTGAACGCGATGCCGCGGCCGGATTTTCCGGGCAAGGAAAAGGACTGGCCCCGCGGCGATGCGCCGCCGGACGTGCCATACTCCACCGACGCCAATCACTGACCTCTCCCTCCACGCGCGATGTCCCCGACCCGCCGCGAAGTGCTCGCCCAGCTCGCCGTCCTCGCCGCGCTTCCATTGTCGAAGCTGGACCCATTCTCCAGCGTCGAGGACGGCGCACTCGCCGCCGATCCGCTCACCGGCACCGCCGCCGAGCTCCAGGCGGGACGTCGTCGAGGGCTGTGGACGTCGGTGGAGGTGACGCGGCACGCCCTCGAGCGCTGCTGCACCGACGGCGCGACATGGCACGCGATCGATGCGCTCTCGGCGACGGCGCTCGCCGACGCGCGAGCGTCCGACGCGCGCCTTCGCGCCGGCAAGCTTCGCGGTCCGCTCGACGGCGTGCCGGTGTTCGCGAAGGCGATCTACGACATGAACGGCCTGCCGACCACCGGATCCAGTGCGGAGTGGGCGCGACTGTTCCCGGAGCCGGTGCATCGCGACGCCCTCGAGGTGGCGCGCCTTCGCGCGGCGGGCGCCATCGTGCTCGGGAAGACGGCCGCCGACGATTTCGCCTATCATGGCAACGGCACGAGCAGCCACACCGGCCAGGTGCTCAACCCGCACGACCGCACCGGGACGCGCACGCCGGGCGGCTCGAGCGCCGGCTCGGCGGTGACGGTGTCGGACGGGATGGCGTTCGCCGCGCTCGGTACGGACGATGGGGGATCGAACCGCATCCCTGCGCAGTTCACCGGCGTGGTGGGGATGAAGCCGACGTTCGGCCTCGTGCCGCGCACCGGCGTGATCCCCACCTGGCCATATCTCGACACGCACGGTCCGCTGGCGCGCTCGGTCGCGGATGCGGCGCTGCTGCTGGCGGCGATCGCCGGCCCGGATGCATCCGATCCGCTCGCGCTCACCGCGCCGTTCGATGCGGCGCCCTTCGCGCACCTCCGCGAGGACGCCCTGCGCGGCGTACGGCTCGGCATCGTCGACGCGCACGTGCCGCGCGACAGGATGACGGCGGAGGCGCTCGCAGCATGGGATCGCGCGGTGAGCGACCTGCGCGCCGCGGGCGCGACCGTGGAGCCGTTCGACGCCGCGATCACGCGCGTGAACTTCGTCGATGCGTTCAAGACCGCCGCGAGCGCTCGCGGCGACGTGCCGCCCGACGCCCGCTCGCCGGCACCGACCGCGAATGCGCTGTACCGCTACTTCGCCGGTCGCACCGACGATCCACGCGCCGCGATCCGTCGCGGCTACGAGGCGTACCAGCACTTCTACGACGTGCTGCCGAAGACGTACGAGGCGTGCGAGCCGCTGCTCGAGCAGCCGATGGAGCGCGATCCGGCCGGCCAGTCGTTCGCGCGCTCGCGCGAGGCGGTCGTCTCGAGGCTCGCCGACTCGATGCGTGCGGCGAACGTGGTCGCGATGGTGTATCCGACGATGCCGTTCAACGCGCCGCGCGCGGTGGACGACTGGCCGGACATCCGCACCGCGCTCGGCTACGGCAACTGGCTGGGACTGCCGGAGGTCTCGGTGCCGGCGGGCTACGGCGCGGACGGGATGCCGGCGCTGAACCTCTCCGTGGTGGGGCTGCCCGGCGACGACCTTCACGTGCTCTCGCTGGCCCACGGCTACGAGCGGCAGTCTCGACGGTTCAGCCCGCCATCTCGTCCTGCCTGAAGTCGACTCTTGTGAACACATGTTTTCGGCGCTATGCTCGCCCGTCCGGAAAACCCGTACAGGCGAGCCGTCGAATCCGCGACGCCGCGGCAACGCTCGCAGACGTCCGCCGCTGGCAGGACGAGGTCCTCATCTCTGGAGAAGGGCACATGTCAGTTACCGCACGGATGCTGGTCGGCATCACCGCACTCGCGGCCCTCGCCGCATGCTCCTCGAACGACGCGCCCGATCCGAGCGCCATCTCCGCTCCTGGCAACTCGTCCCTCAGCGCGAGCGCGACCGGCCAGGCGATGCGCCAGCTCAATGCGCGCGTGTGTCCCGGTGCGGTCGCCGGCTCGGCACGATGCCATTCCTGGGTTCGCGTCGACGCGTCCGGCAAGCCGGTCACGAACGTCACGCCGAGCGGGTACGGTCCGGCCGACCTGATCTCGGCATACAACCTTCCCCAGACGGCGGGTGCGACGTGGAGCTGGAACGGGCAGACGATCGCCATCGTGGATGCCTACGATGCGCCGAGCGCCGAATCGGATCTCGGCGTGTACCGCAGCACGTACGGCCTGCCCGCCTGCACGACCGCCAACGGCTGCTTCAGGAAGGTGAACCAGACCGGTGGCACCAAGGCTCCCCGCGCCAACGGCGGCTGGGCCCAGGAGATCTCGCTCGATCTCGACATGGCGAGCGCCATCTGCCCGAACTGCAAGATCCTCCTCGTGGAGGCCAGCTCGAATTCCTTCGCCAACCTCTCGGCCGCGGTGGACGAGGCAGCGAAGCTGGGCGCGACGGTCATCTCGAACTCCTACGGCGGGAGCGAGTACTCGAGCGAAGTGAGCGACCAATCGCACTACAATCACCCCGGCGTCGCCATCACGGTGAGCTCGGGTGACAACGGCTACGGCGTGGAGTTCCCCGCCGCGTCGCAGTACGTGACCGCGGTCGGCGGCACGTCGCTCAAGCGCTCCAGCACCTCTCGCGGCTGGACGGAGACGGTGTGGAGCGGCGCCGGCAGCGGGTGCAGCGCATACATCGCCAAGCCGAGCTGGCAGAAGGACGCCGGCTGTGCGCGCCGCACGGTGGCCGACGTGTCGGCGATCGCCGATCCCAACACCGGCGTCGCAGTGTACGACTCGTACGCCTATCGTGGCGCGTCGGGCTGGATGGTGTTCGGCGGCACGAGCGTCGCTGCCCCGGTGGTCGCCGGCGTGTACGCGCTCGGCGGCGCGGGTGTCGCCACGGCGCAGTCGCTGTATTCCTCGAGCTCGTTCTTCGACGTGACGTCGGGGAGCAACGGAAGCTGCGGTGGCTCGTACCTCTGCACCGGCGTGGCCGGCTTCGACGGCCCCACGGGCCTCGGCACGCCGAACGGGCCCAGCGCCTTCTAGTCGCGGCGCCGTGACGATGTGAGAACGAACGGGCCCGGCCAACACGGCCGGGCCCGTTCGCTTTCCCGTCAGGGGGCGCGGCTCCTGCACTGGAGGCGAATGTCTGCCAACCGGAAGCGCTCATGTCCGACAAGGAATGCACCCCGCTGCACGTGCTCGTCGTCGGCGCGTCACTGCGCCGCGAATCGCTCAACAACCGGCTCGCCGGCCTCGCCGCCCGCGCCGTGACGAGTGACGGCCACACCGTCGACCTCACGACGATGGCCGAGTTCGACTGCCCGTTCTATGACGGTGACGTCGAGGTCGAATCAGGCATTCCCGACGGTGCGAAGGCGTTCTGCGAGCGGCTGAAGAAGTCGGACGCGCTGATGATCGCGTCGCCCGAGTACAACGCCTCCTTCTCCGGCGCACTCAAGAACCTGATCGACTGGGTTTCCCGCTTCCGGCCGCAGCCGTTCAACGGCAAGCAGGTGCTGCTCATGTCGGCGTCGCCCGCCATGGCCGGAGGCAATCGCGGCGTCTGGTCGCTGCGCGTCCCGCTCGAGCACCTCGGCGCCCGCGTCTATCCCGACATGTTCTCGCTCGCGCAGGCGCACGAGGCATTCGCGGCCGACGGTCGCATCGCGAACGAGATGCTGCGCAAGCGGTTCGACGACACGATCGACTGCTTCCTCGACCTGGTCGAGGCGGCAAAGCGCTACCCCACGCTCAAGAAGCAGTGGGTGGAGTTCCTCGGCGAGAAGCCCGACGCCGCGATCGACCGCGTGGAGACGAGCGAAGTGACGGCGGCGTAGCTCCGCGCCGGCGTCACGCCGCCTGCGCCTGCTCCATCTGCGGCGCCGGCTTGCGCAGCGCGCCTGCCGCAGCGAGCGCGATGCCGGCAGCGAGGATCGCCAGCGCGACGGTGATGCTCGCCGGCTTGGTGACCATGTCGAAGACCACGGCGAGCGCGATACCGGTGTTCACCGCTGGCAGCACGGTAACGAGCCGCGGCGGGACGACCCTCGGCGCCGGATGGTCCGCACCCTGCCGCGCCATCCCGGCGAGCACGTCGCGGAAGACGCGCGCCTTCGCGCCGAGGAAGGCACCGCTCGCGAGGAGCAGCACCACACCCGTCAGGCCCGCCACCACGTAGGCGGAGCTCCACACCGAGGCGTGGGTCACGCCGAGCATGTAGGCGCCGCTCGCCGTGAAGAAGGCGAGGCAGATGGGAAAGAGGCGCGCCGCGGACATGAGCACGCCGTGCCACTCCTGGAGCTCGCCGATGGTGCGTGCGCGCCTGGCACGAGCGGCGGCGAGCTTGGTGACTGCCGTCACGCCGGCGGCGACGATGAGCGTGACGAGGTGAACGAAGAGGGCGATGTGGTAGCTGTCCATTGGTCGTGTCGGTCGGGGAGGGTGCAGCCTCGCCGGTCATAACGAATGGACAGCCACGGTGGTTTCGCCACCCCCCACTTTTCGGGACGCGCTCAGGCCGCGCCAGGCACCCGCGTGTCGCGACCGCGTTGCCAGAACAGGAAGGCCATCAGGACGATCGGGAAGCCGATGCCCAGCAGCATGCCGAGTCCGGACATCACCGGCGCGATGATGGCAATCAGTGCGTACGCCAGGAGGCACGTCGCTCCCAGCACCAGCGCTCGTGACGCGGCGCGGCCGCGCAGCATGGCGATGCCCGCCAGCATCAGCACCACGCCGCCGAGCACGCCGAGGACGACGCTCGACGTCCACGCGGCGTCGCGGTGGGGCCATCCCGCCACCCCCTCGATGAGTGAGTTGACCACCTCCAGCGCCCCGACCAGTGTCGCGAGAGTCGCCATCGCTTTCATCGCTCCCTCCGTGATGTGAAGATCCACGCTCCATCGTGCGCGCATCGCCTCCAGCCGCAGCGCGGGCGCGCTCCGCGCGACGTCCCAGAACAGCTCCACCCAGAACCACGCCGCGCGCTCAGCGGCGTCGCGCCGACACTGGCGGAAGGTGAGCATCATCTCGCGCTCGAATTGCGCGCGGAATTCCGGTGGGAAGGCGCGAAGCAGCGCGCGGTAGCAGCGCTCGGCGCTCATGCCGGTCCCAGGCCGATGAGCTTCTTCCGCCGCGCCATGCGTACCAGCTTGTCCAGCCGTTTCGCCTCGGCGCGTGCGACGGCGAGGCCGAGCTTCGTGAGGCGATAGTAGCGGCGACGCTCGTCGCCGGCGTCGGGGTCGGCGCGCTCGGCGCCCTCCTCGACGAGTCCCGCCTCGAGCAGCCGCTTGAGGGTGCCGTAGAGGGTGCCGGGCCCGAGGCGCACCGCGCCATCGGTGCGCTCGGCCACTTCCTTCATGATGGCGTAGCCGTGCCGCTCCTCGTCCACCAGGGCGAGCAGGACCTGGAAGGTCGCCGGGGGCAGCGGGAGAAAGGACTCCGCGGGTCGTTCATCGGGCCGCATGGGCACGCCGGCACCTCCTCTATAACGCCACTTGATATATCGACACTCGATATATGGGCGAATATGAGGCCGTCGCGACACGCCGTCAAGGGCGTGCCGGCGACGGCCCGACGCGCCTCAGGTGTGCCGGTCCACCGCCCGCGCGCCGCGCTTGATCAGCCCCCACACGAGCAGGATGATCCCGACGATGATCAGGAGGTGGATGATCCAGCCGACGATGTGGAAGCCAAGCCAGAGGACGGCCCACAACACGATGAGGAGGACGCCAAGCGAGACGATCGGGCCCATGAGGATCTCCATGCGGGTAGGACGGCGACGTGGCGCCGGAAGGTGCGATGATGATGGCGGTCCCGGGAGGGTACAAGTTTCATTCCGGCGCGCCATGCCTCTCTCGCGCTAGCTTTGGGCGTGCGCCGCGCCCTTCGTTTCCTTTCCGTCGCCATTGCGCTCCTGCTCGCGCCGCTGATCGCTCCGGCCGCGGCGCAGGGGCGCTGCCCCGCGTCGTTCAGCGAGTCGGACACCACGCCGTTCACGCTGGTGCTCTCCGGCGGCGGCGCGCGCGGCCTCGCACACATCGGCGTGCTGCGCGTGCTCGACAGCCTCGGCATCCGGCCGCGCACCGTGGTCGGCACGAGCATGGGGGCGCTCATCGGCGCGCTCTACGCCGGCGGTCGGTCCGGGAGCGAGATCGATTCGCTGGTGCGCGGGCTCCACTTCTCCACCCTCTTTCATCGCTACACGCCGGTCACGCTGCTGACGGGCGGTGACTTCACCTCGCCGGTCACGGCGCTCGCGCCCACCTTCGTCGTGGAGTTCAAGGGCGGATCGCTGAGCCTCCAGAGTCCGGTGGCCCGCGAGCCGGAGATCAACGCGCTGCTCGACCAGGTGCTGCTGCGCGCGAACCTCACCGCCGCCGGGGACTTCGATCGCCTGCCGCGCCGCTTCCGTGCCGTGGCGACCGACATGAAGAAACGGTCGCCGGTGGTGCTCGCTGACGGCGACCTCGCCGAGGCGGTGCGGGCGAGCATCGCCATCCCGGTGGTGTTCGCGCCGGTCGCGCGCGAGGGCCGCCTGCTCCTCGACGGCGGGCTCGAGGCCAACGTCCCGATGGACGCCGCGCGCGCCGCCGGCGCCACGCGGCTGCTCGTCTCCGACGTCGGGGTCAGCGTCGCCGACTCCAGCGACGACATCTCGACCGCGGCGATGGTGACCTACCTGATCGACGAGCTCTTTCGCCAGCCCGGCGACTCCCTCGGCCCGCACGACGTCCACATCCGGCCGGACGTCCAGAAGTACAATCCGATCGAGTTCACCGACGCCCTCGTCCGGCCGCTGATCGACTCCGGCTACGTGGCGGCAGCGCGCGCGCTCGCCGGCTGCACGCCGCTGTCGTCGCCGACCATCACGATCTCCACCTCCGCGCGCACCGCCGACGCGAGTCGCATTGCCGATCGACTGGCGCGCCTCGCCGACGAGCGCGCATACGAGTCGGTGTGGCTGCGACCGCGGCTCGTCGGCGACTCGCTCGCCTTTGCGCCGGTCGCGGTGCCGGCGTCGCCGCGCGTGATGTCGGTGGGGCTCGCCTACGACGCGCAGCAGGGCGCCCATGGCTGGCTGTCGGCGACGAGCGTGTCGTCGCCCGGGGGACGCATGCTCTTCCGCGGCACCGTGTGGGCGGGACAGTGGCGACAGCAGTTCATGCTCTCGGCAACGGGAGTGCGCCGCCGCTCCCTCCTCGACACGGTGACCGATTCGTCGAGCGGGCCGATCCATCACGTGGCGCTCCCCGACCCGCGGTCGGACCGGCCACCCTGGTCGATGCTCACGCGCAACCTGCTGCACAGCGAGTTCGCCGTCACCGGCTCACGCGAGATCGTGCGCCTGTACGATGACCGCGGCCACGAGCGCGACCGGCCGTCCACGCGCGACCTCGTGGCGTTCGGCGGCGTCGGCATCACGCCGACCGCCGGGCAGCGCATCGTGATCGGGCCGGTGGCGCACCTGTGGAACGTTCGCAGTGGCGCGGCGCCGACGGTGGACGAGGCCCACGCGCTCGGCGGCATGGTGCGCGCCGCACGCTGGTTCGCCGTGCCGGCCGTGGGACCGGATGTCAGCGCCGTGCCCACCATCGCCGGCGAGGCGCTCTGGCTCGATCGCTATCGTCGCGCGCTTGCAACGGCGGACCTGCGATTCGAGCGCGGCGAGTTCGTGCTGCGCCCACGCGCCGCAGTCGGCTGGGGACGCGACCTGCCGCTCGACGCGCAGTTCGTGCTCGGTGGCGTGAGCGGATTCCCCGGGCTCCGCACCGGCGAGCGGCGTGGGGACCGCGTGGCTTCCGCGTCCCTCGCCGCTTTGCGGAACGTGTACGGTCCCTTCTACATGCAGGTCGAAGCCGGTGCGGGCTACACGACGCTCGAGCACTCGCGGCCGTTCGCCGGTCTCGATCAGATGGGGCGCGGCTGGGTGCAAGGGGTCGAGCTGGGCATTACGAGCGACACGCCATTCGGCTCCTTCTTCATCGGCGCCGGCGTGGCAACGACGGACCGGCCGGTATTCAAGGTGAGCCTCGGCAGCTGAGTAGCTGCGCGGCTGGCGTCACCGAATCGCATCCGGGCAACTCCGTCGTCCGTTGTCCGTAATGCGTTGCCCGTCAATGAGCAGAGAAGCGGAACAGCACAGGCGTTGGACGTCGTTGCCGTTCCGCCCTGGCCCATGACGGACCCCCGGTCACGGAGCACGGACAACGGAGTTGCCCGAACCAGGATCAGGCGCGCTCTCGCGCGAGCACAGCTGCAGCTCGCCGTGCGACCTGAGTCGGTACTGCCCGCCGGTCGATCACAACGAAGCCGCGCGGGTGAGCAGCAGTTCCCGCTCGCGGGCGTTCTGCGTGAGGCCCGCGGCACGCTCGAGCTCCACCCGTGCTTCGTCCACCCGGCCAAGCTTCGCCAGGAAGTCGGCGCGGACCGCGGGCAGCAGGTGATAGCCGGAGAGCGCCTTCACCTCCGTGAGCGCATCCACCACCTCGAGCCCGGCGGCCGGGCCGAACGCCATGGACAGTGCCACGGCGCGGTTCAGCTCCACCACCGGCGATGGCGCGAGCTGCGCCAGCGCATCGTACAGGGCGGCGATGCGCTTCCAGTCGGTTTCTTCCGCCGTGCGGGCACGTGCATGACAGGCGGCGATCGCGGCCTGCAGCGCGTACGGGCCGAGCGCGCCGCCGAGCCACTCGGCGCGGGCGAGCGCCTCCAGGCCACGCGTGATGAGCAGGCGGTCCCAGCGCGCCCGATTCTGGTCGAGCAGCAGCACCGGCTCCCCCGACGGTCCCACGCGAGCATGCAGCCGCGACGCCTGGATCTCCATCAGCGCGACGAGGCCGTGCACTTCGCTCTCGTCCGGCATGAGGGTGGCGAGCACGCGCCCCAGCCGCAGCGCATCCTCGCACAGGTCGGCGCGCAGCCAGTCGTCGCCCGCCGTGGCCGCATACCCCTCGTTGAACACCAGGTAGATGACCTCGAGCACGGAGGCGAGCCGCTCGCGCAGCTCGGCGGCGCGCGGCACCTCGAATGGCACGCGCGCCTCGGCCAGCGTCCGCTTGGCGCGCACGATGCGCTGCGCCACGGTGGCTTCGGAGGTCAGGAAGGCGCGGGCGATCTCCGGCGTCGTGAGGCCACCGAGCAGCCGCAGCGTGAGCGCGACGCGTGCCTCGGTGGAGAGCACCGGGTGACAGCAGGTGAAGACGAGGCGCAACCGCTCGTCACCGATGTCGTCGTCGAGCTCGGCATCGAGGTCGGGGATCGCGCGCTCGAGCTGCGCCTCGATCTCGTAGCCGAGCTGTTCCTGCTTGCGCTGGAGCAGCGTGCGGCGACGCAGCATGTCGATGGCGCGGCGGCGTGCCGTGGTCATGAGCCACGCTCCGGGATTGTCGGGCACCCCCGATTCGGGCCACTGTTCGAGTGCGGCAAGAAGCGCATCCTGGGCGAGGTCTTCGGCGAGGCCCACGTCGCCCACCAGGCGAGCGAGCCCGGCGATGACTCGCGCGGACTCGATTCGCCAGACCGCCTCGATGGTGCGATGGGTGTCTTCCACTACGCCTTCGCGCCCGCCCGGCCGAGCTGCTCGGTCTTCGCGCGCAGCTGTTCCTCCTTCGCCTGCAGCTCCGGCGTGAGCGCCTCACCGAAATCGGGCGCCTCGAAGATCTGCCGGAGCTCGAGCTGCACGCCCGGCCGGAAGGGCGCGCGCTTCGCCCACTCGATCGCCTCGTCACGCGACTTCACCTGCCAGATCCAGAAACCCGCGATGAGCTCCTTGGATTCAGTGAACGGGCCGTCGACCACCGTCTTCTTCCCGTTCTCGCCGAAGCGGATGCGCGCGCCCTTCGAGGAGGGCTGCAATCCTTCGCCGGCGAGCATGATTCCCGCCTTCACCAGCTGTTCGTTGTACTGCATCATCTCGGTCAGCTCCTGCTCGGTGGGGAGCACACCGGCCTCGCTGCTCTTGTCCGCGGGGACCATGACCATGAAGCGCATCGCCATTCTCCAGTTGGGGTCGGAAGCCGATCGCCCGGCCGGCTGACCGGAATCTTACTCGGCTCTACCCATACGTCGAACGACCGGACCGGAAATCGACATGATCCCTCTTTCCATCCTCGACCTCTCCTCGATCGTCCAGGGGGGCAGCGCGTCCATGGCGCTGGCGAATACCCTCGACCTGGCGCGTCACGCCGAGCGGCTTGGCTTTCACCGGTTCTGGCTGGCCGAGCACCACAGCATGACCGGCATCGCCAGTGCGGCGACGTCGATGGTGATCGCGCACGTGGCGGCGGGGACGTCGACCATTCGCGTCGGCGCGGGTGGAGTGATGCTCCCCAATCACGCGCCGCTGCTCATCGCCGAGCAGTTCGGCACGCTCGCCGCGCTGCACCCAGGACGGATCGACCTCGGGCTCGGCCGAGCGCCGGGCTCGGACCCCGCCACGTCGCGCGCGCTGCGGCGCGATCCGTCCGCCGCCGACAGCTTTCCGCAGGACGTGATCGAGCTGATGCACTGGTTCGAGCCTGCTGCCCCCGGACAGTCCGTCATCGCGGTGCCCGGCGCGGGGATGGACGTGCCGATCTGGATCCTCGGCTCCAGCCTCTACGGCGCGCAGCTCGCCGCGGCGCTCGGCCTCCCTTACGCCTTCGCGTCGCACTTCGCGCCGAGGCTGCTGAACGAGGCGATCGCGCTGTATCGCGAGAAGTTCACGCCCTCGGACCGGCCGGGTGCGCTACCGAAGCCGTACGTGATGCTCGGCGTGAACGTCGCTGCCGCGGACACGGATGAGGAAGCGCGCTGGCTGTTCACGAGCGCGCAGCAGGCGTTCCTCAACGTGCGACGTGGGCATCCGGGTCCGCTGCCACCGCCGCGCGAGCGAGTGCTGGACGACGTGGCGCCCTGGGAGCGGGCGATGGTGGAGGAGATGCTTTCCGCCGCGATCGTCGGCGGACCGGACGCGGTGCGGCGCGGCGTGGAGGGGTTCCTCGAGCGGACGGGGGCGGACGAGCTGATGGTGGTGAGCACGATCCACGACCACGCAAAGCGGGTGCGGTCGTTCGAGGTGCTGATGGACGCGATGCGATAGGTCATGCGCGGAAGTTGGCGGGGCGTTCGGGCGGGGCGTTGGCGAGGGCGCGCTGCGTTCGGGCGGCGTCGAGGTCGGCGCCGTAGACCGGCGTGCCTGGCTGCTGCCGCCAGGACTCGTCGAGCGGCCCGGCGTCCACCGGGTCGAAGCCCAGGTCGTCGACCAGCTTCATCACCACCGCCTTCGCCTTCGGGTCGTCGCCGGCAACGGGAAGGGCGATTCGGTTCGGCGCACCGCGCGGACGGCCGTTCTCCAGCAGGTGCTGGGCGTGGATGGTGTTGAACGCCTTGATCACCGGACGACCGAGCTGTTCCGACACCCACCGGCTCTCGGTGGTGCCGCCCTCGATCGCCGCGATGCGTCCGTCGCGCTGCGGGTAGTAGTTGCCCGTGTCCACCACGACGGTGTCCCGACCGGCGGACTCGAACAGTCCCGTCGGGAGCTGAGGCACGCTCTTCTCGGGGATCGTGACGATGACGAGGTCCTTGTCCCGCGCGGCCTCGGGCACCGTCACCGCATGCGCGCCGGTCCCCTTCGCCAGCGCATCGAGCGACTGCGGCCCGCGAGAGTTGGCGACGGACACGTCGTGGCCGAGTGCGCGCAGGCGGCGCGTGAGTGTCCCGCCGATGTGGCCCGCGCCGATGATCCCGATCTTCATCGCTCCTCCCCGAGGGTGAATGCATCCGTTGCTTCATTCCTCGTGCCCCGGGCGCGGGCGGGCGGTATCATATCGCGCATGACCGATCATGCAGACGTGATCATCGTCGGCGCCGGCCTCGCCGGTCTCGTGGCCGCCTGCGAGCTGGCGGACGCGAAGCGACGCGTCATCGTGCTCGACCAGGAGCCGGAGCAGAGCCTCGGCGGGCAAGCGTTCTGGTCGTTCGGCGGGCTGTTCCTCGTCGACTCCCCGGAGCAGCGCCGCATGCGCATCCGCGACTCGCGGGAGCTGGCGTGGCAGGACTGGCTGGGCACGGCAGGGTTCGACCGCGCGGTGGACGACTGGCCCCGCCGCTGGGCGGAGGCGTACGTGGATTTCGCCGCCGGCGAGAAGCGCGCGTGGCTGCACGAGCGCGGCGTGCGCTTCTTTCCCGTCGTCGGCTGGGCGGAGCGCGGCGGCTACCTCGCCACCGGGCCGGGCAACTCGGTGCCACGCTTTCACGTCACGTGGGGGACGGGACCCGGGCTGATCGAGCCGTTCGTGCATCGCGTCCGTGCGGCGGTGGACGCCAGGCTCGTCGAGCTGCGCTTCCGTCATCGCGTGAGCGAGCTGATCGTCGAGCGCGGCGCGGTGGCCGGCGTGCGCGGCGAAGTGCTCGCACCGAGCGGCGTCCCGCGCGGTGTCGCATCGTCGCGCGAAGTCGTGAGCGACTTCGCGCTGCGTGCCGGCGCGGTGATCGTGACGTCGGGCGGCATCGGCGGCAATCACGAGCTGGTGCGCGCCACCTGGCCTTCGCGACTCGGCACGCCGCCGACGCAGATGCTCTCCGGCGTGCCGGCCCATGTGGACGGGCGCATGCTCGCCATCGCCCGCGCCGCCGGCGCGCGCACGGTGAACGAGGACCGGATGTGGCATTACACGGAAGGGATCGAGAACTTCGCCCCAGTCTGGCCGATGCACGGCATCCGCATCCTGCCTGGCCCGTCGTCGCTCTGGCTCGATGCGCTGGGCAATCGGCTCCCCGTGCCCCTCTTTCCCGGCTTCGACACCCTCGGCACCCTCGCGCACATCATGCGCACCGGGCACGAGCACACCTGGTTCATCCTCACGCGGAAGATCATCGAGAAGGAGTTCGCGCTTTCCGGTTCGGAGCAGAACCCCGACCTCACGGGAAAGAGCGTGCGCGGAGTGCTCGGCCGCGTGGGCAGGGGCGCGCCGGCGCCGGTGCGAGCGTTCATGGAACGCGGCGCGGACTTCATCGTCGAGCAGGAGCTGCGTGAGCTGGTTCGACGCATGAACTCGCTCACCTCGTCGCCGCTGCTCGACTACCGCACGGTGGAACGCGAGGTGCTGGCGCGGGACCGGGAGATCGACAACAGCTTTACGAAGGACCTCCAGGTCACCGCGATGCGCGCTGCGCGCAGCTACCTGGGCGACCGGCTCATCCGCGTCGCGAAGCCGCATCGGCTGCTCGATCCGGACGCCGGGCCGCTCATCGCGGTGCGGCTGCACATCCTCACGCGGAAGTCACTCGGCGGACTGCAGACGGATCTGTCGTCGCGCGTGCTCGGCGGGAACGGGATGCCGGTGCCGGGGCTGTACGCGGCGGGGGAGGTGGCCGGCTTCGGTGGCGGTGGGATGCACGGCTACCGCTCGCTCGAGGGGACGTTTCTCGGAGGATGCGTCTTTTCAGGGAGGGCGGCGGGAAGGGCGGCGGCGCGGCCGTGAGGGTGCATCTACGTCTCGAACAACGGACGTAGTCGGTAGAGGGTACGTCGTAGCTGGACCCGCATCCAGGCCTCCCCAATGACCCTTCGCCTTTGTGCAGGGGATGGAGCCGATGTCCTTGCTCGACCCCGCCTTGTAGATGCGTCCAGCTGGGTCCAGCTACGAGATACCAGTTGCCTGCTACAGCAGTTGCAGTTCAGTCGAGCAGGTATGCCACCTTCACCAGCACCGTGTTGATCGGGTGCAGCGCGAAGAGGCCGTCGTACTCCTCGCGCCATGGCCGGTCCAGGTACTGGCCGTCGAACCCGTCGCGTCCGTGCGACCAGACGGCGAACAGCGTCGAGCCCGGGCGGAACTCCCAGCGCAGCACGCTGTTCGAGCGGAGCTGCAGCACGTCGAACCCCATCGACGTCCCGGGCGGCGGCGTGTACGACGCGTAGCGATCGTCGTACGCCTCGGCGCGTGGGGTCGCGCTCAGCTCGCGCGGACTCGAGTACTTGCCGCGGCTCACGAACGGCGCCGCGTACAGCTGGAAGCTGAGCGTGGTCGTCATCGCGTAGCTCACGCGCACCCCCACCGACTGCGTCTCCTGTTCCAGGCGCGCGAAGGTGTAGTGCGTCACGCCCTCCGCGTCGGTGAAGTTGCCCAGCCACTGCCCGTCGTCATGGTTGCGGTTCCACTCGGCCGACAGGTCGAGCTGGAGCTGCGGGAGCGGGAGGAACTGGATCTCCGGGCTCACGTCGATCGTGCGCGAGCGCCCTCCGTCGCCGCGTGTCAGGCTGGTGAAGATGCTGGGCACCACGTTGCCGCGATCGTCTCCCTGCCAGCTCAGGTTGACGTTCGTGATGGGCGACGTGCGGAAGGCCGGTCCGCCGCGCGCGCAGTTGTCGCAGTACACGCCACCGAGCTGGCCGAGCGTCACCCCGGCATTCACCCAGGTGTTGTTCTGCAGGTTCATGTGCCAGTTGGTGTTCAGCGCCCGCTCCGTCGGCAGCCCGGCTGACGTCCAGTAGCCCCACGCGTTGAAGTTGCCCTGCAGCTGGCGGAACACGTGGTTCGGATCGCGGAAGGTGAACGCCGCCCAGTTGTTGAAGCTCTGCAGGTTGGCCCGGCGCAGGTAGCCGAGATCGTTGACGTCGAAGCCCGGCGACTGCCGCTGCCACCTCGTCTGGAAGCGGAACCATCGCCCGCCCGTCTTGCCGAAGATCACCTCCTCGGCATCTCCGTTCAGCACGGTGCGGCTGGAGTCGAGCGGGAGCCCCGCGTCGGGACGCTGGTAGAGGTGCACGGGGTTGGCCTGGGTGCGTAGCATCGCCTCCGGCGAGCCGTGCATCGAGCTCCCGGTGAGGCTCGCCGACAGCTCGTAGCGGCCGCCGTCCCAGCGATGACGGGCATTCGCGCCCGCCGCGTACGCATCGCTGCGCAGGAACGGGCTGGTCCACTCGTCGAGGGCGCGATTCACGCCCGTGGCGATGAGGCCGATGCTCGTCTCGCCGTGCCGCAGGTCCTGCTGCGCGCGCAGCACCGAGTAGCTCGTGCGCGGCTCGGTGGTACGGTCGCCCGTGCCCTGCACGCGATCGGTCACCGCCTCGAGCACGCCGAGGTTGAGGCCACCGCCCAGCCGGCCGGTGACCTTCGCCGCACCGAGGATCGGCGTCACGTTCGGCGACGCGTCATCGGCGTAGCGCCCGAAGAGCTGCGGCGAGCGCCCGATGCGGCGCGAGTAGAAGAGCCCTTCTCCACCGCAGTTCACGATGCTGCAGTTGAGCGCGAAGCTGTACAGCCCCGTCCCCTCGATGAAGAAGGGGCGCTTCTCCTGGAAGAAGGTCTCGAACGCGCTCAGGTTCACCACCGACGGATCCGCCTCGACCTGCCCGAAGTCGGGATTCACCGTCGCATCCAGCGTGAGGTTGGGGGTGATGCCGTACTTCACGTCCACTCCCGCCGAGGCCTTCTGCGACTGCGCCCACGGCGCCTCCCCCGGTGGTGCGGCGGTGACGTGCACGTTCGTGCTCCGCGCCAGCGCGTAGGGCGTCACCTCGAGTCGGTGAAACGGCGTGATGCCGGTGATGCCGGTGAGCAGGCCGAGCTGCGACGACACCCCGCCCTTCGACCCGCGGAACAGCGGCCAGCTCGTCCGCTCCTTGAACCGCTCGATGTCACGCCAGACCGAGAAGCCGAACACGTGCTCGGACTTGTTGGCGTAGCGGAGCTGCGAGAAGGGAATCCTGAATTCCGCCGTCCAGCCGAGGGAATCGATGCGCGTGCCGGCATCCCAGATGCCGTCCCACGACTGGTCCTCCTGCTGGTCGTTGTACATCGCGTAGTCGCGCTTCACCCCCACGGGATTCACGGCGAACTCGAATCCCGAGCGGCGATCGTGGTAGGAGTCGATCATGAGCTTGAGCTGGTCCGACGGTCCCCGCTCGTCGCGGCGCGTGAGCGCGGTCATGATGCTGTCGGGATGCGGATCGTAGGCCCGCACGAACACGTAGAGGTTGCGGTCGTCGTACGCCGCCTTGAACTCGGTCCGGAAGCGCGGCGCCTTCCCTTCCGCCGGCTGGAACTCCAGGAAGTCCGCGGTGGCTGGAATGGAGCGCCAGACTGCATCGTCCTCACGCCCGTCGATCACGGGCGCCTGCTCGGCGCGCATGGCGCGCGCGCTCGGCGTGGAATCGGCAGCCGCCTGCTGGGCAGCCACCTGGCGCGCGAGGAGGAGGGCGCCAACGAGAAGGACGACGGTGGGACGTGAGCGCATGGCGGGGTCCGGTAAGGGCGGAGACGTGATGTCTCCCCTTGGACAAGGCGAACGCCGAAAGTGTTGAAATATCAGCGGAGCCTACGGCGCCCATCCGACCACGGTTTCGCTGGCGAGCCGATCCGTGCGCAGCCGTCCTTCATCGCCCTGGAAGCGAGGTGCGCGCCGACGCGCAGGGAACGGCTAGAGCCCCTCCGGCAATCGCAGCGCGCCGTACGGGACGTGCACGCCGAAGTGCGCCGCTGCGGCGCGGATGTTGGCGGCCGCGATGCGCAGCTCGTCGGGCGTGGCGTCCAGCACGGGACCGAAGTCGGCAATCGCCTGGCGGACGAACTCCTCGTCCACGAGGGGCAGCTCGCGCTGGCGCAGGAAGGCGAAGGCGCTGTCGGGAAGTTCGCGACGCTCGCGCGGGTCGAGCTTGCCGTTGTCGTTCTGGTCGTAGGTCGCCGGGAGCGGCGCCCAGGTGATGCTCGTTTCCATCTCACCCCCTGCGCTGACGGTCGTCGTGGTGCGGCGCGTCACAATGATACCGGCACTCATCGAGGCGGGTTCCGACGCCCGAGCCCGCCGCCATCCTCTTCTCCCTCGTCAGAGCGTGAACTGCAGCAGCGGCCCCGCCTCGTCCGCCCCGCCGATGCGCCGCGCCTTCACGCGGAACACCCGCTCCAGCACCGGGAGAGGAATCTCCTCCGACCGCTCGCCGTTCCACGCCACGCGCCCGCCGTGGAGCAGCACCACGTGGTCCGCGTACCGCAGCGCGACGTTGAGGTCATGCAGGATGGCGACCACCGTGCACCGCCCCTCGAGGAGCCCGCGCGCCACGTCCAGCAGGTGAAGCTGGTAGTGCACGTCCAGGCTGCTCGTCGGCTCGTCCAGGAACAGGAAGCGCGACTGGCCAGCATCGGCGCCGGCGTCGTCCGTCCAGATCTGCGCCAGCACGCGCGCCAGCTGCACTTTCTGCTGCTCGCCACCGGACAGCGTGGAGTACGGCTGTCCGGCACGGTCCGACATCCCCACGAGCGCCAGCGCGGCGTCGACGATCTCGCGGTCGCGCGGCGTGGGCACGCGGCGGAAATGCGGATATCGCCCCATCATGGCCACGTCGCCCACGGGCAGCGGAAAGGCGAGCTCCACGTGCTGCGACAGCACGGCACGGATTCGCGCCAGTCGCGGCGGGTCGAACGCCACGAGCGGCTCCCCGTCGTACGTCACGCTCCCACCAGCGGGATGCACGAGGCCAGTGGCCACTCGCAGCAGCGTGGACTTCCCCGCCCCGTTGGGACCCAGCACCACGTTGAACTGCCCGGGCCGGAAGTGCACGCTCACGTCGTCCAGGATGCGCGTGCCGCCGGCCACGTAGCTGACGCCGCGCAGTTGCACGCCGGCCGCGCCGTCACGACGACCCACGTCGGCGCCCGCGCGCTCATCCATAGTAGCCCGCGCTTCCCCGCCGCTGCTGCAGCATGAGGATCCACAGGAACACCGGCGCGCCGACGACCGCGGTGATGATGCCCACCGGCAGCTCGGCCGGCGGAATGACCAGCCGCGCCACCACGTCCACCACCACCATCGCCAGCGCGCCGAGCAGCGCCGACGCGGGAAGCAGGAAGGCGTAGTCCGACGACTTCAGCATGCGCAGCACGTGCGGCACCACGAGCCCCACGAACGCGATCACCCCGACCATCGCCGTCGCCGTGGCCACCATCAGCGTGTTGAGCACCAGCAGCCGGATGATCAACCGCTGCGGATCCATGCCCAGCAGCGCGGCTTCGTCCTCGCCCAGCATGAGCGCGTTCAACGCCCTCGCGTCACGCAGGGTGAGGGCGAAGCACACCGCGAACGTCACCGCCACGACGATCACGCCGCGCCAGTCGGCGGTGGTGAAGGTGCCGAGGTTCCAGAAGGTGATGTTGCGGGCCTGCGGATCGCGCGCGACGTACGACAGGAATCCCGTTCCCGCCCCGCAGACGGCGTTGACGGCGATGCCGGCGAGCAGCAGGGTGAAGACGTTCACCTTGCCGAACGTCGCCGACACGCGGTAGACGAGCATCGTCGCCGCGAAGGCGCCGGCGAACGCCATCAGCGGAACGGCGAGCGACCCGAGCGGCGCCGCGAACGCCGACGTCCCGCCGAGCACGAACACGAGCGATGCACCGAGCGCCGCACCGGCCGACGTGCCCGCGAGGCCGGGCTCCACGATGGGATTCCGGAACAGCCCCTGCATGATCGTTCCCGACACCCCGAGCACCGCCCCGGTGAGCGCCGACAGCAGCACGCGCGGCAGGCGGAGCTGCAGGAAGACGTTGCGCCCCAGCGCATCGGCCTCGGCCGGCGGCGACCATCCCGCGCCCTGCGCGAGGTAGCTCCACATCGTCGCCGGCGTGAAGGAGAAGGCGCCGGCGCCTCCCGAGATCACCAGTGCCGCGGCCAGCAGGGCGGTGAGCAGCAGCAGCGCGCCCGCGTAGCCACGATGCGCCACTCGCGTCACGCGAGCCGGGTCACGGCGCGCGCGCAGCCGCGGCCGGATGAAGCCAGCCCGCCAGCTTCCGGATGCTCGCCGGCGTGCGTGGGCCGAAGTACATCACTTCGGTCTCGTCCACGCGATACACGCGGCCATGCTTCGCGGCCGGCGTCAGCGACACGCCCGGCAGGGTGGCGAACTTTTTCGCGGTCCCCAGGCGATCGAATCCCACGTCCGTGGCGATGATGACGTCCGGCGCGGCGCGCGCGATCAGCTCGGGCGTGAGCCGCATCATGCCGCCCACGGAGTCCACCGCGTTCGTGCCGCCGGCCCACGTGATGATCCGGTCCGCCGCCGAACCGCGCTTGAGCGCGAGGTAGCTGTTGTTCAGCTGGCCGAAGTGCATCACCAGCACCCGCGGCGTCGGCGCGCCGGCCCAGCGTGCAGAGTCGGCCAGGGCGGCGCGCATGTCCCGGTTCCACGCGGCGATCACGCTGTCGGCAGACTCCTTGCGACCGAAGCGCTCGCCAAGCTCTGCCATCAACGCCTGCGCGCTGTCCACCGTGCTCCCCGGGCTCATGACCACCACGGGTATTCCGACCTTCCTGACCTGCTCCACCACCGCATCCGGGCCGAGGTTGCCGTCGGTGAGCAGCATGGTGGGCCGCATCGAGATGATCCCCTCGGCACTCAGTGCACGATGGTAGCCCACCGAGGGCAGCGCGCGGATGGCCGGCGGATAGATGGACGTGAGGTCGCGCGCCACGAGGACGCTTTCCGCCCCGATCTCGTAGAGAAACTCGTTGATCTGCTTGGAGACGCCGACCACGCGCTCCCCCGCGGGCCGGGAGTCCCGGCCACACGCGAGCGGAACCACCAGCAGCAGCGCGGCGTAGATGTGCAGGACGCGCCGCGCGCGCATGCCAACGGCGCGGCGCCGGATCCCGTAGGGAGTGCGGGTGTCAGTGGGCACGACGGCAGGGAGGGCTGGTGACGGAACCACAGCGATCAGATCCAAGATACGGCCGCGCCGATGCGTTCGCTGGACTGTCGAAGGGGTGGTGGCTCCCCATGGTCCTCATCGCCGCGACGCTCGTGCTCCTGCTGGTCGCGCCGATCATCACCAGCAACCGCCTCACCGCCGTCCGGCGACATTCCACCGAGTACACCTCCCCTGCGCTCGTGCGGGTGAACGACCTGCAGGCGGCGCTTGCCATCGAGACCGCCGCGCGCAGCGAGCAGGCGCGCGGCGGTCGGCGTTCCGACGCGGCGGAGACGGCAGCGATCTCCGCGCGTGCCGCCACGCTCGAGGATGAGCACGTGCTCGACTCGCTCGTCCGCCAGATCAGCCCCGAGGCGATGGCCCATGCCGACAGCGCGCGCGCCGCGATCCGGCTCTGGCAGCTCGAGGACGATCGGCTGCTGGCGGCACTCCGCGACGGCACCCTGCCGCGGGGCGACTCGCTCTCCCTGACGCTGCGCAACCAGCGCTGGGAAGCGGTGGAAGAGGCGCTGGCAGCGACGCAGCGGCTCGAGGATGTGCTCAGCGCCGGTACGGTCACCGAGCGCGCCGCGATCGCGCGCCTCGAGCGCATCAACGTGATCGTCCCCATGGCGCTCGTCCCGATTGCGCTGCTCGCACTGGCCGCCGTCGCGTACCTGGCGCGCCGCACCCTGCAGCTCTCGCACGAGGCCAGCCAGCGCCGCCTCGACGCGGAGGCCGCGATGGCATCCCGCTCCGCCCTCATGCGCGGCGTCACCCATGACCTCAAGAACCCACTCGGTGCCGCGCTCGGCTACGCTGACCTGCTGGCGGACGGCGTGCTCGGGCCGGTGCCGGAATCGCAGATCCAGGTCGTCTGGCGACTGCGCCACCTCCTCGCCGCCACGCTCGAGACGGTGAACGACCTCGTCGAGCTGTCGCGCGCCGGCGAGGGCGGCCTCCGGATCGATCGCAACGACACGGACGTCGTCGCCATCGCGCGCGAGGTGAGCGACGACTATCGCGCCATGGCCACCGCGGCAGGCCTCCGGCTCGAAATCAACTCTCCCGACAACGTCGGGATGGTGAACACCGATCCCGTGCGGGTGCGACAGGTGCTCGGCAATCTGCTCTCCAATGCGGTGAAGTACACCCCGCGCGGGGGCTGCGTGCAGGTCAGGGCGTCCGTCGTGTCGGACGACGCGATCGGCCACGCCGTCGCGCTGAGCATCGCGGACAATGGCCCCGGCATCCCCGCCAACCTCCGCGAGCGCGTGTTCGAGGAATTCTTCCGCGTGCCGAACACGAGCGGTGCCGACGGCGCCGGCGTCGGGCTGGCCATCGCCCGGCGTGTCGCACGCATGCTCGGCGGGGACCTGCGCCTGAGCGACACGCGGGGCGGCGGCGCCACGTTCACGCTGCTGTTGCCGGCCGGTCCCGAACGATAGCTTCGCCGCGCAGGCTTCTCATTGGAGGCATGAATGGCAGGGCACGACGAACAGCCGACTGGTCCCGATCTCGCCGCAGGCGTAGCTGTCGATCAGCTGTCACCAGGTACATCGCTGCTGGGACACGCCGATGGCGACCCGGTGCTGCTCGCCCGCGTCGGCGACGACTTCTTCGCCATCGGCGCCAGTTGCACGCACTATGGCGGCCCGCTCGCCGACGGCGTGATCGACGGCGACACGGTGCGCTGCCCCTGGCATCACGCCTGCTTCAGCCTGCGCAATGGCGAAGCGCTTCGCGCGCCCGCCCTGTCGCCCGTGCCCTGCTACCGCGTGGAGCGTCGCGGCGATCAGGTGCGCGTCACGGGCAAGGAGGAGCGCGATCCCCTCGCACCGACCTATCCCGCGGCGAATCCGCCGCGCGCCACGCCCGACAGCGTCCTCATCGTCGGCGCCGGCGCGGCCGGCTCCGCCGCCGCCGAGATGCTGCGCCGCTGCGGCTACACGGGCAAGGTCACCATCGTGGACGAGGAGCACTCCTCGCCCTACGACCGTCCGAATCTCTCCAAGGACTACCTGGCCGGCAACGCACCACCCGAGTGGATTCCCCTCCGCCCCGACGACTTCTACCGGCAGCACGACATCACCATCGTGCGCGCGCGCGCCACGCGCATCGACACCGCGGCCCGGCGGCTCGAGGTGGACGGACACGAACCCATCGTGTACGACGCACTGATCCTCGCCACGGGCGCGGAGCCCATCCACCTCGGCCTCCCCGGGGAGGACGATCCCCGCGTCCACTACCTGCGCTCGCTCGCCGACAGCGACGCGATCATCGCCGCCGCGAAGGGCGCAAGGCGCGCCGTCGTCGTCGGCGCCAGCTTCATCGGCCTGGAGACGGCTGCGTCCCTGCGCACGCGCGGCCTCGACGTCCAGGTCGTCGCTCCCGAAAGCCTGCCGCTCGAGCGCGTGCTCGGCCCGCAGCTCGGCGCATTCATCAAGTCCCTCCACGAGGAGAAGGGCGTCGTCTTCCACCTCGGCCGGAAGCCCGCTCGCATCGACGGGACGGCCGTCATCCTCGACGACGGCACCTCACTCGACGCCGACCTGGTGGTGATGGGGGTCGGCGTCCGCCCACGTCTTGCGCTCGCCGAACAGGCGGGGCTCGCGATGGATCGCGGCGTCTCGGTGAACGAGCTCCTGCAGACGAGCGCCGACGGCGTCTACGCCGTCGGGGACATCGCCCGCTGGCCCGACCCGCACAGCGGACAGAAGATCCGCGTCGAGCACTGGGTGGTCGCGCAGCGCATGGGGCAGACGGCGGCGCGCAACGTCCTCGGCGATGCCGAGCGGTTCGACCAGGTCCCCTTCTTCTGGAGCGCGCACTACGACGTGAGCATCAACTACGTGGGCCACGCCGAGCAGTGGGACCGCATCGTCGTGGACGGCGACGCCGCCAGGCGCGACGTGTCGGTGCGCTACGAGAAGGCGGGGAGGACGCTCGCGCTGGCCACTATCTTCCGCGACGACGAGAGCCTGCGCACGGAGATCGCGATGGAGCGGGAAGCGGAAGCGCGGTAGGCAGGTCTCCTCTTTCTGCACGGCTCCGTGTCGAGTGGGTGCGCCTCGGCAGGGAGCTATCTCGGAGCGAGGAAACCTGCCAGCAGCGACGTCACGCCCGCGATAGCATCTCGCGGAACGCCACCGCCCCCGGCCCCTCCGCGCGGCCGGCCAGGCGCAGCTCGGTGAGCATCCGCCGCAGCGCGGCTTCGCGCACGCGCACCGCGGCGATGCGGCCGAGCTTCACCTGCTCCTCCACCGCGAAGCGCGACACGAACGCCACGCCGAGTCCCGCCGCGACCGCCTGCTTGATCGCTTCCGTGCTGCCAAGCTGCAGCGTCACGCGCGGTGAGACGTCATGCGCCGCGAGCGCACGCTCGGCCACTCGGCGCGTGCCGGAGCCCGGCTCGCGCACGATCAGCGGCTCGCCGGACAGCGCCCGCAGCTCGATGCTCCGCTTCGCCGCGAGGCGATGCGTGGGCGGCGTGATGAGCACGAGCTCGTCCTCGCGCCAGGGAACGACCTCGATCCGTGCGTGGCGGACCGGCCCCTCCACGAGCGCGACATCGAGCCGCCGTTCGAGCAGGGCACGGGCGATGGCGCGCGTGTTGGCGCTCGACACGCGCAGCTCCACGCCCGGATTCGCCTCGCGGAAGCGCGCCAGGTAGGGAAAGAGCAGGTAGGTGGCGACCGTGGTGCTGGCTCCCACGCGCAGCACGCCACCCGACAGCCCGCGGAGGGCGCGGAGCTCCTCCTCCGCCGACCGTTCGACTGCGAACAGCTCGCGTGCCCGCGCGAACAGCGCCTCGCCCGGCCCCGTGAGCCGCGTCGCGCGTCCTGCGCGCTCGAACAGCGGCACCCCCGTCTGCCGCTCCAGTTCGCGCACTGCCTTCGACACGGCGGGCTGGCTCAGCCGCATCGCCCGCGCCGCCCGCGTGAAGCCGCCCTCCTCCGCCACCCGGGCGAAGACTCGGAGGTGATGAAGGTTCAGCGCCATGAAATAAGGTAATCATATCATGAGAAGAATGTCTTGGATTCATGACCGCGCCGGCCCTAGCATCCGGCCATGAGCCGATCGACCTCTCCCTCCATCGCCCGCCTGCTTCCCGGCCTCGTCCTCGCCGGCGCGGTCAGCATTGCCTCGCTCGCCATCGCGGGCATCGAGACACGCCTCTTCGGCCATCCGGTCATCGAAGGCCTCGTCGTTGCCATCCTGATCGGGATGGCGGTCCGCACGGCGTGGACGCCGCCTGCTGGTGCCGCACCCGGTGTCCGCTTCGCCGCGAAGGAAGTGCTCGAGGTGGCGATCGTCCTTCTGGGGGCGTCGGTGGACCTTCCCCTGCTCCTCCGCTCCGGCCCGTCGCTCGCCCTCGGCATCGTGCTCCTCGTCGCCGTGGGACTCATGGCGAGCTACGGCATCGGCCGCCTGATCGGCCTGCCGCACAACCTCGCCGTGCTCGTGGCCTGCGGGAACTCCATCTGCGGCAACTCCGCCATCGCCGCCGTCGCGCCCGTGATCGGCGCCGAGCAGGAGCACGTGGCGTCGTCCATCGCCTTCACCGCCATCCTCGGCGTCCTCGTGGTCGTCGGGCTCCCGCTGCTCGCGCACCCGCTGGCGTTGAGCGATTACCAGTACGGCGTGATGGCCGGGCTCACCGTCTATGCCGTGCCGCAGGTGCTCGCTGCGGCCTTTCCCGTGAGCGCGCTCTCCGGCCAGGTCGGCACGCTGGTGAAGCTGATGCGCGTGCTCATGCTCGGCCCGGTGGTGCTGTTCTTCGCGCTGCGCAACCCGGCATCACGCGCCACCGCCCCCGCACGCGACGGCGCCGCGCCGCGAACGAGCCTCACGCGTTTCGTCCCCTGGTTCATCATCGGGTTCCTGCTCTTCGCCTCGCTGCGCTCCTCGGGGGTGATCGCCGCAGGCGTGGCCGACCCGATGAAGACGCTCTCCACCTGGCTCACCGTGCTGGCGATGGCGGGGCTCGGGCTCGGCGTGGACCTGCGGGCGATCAGGCGCGTCGGCCGGCCGGTGATGCTGACGGTGAGCGCTTCACTGCTCGTCCTGCTCACCCTCAGCCTCACCCTCATCCACGCGCTGGCGATCCGGTAGCGCCCGCTCCGCTGCCGCGCACCACGGTCAGCAGGAAGATCCCGCCATGGGCCGAGTGCACGGCGTGCGTGATCCCCGCATCGAGCGCGAGGAGGGTTCCCACGGCGAGCGCGTGCGTGGCGTCGCCCACGGTGAACTCGACCTCGCCCTCGAGCACCTGCACGGTGATCGGCCCGTCCGCCTGGTGCGGGTGCAGCGAGCCCCCCGGATTCACGCCGATGAGCGTGACGGTCACGGGCCCTTCCTTGATCAGTGTCCGCGCCGAGCGGGCGGGCGCGGTGCGAAGCTCGGTCCGGAGGAGGGCCATCTCTTCCGAGAGGGAGAAGGAGAGCGCTGGTCCGGACACGGGATGCTTGACGGGTGACATGAGGTTCTCGGCTGGTGGGAAGCTGGAGGACCGTCGAGTGAAGTTATACGCCGCACGGGGTCATGACGAACACGGCAGCCGTATGGGCGATGATCACGATGAGGAACACGATGCTCGTCAGCACGCCGGACATCGCCATGAAGCGCGTCCGCCCCTCGCCCGTCTCCAGCGCCGCGGTGGTCCGGTCGTGGCGGCGTGCACCCTCGCCGGACTTCTCCTGGTGCTCGTCGTTCGTCCGCCGCCACGCGGAGAACGACATGCCCAGCGCCGCCGCGCCGAGCCCGATGGCAACGACGCTGATCGCGAACAGGATGCCGCGCATCCCGCCGGTGACGGGAGCGTGGAGGGGATACAGGCTGGGATAGCAGCCGTGCGATGCGACCGCCGTGTTGGCGAGCGCCTGCAGGGACCACCCCAGCGGGGCCCCGAGGAACCCGAACCAGAGGGTCCACAGCGCCACGTTGCCACGCGCGGGGGCCGGATGCCCGGCTCCCCCTCTCGCCATGTCGAGCCGGTCTGGCGCTTCGGCGTGTGCCATCGCTACCTCAGGTGCGGCGTGATGTAGAGCGAGGTGAACACGGCGAGCCAGACGGCATCCACGAAGTGCCAGTACAGCGTGGCGTTCGTGACCGCCTCGTGCCGTGCCTCCCCGAAATGCCCGCGCAGGGCGCGTACCAGCACCACCGCCAGCATGATCAACCCGACGAACACGTGCGCACCGTGGAAGCCGGTGATGGTGTAGAAGAGCGAGCCGTACGCATCATGCGTGAAGGAGACCTTCTCGCGCGAGTACTCCACGCCCTGCAGGACGAGGAACAGGATGCCGAGCACGAGCGCGCCGGCGATGCCGAAGCGCAGGCGGCTGGTGCTGCCGCGCTCGATCCCCCGCGTCCCCCACCACGCCACCACGCTGCTCAGCAGCAGGATGCCGGTGTTGATGAGCGGCAGCCCCAGCTTCGGCACGTCCGCCGGCCAGGGGTTCGTCGCCATCGACGCGAGGTAGAAGTAGCTGAACAGCAGGTAGGCGAAGAAGCACGCCTCGGTGGTGACGACGCCCACCATCCCCCACCACCCCACGCTGCGCCGGCCACTCGCTCCCACGGGCAGCTCGCCGAACTCCGTGCGCATCGTGCCGAGGAACTGCGTGGCAGCATCGGGCCACAGCCACGCGATGGCGCTGGCAGCGACCCCCACCATGCCGATGACGGCGAGCCACCAGAGGTTGAACAGCAGTCCGTACGCGATCAGGCCACACGACACGGCCACGGCGAGTGGCGCGTAGCTGTCCTCCGGCATCCGCATCACCGCGCGCGGCTCCGCATCCAGCGGCGACGTGGCGAACGTCTCGCGCCCGTCGGCCAGCACCGGTCCGCGCGCGATCGTGGAGGTCGCGGAGCCCTCGCCGAGCCGGTCCTCCCACATGGGGTGCCGGCTGCCGATCGTCGGCAGCACGGCGAAGTTGTACGGCGGCGGGGGCGACGGCGTGCTCCACTCCAGCGTTCCGCCATCCCATGGATTCGGCCCCGCCGGCTCGCCACCGCGGCGGCTCTTCCACACGTTCCAGGCGAACATCACCACGCCCAGCGCGAACAGGTAGGCCCCGATCGTCTCGAGCAGGTTGTACCCGTCCCAGCCCAGTCCCGCGGGATAGGTGTAGATGCGTCGCGGCATGCCGAGCATGCCGAGGATGTGCATCGGGAAGAACACGAGGTTCGCGCCGATGAACATCGTCCAGAAGTTCCAGGTCCCCAGCCGCTCGTCCATCAGCCGGCCGGTGAACTTCGGGAACCAGTAGTAGATGCCGGCGATGACCGGGAACACGTTGATCCCCACCAGCACGTAGTGCAGGTGCGCGACGACGAAATAGGTGTCGGTGAGCTGGAAGTCGAACGGCACCGCCGCGGTCATCACGCCGCTCACGCCGCCGATGACGAACAGCACGATGAAGCCGAGCATGAACTTCATCGCGGCCGGGTACCACGGTCGTCCGTACCAGAGCGTGGCCAGCCAGGAGAACACCGCCACCGCGCTCGGGATCGTGATGAAGATGCTGACGCCGCCGAAGAAGGCGAGCGCCATCGGCGGGATCCCCGTGGCGAACATGTGGTGGATCCACACGCCGAAGCCCAGCACGCCGGTCGTCACCGTGGCGAGCGCGACGAAGGTGTAGCCGACGAGCGGCCGGCGGCAGAACGTCGGCAGCGCGTCGGACACGATGCCCATCGCCGGCAGCACGATGATGTAGACCCAGGGATGCCCGAAGATCCAGAACAGGTGCTGCCAGAGCATCGGGTGGCCGCCCGCTGCCGCGTCGTAGAAGTGCGCACCGTAGCGGCGGTCGAGGAAGAGCATGATGGCCGCCGCGCTGAGCGCCGGCAGCGCGAACAGGTTGGCCACCGAGGCCGTGAGCGTCCCCCACACGATGATCGGCAGCCGGTTGAGCGACATGCCGGGTGCGCGGGTCTTGAACAGCGTCGTGATGAAGTTGATCGAGCCCACCGTGGTGGACACGGCGAGCAGGAGCAGCGTCAGGGCGTAGAAGTCGATGTTGAGCCCCGGGTTGAAGGCGCGCGACGCGTACGGCACGTAGTCGAACCAGCCGGCGTCCGGCATCGCGCCCAGCGGCAGGCTCGTGTAGAGGAAGATCCCCGCGACGAGGTAGGTCCAGTACGACAGCGCGTTCAGCCGCGG
>DASURL010000073.1:0-3630 GCA_036280075.1 Gemmatimonadaceae bacterium | reverse complement strand
GCCACGCAGCTCGTCCGCAACCTGCAGTCGGTCGGCATCGACCTCGCGCCATTCGTCAGCGCCGGCCTGCTGCGCATTCACGCCGTGCGCTCGGAGTCGCGCAGCGCCGAGGACCACCTGATCGAGCTGCAGCGCATCATCCGCGAGTTCGAGCCGCGCGGCCTCGTGCTCGACCCCATCTCCGCCCTCGGCAAGACGGGGGGCGAGATCGCGGCGGTGCACTCCTCGCTCCGCCTGCTGGACTACGCGCGCGCGCTCGGAATCACGGCCCTGTCCACCAGCCTCATGTCCCAGGGGGCGAACGTGGAGGCCACCTCCATGGAGATCTCCACCATCGCGGACACCTGGATCCACCTCGCGTACTCCATCCACGGCGGCGAGCGGAATCGCACCCTCACGGTGGTGAAGTCGCGTGGCATGCGCCACTCGAACCAGGTGCGCGAGCTGATCCTCTCCGACGCCGGCGTCACCCTCGCCGACGTCTTCACCGCCGGCGGCGAAGTGCTCGTCGGCACGGCGCGATGGGAATACGAGCGCTCGGTGCGCGAGCGCGCCGAGCGTGAGCGCCTGGAGCGCGAGCATCGGCGCCGCGTGGCCGAGCAGAACGTCGCCCGCCTGGAGGCGCAGATCGCCGGCCTGCGCGCCGAGCTCGAGGCGCAGCGGTCGGAGATGGAAGTCGTCGGCGCGCACGAGCTCAACGTTGCCGAGCGCCGGCAGGACGGGCAGGAGGCACTGCGCCGCCTGCGCTTCGGCGCGAACGACGCGCCCCGCACCCCGGGTAGCTGAAGGGGATGGCGGGCGTGGTCGTCCTGCGCTTGTACCTCGCCGGTGAGGGGCCCAACTCCACCACGGCGCGGCTGAACCTCGAGCGGCTCCTCGCCGGCGTGGACCACGCCGGCTATTCGCTCGAGGTGGTGGATTGCCTGCGCGATCCGCTGCGCGCGCTGGAACAGGGGGTGCTCGTCACGCCCACCCTCGTGCGCGTCGAGCCGGAGCCCGTCGTCACCATCATCGGCACGCTGCGCGACTCGCGCGGCGTGATGGACATGCTCGGCCTGGCGCGCGCCGTGGGTGTCGCCGCCGCGGAGGGGGCGCGTCATGACGGGCCCTGACATCGAGCGGCTGGTCCAGCGCCTCGTCGAGACGGAGCAGGAGCTGCAGGCGCTCCTCTCCGACGAGGTGGACGCCGTCGTCAATCCGGCCTCCGCCACTCCCATCCTGCTCGGCAGGGCGCAGCGTGCCCTCGCCGAGTCCGAGGCGCGCTACCGCGAGCTGATTGCCCGCTGCCCCGCGCTCGTCTGCGAGCTGCTCCCCGACGGCCGCATCGCCTTCGCGAACGACGCCTTCCGCTCGCTGCTCGGCTTCGAGCCCGCCGCGCTCATCGGCGACCCGCTCTGGGAGGCCCTCGCCGCCGACGGCCACGAGCACGCGGCGCGCTGCTTCCACGCCGCCCTCGAGCGCGGCGACGTGGCCAACCACGAGCTGCTCCTCCGCTCCGCCGCGGGCGAGCCGCGCTGGATCCTCTGGACCACTGCCAATCGCTACGACGCCGACGGCTTCCTCGATTGCGCCGTCGCCTTCGGCATCGACATCACGGCGCGCAAGCAGGCCGAGGAGGCGGCGCTCCAGCTCCGCGAAGCGGAGAATGCGCGTGTGCGCGCCGAGGCGGCCAACAAGGCCAAGACCGAGTTCCTCGCCGTGATGAGCCACGAGCTGCGCACTCCATTGAATGCCATCGGCGGCTACGCCGAATTGATGGAGCTCGGCATCCGCGGGCCGATCACCGCCGAGCAGCGCTCCGACCTCGCGCGCATCCAGCAGAGCCAGCGCCACCTGCTCGGCCTGATCAATGGGGTCCTGAACTATGCGCGCGTGGAGGCCGGGGCGGTGCACTATGCGCTGAAGGAAGTGCAGGTGGAGGAAGCGCTCGCCGCGTGCGAGGCGCTCGTCATGCCGCAGCTCCGCAGCCGCGACCTCACCCTCGAGCGCGAGCCGTGCGGCGACGACCTGCGCGTGAGGGCCGACGAGGAGAAGCTGCAGCAGATCCTCCTCAACCTGCTGAGCAACGCGGTGAAGTTCACCGAGCCCGGTGGCACCGTGACCATCCGCTGCAGCGGCACGCACGACGGCGTGTGCATCGAGGTGACCGACAACGGCATCGGCATCGCCGAGGACCAGCTTTCGCGCGTCTTCGAGCCCTTCGTGCAGGTGGACGCCAAGCTCACCCGCACCCGCGAGGGCACGGGTTTGGGTTTGGCGATCAGCCGCGACCTCGCCCGTGGCATGGGCGGCGACATCACCGCCACGAGCGAGCCGGGGGTGGGGAGCACGTTCAGGCTGGTGCTGCCGAGGGCATAGCTCCGCTTCGGGTCGAGGCTCCTCCCGCCTTGACTGGCGCAACCGACGGAGGAGGTGCGGATCAGGACGGATTTCATCCGATGCAACGGATTCGCTCCTGCTCGGCGCATGGAGGCATCCCGAGCACGGAGAGCATCCTGCCCTTTCAGTCGTTCCCGCTGTTTCCTCTCCCGCTGCAGTTCAAAGGGAATCCGTCGGATCAGCTCCATCCGTCCTGATCCGCACCTCCTTCGTCGGTTGCGCAGGTCAAGGAAGAGGAGCCCGGACGTGAAGAGGAGCTATGTCGCCCGTGGCAGCTCCAGCGTGAACGTGCTCCCCTCGCCGAGGGTGCTCTCTACGGTGATCGAGCCGTTCATCGCGCGGGCGAGGTCGGCGCTGATCGCGAGGCCGAGCCCCACCCCTTCGCGCGGGTTGCTCAGTCGCCGCTCCACCTGCATGAACGGGTCGAAGATCGACCGCTGCTGGCCGATGGCGATTCCGGGCCCGTTGTCGCACACCGCGAACGCCACGCGGGCATCGGGATGGCCGCAGGACAGTGTCACCTTCCCGCCGGGCGGGGTGAACTTGATCGCGTTGCCCACCAGGTTGAGCAGGATCTGTCGCACCCGCTCCAGGTCCCCCACCGCCATCAGCCCGGGCGGGCAATCGACCACGGAGAAGTCGATGCGCTTCGCCGCCGCCTGCGGCGCGATGAGGGGGAAGATGGTGTCCAGCAGCTCGGCCGCGTCGAAGGGCTCGAGGTCCAGCTCGAGCTGCCCCGCCTCCACCTTCGCGAAGGCGAGCACGTCGTTGATGAGCCGGAGCAGGTGCTGCTGGTTGGCGCGCACGCGGGCGAGCGAGGTGCGCTGCGCCTCCGTCACGTCGCCCTGGATGCCGAGCTGCATCAGCTCCACGTAACCGGCGATCGCGTTGAGCGGCGTGCGCAGCTCGTGGCTCATCGCCGCGAGGAAGTCTCCCTTCGCGCGGTTCGCCAGCTCCGCTTCCTTCCGCGCCGACTCCGCTTCGCGCCGCGCGAGCACGTGCGCGGTGACGTCGGTGCCGTGCACGATCACTCCCGTCGCGCGTCCGTCGGCGCCGAGCAGCGGCGCGTAGACGAAATCCACGAACCGCTCCTCGGCCGGTTCCCCCGGGGCGCGCAGGATGCGCACGGCGGCCTCGCGTCCCACGTACGACTTCCCCGTCTGGAACACGTTGTCCAGCAGCTCGGCGAATCCCTGCCCCACCACCTCCGGCAGCGCCTCGCGGATCGGGCGTCCGATCAGCTCGCGATGC
>DASURL010000072.1:0-2631 GCA_036280075.1 Gemmatimonadaceae bacterium | reverse complement strand
ACATGGACGTGGCGCCGGAGCAGCTCGTCTCCATCGCCGCCGCGCTCATCCCGTTCCTCGAGCACGACGACGCGAACCGCGCCCTCATGGGCTCGAACATGCAGCGCCAGGCGGTCCCCCTCCTCAACCCGCGCACGCCGTACGTCGGCACCGGGCTCGAGGAAAAGGTGGCCGTGGACTCGGGCGCCGTGGTCATCGCGCGCCGCGACGGCGTCGTGAGCCGCGTGACGGCCGACGAGATCATCGTCGACGCCGGCCCGAAGGAGCTCAGGCAGTCGCGCGAGGAGGGCCGCGTGCTCGCCCGCCTCACCCAGCACGACCGCTACCGCCTGCGGAAGTACTGGCGCACCAACCAGGACACCGCCATCAACCAGCGCCCGCTCGTGGCGCAGGGCCAGGTGGTGAAGAAGGGCGACGTGCTCGCCGACGGCGCCGCGACGGAGATGGGCCAGCTCGCGCTCGGCTCCAACGTCACGGTGGCGTTCATGCCCTGGTACGGCCACAACTTCGAGGACGCCATCGTCCTCTCCGAGCGCCTGGTGAAGGACGACGTCTACTCGTCGATCCACATCCAGGAGCTGGAGCTCCACGTCCGCGACACCAAGCGCGGCCAGGAGGAGATCACGCGCGAGATTCCGAACGTCTCGGAAGACGCGCTGCTCGATCTCGACGAGCGCGGCATCGTCAGGATTGGTGCCCACGTGAAGCCGGGCGACATCCTCGTCGGCAAGATCACGCCGAAGGGCGAGACGGAGCTCTCACCTGAAGAGAAGCTCCTCACCGCCATCTTCGGTGAGAAGGCGAAGGACGTGAAGGATTCCTCGCTCAAGGTGCCGCCGGGGATGGAAGGCGTCGTGATCGACGTCAAGATCTTCAGCCGCATCGAGGATCAGGTGGTGGAGAAGGATCGCGGTGAGCGCATCGGCGAGGTGCGCCGCCTCGAGGGCGAGGAGAAGCTGCGCGTCAACGACGTCCGCGACGAGGAGCTCGGCGAGCTGCTCGAGGGGCAGACGGTGGCGCTCGCGCTCAAGAGCGGCACGGTGGAGGAGGCCATCCCGGCCGGCACGAAGATCACGGCGGCGATCCTGCGCGACCTGCGCCTCTCATCGCTCGACCTCAAGACCTTCCGCGTGGTGGACAAGAAGGTCAACGACCGGATCCGCACCATCATCGACGCCGCCAACGAGGAGAAGGCGCGCATCGAGGAGAAGGCGGAGGAGCGCATCGACCGCATCCTGCAGCCGGACGAGCTGCCGCCGGGCGTGATCCAGCTCGTGAAGGTGTACCTGGCCGAGAAGCGCAAGATCTCGGTGGGTGACAAGATGGCCGGCCGCCACGGCAACAAGGGTATCGTGGCGCGCATCGTCCCCGAGGAGGACATGCCGTTCCTTCCCGACGGGCGTCCGGTGGACATCGTGCTCAACCCGCTCGGCGTGCCGTCGCGCATGAACGTCGGGCAGATCCTGGAGACTCACCTCGGGTGGGCCGCCAAGCTGCTTGGCTTCTACGCCAAGACGCCGGTGTTCCAGGGCGCGAACGAGCGCGAGATCGGCCTGCTGCTCAAGATCGCCGGACTCACCTGGGTGAGCGACGCGCTCGAGCTGCGCTCGGCGAAGCTCGCGATCAGCGACGCGGACGTGCGCACCATCCTCGCCGACGTGAAGCCGGCCCAGGCGGACAACTCCAAGGTGGAGCTGCTCGCCGACGCCAACCTCAACGACCTCGGCGCGCGCGGCGTGTCGCAGGGCACCCGCGACGTGTACCATCGCATCCGCGACTTCATCGCGGCGGCGACGCGTGAGCTGGTGGAGCGCGAGGAGACGGCGATGGGGCACGAGGTCGCCTTCCATCAGGCGGACGATCCGGAGCTGAGCGCGAACCGGAAGGCGGAGTACAAGGCCGCCCTCAAGCAGCTCGAGAAGGCGCAGGGCCTGGCCGCCGCCGACCGGCTGTCCGACCAGGAGCTGCCGGCGCTCGCCGGCATGCTCGGCAAGAAGTCCGATGCGGACGTGGACGCCGCCACGGTGGAGCTGCTCCGCCTCGCCGGCATCACCCCGTTCGGCAAGGTCCGTCTCCGCGACGGCCGCAGCGGCGAGACGTTCTCGTCGCCGGTCACCGTGGGCTCGGTGTACATGCTGAAGCTGTCGCACCTCGTGGACGACAAGATCCACGCGCGCAGCATCGGACCGTACTCGCTCGTGACGCAGCAGCCGCTCGCCGGCAAGGCGCAGTTCGGCGGCCAGCGTTTCGGGGAAATGGAAGTGTGGGCGCTGGAAGCCTATGGGGCCGCGCACGTCCTGCAGGAGATCCTCACCGTCAAGTCGGACGACGTCAACGGTCGCAGCCGCGTGTACGAGGCGATCGTGAAGGGGCAGAACCTCCCCGAGCCGGGCATCCCGGAGTCGTTCAACGTGCTCGTGAAGGAGCTGCAGGCGCTCGGCATCAAGGTGACGATGGGACAGAGTGCGGACGGCTTCTACGGCACCGGACTGGATACCGGCACCGCCGAGAACGCCAACGCCAACGAGGAGTAACACATGATCGATTTCCGCAGCGTGCGCGACACCCGCGCATCGGCGTTCGACTTCATTCAGGTCCGGATCGCCTCGCCCGAAGAGATCCGCGGGCCCC
>DASURL010000071.1:0-9928 GCA_036280075.1 Gemmatimonadaceae bacterium | reverse complement strand
GGAAACTTCGCCGCCGTCTTCGCGACCGGCATCGTGATCGCCTCGAAGCGGATGCCGGGGAGCTGCTTCGCGTTCATCGTGCGCACGACAGCCGGCGCGTCGAGCCACGACGCGCCCACCTGCTCGAACGGCCGATCGGTGCCGCGCCCCTCGGTGAGGTCGGTCCCCTCGAAGTAGACGGTGCCGGGATAGTCGTTCAGCGCGGCGGGGGAGCGCAGGTTGGGCGACGGGTTCACCCAGGGCAGCCCGGTGTCGGTGAACCACTGCGAGCGCGTCCAGTTCGCGGCCCTGATGACGATGAGGTTCGCGCCGATGCCGAACTTCGTGTTGAACAGCGTCGCCAGCTCGCCGACGGTCATGCCGTGGCGCGCCGGGATGGGATACATGCCGACGAAGGAGCGGTAGCCGGAATCGACGAGCGCGCCTTCGACGATCTCCCCGCCGATGGGGTTCGGCCGGTCGAGCACGACGAAGGGAATCCCCTTCTCCTTCGCCGCCTTCATCGCCAGGGCCATGGTGGAGACGTACGTCCACGTCCGCCCGCCGACCTCCTGGAGGTCGTAGACGATGGCGTCCACGTTGGCGAGCATCGCCGGCGTGGGTCCGCGATCCTCGGACTCGTAGAGCGAATAGATGGGGACGCCGGTCTTCGGGTCGGTCTCGTCGGCGACCGACGCGCCAGCGGCCGCGGTGCCGCGGATGCCATGCTCGGCGGCCATCAGCGCGACGAGCTTCAGCTCCTTGTTCGCCGCGATGAGGTCGATGTCCGACTGGCCGGAGCGGCTGATCCCGCTCTGGTTGGTGATCAGCGCGACGCGCTTGCCCTTCAGCGCCGACGGGATGTCGGCCATGAAGACGTCGATGCCGGGGAGGACGACGGCGGACGACGCGGGCGCCGGGGTCTGGGCCGGCGCGCAGGCGGCGAGCGCCACGAGGGCGGGGAGCAGGGAGAGGTATCTCATGGCGGGATAGTACGCCCCGGATGCCGGTGCCGCCATCCGCGGACCTCTTGCCGGCACTTTGGGGCGGTCTCATGTTCTGCCGCAGCACGCCTGGCTTCGCCGCCCCTGAAAAAAGAAGCTCCATCCATCAGTCCGTTTCCCGTTTCCTCTTTCGGAGGCACGATGTGGAATCGACAGGCAGATGATGGTTCGCGCCGCATGACGTCCACGCTCGCCCTCGCGGCCGCGGCGCTCCTGCTCTTCCCCGTCGCGTCGCCGCTCGTGGCGCAGACGGGCACGGTGACCGGCCAAGTCACCGACTCGCGTACGGGGCAACCGGTGACCTCGGCGCAGGTGCGCATCGTCGGCACCACCCTTGGTGGAACGGTGGACGCACAGGGACGCTACCGCGTGGCGGGCGTGCCGGCGGGCACGCGCCAGATCACTGCGCGGACGATCGGCTACCAGCCGTCCACGGTGTCGTTCACCGTCGCCGCCGGCGGCACCGCCACCGTCGATCTCACCCTCACCGAAGCGGCCACGGCACTCGACGCCGTCGTCATCACCGGCGCGGTGGGCGACACGCGCCGACGTGCGATCGGCAATGCCGTATCGAGCGTGCAGGTGGCCGACGTGGTGGACAAGACGTCGGTGAGCAACGTGACCGAGGTGTTGCAGTCCAAGGTGCCGGGGCTGACCCTGATGCCCGGCTCGGGGGAGGCGGGCACTTCCACCAACTACCGGCTGCGCGGCGCGGGCTCGCTCTACGCGGGGAACAACCCGACCATCTATGTGGACGGCGTGCGCGTGAACAGCCGAGGACAGGGGAACTACACCGTGTTCGGCCAGACCACGTCGTCGCTCGACGCGATCAACCCGAACGACATCGAGTCGATCGAGGTGATCAAGGGACCGGCGGCGGCGACCCTCTACGGCGCCGAGGCGGCGGCTGGCGTCATCCAGATCATCACGAAGCGCGGCAAGCCCGGCCAGACGAAGTGGGACGCGCGCGTGGAGAGCGGCTACTCCGCCTGGCCGGACGCCATGCGGCCGATCAACTACGCCGTCGCCACGCCGGCGCGGATTGCCGACCCCGTGAACTATCCGGGGTTCACCGGCCTGACTCCGGGCGACATCATATCGCACCGCGTGATGTCCGAGCCCGACGCGCTGCGCCACGGCAACATCACGAAGGCGAGCGCCTCGGTGAGCGGGGGAAGCGATCGTTCCTCGTACTTCGTCTCCGGTTCGCGCGACTACGAGGAAGGGGTGAACCTCAACAACTACGCGAGCCTCGGCTCGCTGCGCGCCAACTTCGGCTTCACCCCGACGGAGAAGCTGAACTTCAGCACGAACATCTCGTACAGCCAGAACCACGTCCGGCTTCCGCTGAACGACAACATCGCCTACGGCCTGATCATCAGCTCGTACCTGGCGATCCCGGGGCGCAAGTATCCCTACCCGGCGGGACTCAACTACTTCACCATCCTGCCGGAAGTCGCGAACACCTACGACAACCAGACGCGCGCCGACCGGTTCATCGTCGGGGCGAGCGCGAACTACACGCCGTTCACCTGGCTGACGAACAAGTTCCGCGTTGGCCTCGACATGAACATCGGCCGGGCGGAGCTGTACTTCCCGCCGCAGCCGAACGGGCTCGATCCGTTCAGTGCACGCGCCAGCTTCGACATCCCGAACACGAAGGGCTTCATCGCGCAGGGGCGACCGCTCAACCAGGACCTCACGCTCAACTACGACGCCACGGTCACGCACGACCTGACGAGCTCCCTCACGTCGAACTCGTCGGTCGGCGTGCAGTTCCTGTCCAACACCTTCCACCGCACCGACGCCTACGGCCAGGACCTCGGCAGCGTGGGGGTCCGGTCGGTGTCGTCGGCTGCAGTGACGACCGGCGGCGAGCAGGATACGACACAGAAGTCCATCGGCTTCTACGTGCAGCAGCAGCTCGCGTGGCGCGACCGCCTGTTCGCCACCGGTGCCGTGCGAGTGGACAACAACTCCGCCTTCGGCTCCGACCTCCAGCGCGTATTCTACCCCAAGGCGTCACTCTCGTACGTGATCTCCGACGAGCCGTTCTTCCACGTGCCGTACGTGAACGAGCTGCGGCTGCGTGCCGCGTGGGGGATGGCGGGCAACTCGCCGGGGCCGTTCGACGCGATCCGGTCGTACACCACGTCCGTCGTCACCGGACCGACGGGAACGTCGTCGGCGCTGCGCTACGGTTCCGTCGGCAATCCGAACCTGAAGCCGGAACGTGGCTCGGAGATCGAGCTCGGCTTCGAGAGCTCGATGCTCTCCAGCCGGCTCGGGCTGAATGTCACCTACTACGACAAGACGACGCGCGACGCGTTGCTGCCGGTGGCGGTGGCGCCCTCGACGGGGTTCGCCGGCACGCAGCTCCAGAACCTCGGCACGATCGCCAACAACGGCTTCGAGGTAGTGCTCACCGGCTCGCCGCTGCAGACGCATCCGCTGGCGATCGACGCGATGCTGTCGCTGTCCACGAACCACAACAAGCTCGTGTCGTTCGGCGACAACCGCGCACCGATCATCTTCGGCGACTACGCGCCGGTGCAGCGCTACCAGGAAGGCTATCCGCTCGCGGCCTACTGGGCGCAGCGCGTCAAGTACGACGCCAGCGGCAACCTCGTGAAGACGCCGAGCGGGCAGCCGGTGCTGGATCCGGTGAGTGTGTACATGGGTCCGTCGGTGCCGACGCGGGAGATGTCCTTCTCGAGCGACTTCACCATCTTCCAGCAGCTCCGCCTGCACGGGCTGCTCGACTACAAGGGCGGCCACTACCTGTTCAACGTGAAGGACTGGCGGCGCGATCGCGCCGGCGTCTCGTGGGCGGTGGTGAATCCGCAGGCGAACCCGGATGAGGTGCTGGCGCGCATGTTCCCGGCGCAGAACTGGTACGACATCCAGAAGGCGGACTTCGTGAAGCTGCGGGACCTGTCGCTCAGCTACGACGTGCCGGCGCGGCTGCTCCACGGCTACGTGGACCGCGCCACGCTGATGCTCGCCGGCCACAACCTGAAGGTCTGGACGAAGTACGGCGGAGCGGATCCCGAAGTGAACTTCAATGGCGGGACGGCGACGTTCAATCGGAACGACTCGTGGACGGTGCCCACGCCGCGCCGCTACACCATCTCCCTCGCGCTGGGGTTCTGATGACCACTCACGAGCACCTGCCCAGAGAGGCCGCGATGACCCGCCTGCGCCGGCTCGGCACGGTAGCCGCGCTCGCGCTCGCCGTGACCGGCTGCAACGACGTGCTGTCGGTGAATAACCCGGGCGCGATCCAGGAGGGACAGCTCGACGACCCCGCCCTCGTGCAGCTGATCGTCAACGGGGCGATCGGCGAGTTCCAGTATGCGTATGGCCAGTACGCCCAGTGGTCGGCCGTCCTCTCCGACGAGGCCTACACCGATCACACGAACGTGGACGTCCGTGACTTCTCCGAGCACAAGTTCACGGACCTGAACGACGTCAACGCGAGCACCTACCAGTACGTGCAGCGTGCGCTGCACTCGGCCGACGCGGCGACCGAGCGGCTCAAGGCCGAGGTGGCGACACCGGCGTCGGACATCAATGTGGCCACCGTTCTGGCCTATGCGGGATATTCGTACGTGCTGCTCGGCGAGGGGTGGTGCGAGTCGCCGGTGAACCTGAGCGCGCCGATCGCCTCCGATTCACTGCTGAAGCTCGCCATCGCGCGCTTCCAGGAGGCGATCACGGTGGCAACGGCCGCTCGGCAGGGCGCCAACGTGAGCGCTGCTCAGGACCTGATCTGGATGTCACAGGTCGGGGCCGCACGTGCGGCGCTCAAGCTCGGCGACCTGGGGCTCGCGAAGAGCTTCGCCTCGCAGGTGCCGGTGTCGTACGTGAAGTACAACTACTACTCGCCGAACACGGTGCGCGAGAACAACGCGCTCAATGCGCTCACGCACGCCACCGGCGCGTCGCTCGCCATGGGGCCTCACTTCCTGGGGCTCAACGACCCGCGCGTGCCGCAGCCGGCGAGCACGCAGCTCGGCCTCACCGGCGGTGCCATCTACACGCCGCTCACGCCGTACATGTACACCGGCTGGGTGGCGAGCGGCCCTGCACCGCGCATCGATTTCGGCAGCGACATCAAGTTCGCCACCGGGCTCGAGGCGCAGTACGACATCGCCGAAGCCGACGGGCCTACCCAGGCGACGCTCGACTTCGTGAACGCGCGGCGTGCCGTGGGTGGCGAGGCGCCGGTGAGCCTCTCCGGTGCGGCCCTGATGGCCGAGCTGGCCGAGCAGCGCGCCAGGGACTTCTACCTCACCGGCCAGCGGCTCGGCGACCTGCGCCGCTACGCCGCCGCCGGCAACGACATGTTCCCGAAAGGGCTCTATCCGCTGTTCAACGACACCTATGGCGATGCGAAGTGCATGATCGTGCCGCTGAGCGAGAAGACGGGGAACCCGAATTACTGAATCGTGAACTCCTGCACCATCCCGTGCGCGATGTGGGGCGCATGGTCCTTCGCGTCGGGGAGGAAGCAGAGCATCACGTAATGGCCGGGCGGGAGCGACAGCGCGAGCTCGTTCCTGCCGCCCGGCGCGATGGGCGCCACGCCGCCGAGGAACTCCGCGGGCGGTGGTGAGTCCATCTTCTGCGCCCAGGCGGCGAGGTCGGCCATGGTCTTGCCCGGAAGGAGCCGCGCCAGCTCGAGCTCGTGCGGCTGCGCGCCGGTGTTGCGCACCAGCACCTCCTGCGTGGCGCCGGTGATCGGTGCGCTCTCCTTGTAGCCGTAGTCGAACAGGGTGATGGTGGCGCCATAGGACGGCGTCGCCGCGGCCACGGGGTACGCCGCGGGCTTCACCACGAGGTCGCCGATCATCCCCTTCGCCACGTGCGGCACGCCGTCGGGGCCGGGAATCATGCACAGCACGGCGTAGTGGCCGGCGGTGAGGGGGACCGTGGTGGCGAGCGAGGTGTCACCCGGGCTCACGCCGTTGGGGCCGCCGTCGAGCTCGGCCCACCGCGGGGGCGGGGCGTCGCCCTTCATCGCGGCAGCGAGGTCACCGGCGTCGTGGTCGCCATTCAGGCGCACGAACAGCACGTGGTGCAGCTCGCGACCCGTGTTCACGACGCGGACGGTGGTCTCGCCGGCGGGGAGGGTGTCGGGGAGGGCGATGTGGTAGTCGCTGGTGGTCACGTAGACCACGTGCGGGGCGACGGGGGCGTGGGGGGCGAGCGTGGTCAGGGCGAGGGCGAAGAGCGCGATCATGGCATCGGGTCCGGCCAACGGTTGTGGGGGGTTGAGGGAACAGATGGATAGTGCATATATGGTGGGCCCCCCGCCGTCCCCGTTTTTGGGGACGGATGGGTCCCCTCAGGAGGGGTACCATGATCGACATGTCGATTCGTGCCGTGCAGCGCCTCTGCTGCGCCGGTCTCGACTCCGTGTCGCTGCGTCGCGCCGTGGCGGAACGCCTGGCGCCGGAGCTGGGCTCCGACGCATGGGCCTTCAGCACCTGCGACCCGGACACGGGGCTGATGGCGCACACCGTCTCCGACGGCGTGCCGGCGAAGCTCGCGCGCACCTACGCCGAGCGCCTCTACCCGTACGAGGCGGCGCTGCTCAGCCTCGACCTGCCGCGCAACGGCGACAACGTGTTCTCCGTCCTCGCACTCGGCAGGGAGAGCCGCGAGGCGCTGACGGCGAGCGGGATGCTCGACCAGTTCAACGTGGCGCTCGTGTCGCGCGGCCGGTTGTGGGGCACCTGGTGCCTGATGCGCGGCGACCGCTCGCCGATCACCAGCGCCCGCAGCCGGGCGGTGATGCGGCGGCTGGTGCCGCACCTGGCGCGTGCGCTGCGCGACGCGATGACGGTGGACAGCGCGCTCGCCGCCGAGGTGCCGGCGGAATGCACGCCGGGGGTGATCGTGCTCGACGCGCACAATCATCCGATGCTGCTCACCGCGGCGGCGCGCGAGTGGCTCAGCGACCTCGCCGACGTGGGCTACGTGTTCGACGACGGGCTCCCCTTCTCGCTGCGCGCGCTCGTGTCGCTCCTCCGCGCACGCCGCACCGGCGTTCCGTCCGTGCGACGCATGCGTCCGCGCGGGCGATCGGGGCGGGCGTACGACGTGAGCGCGTCGCTCGCCGAGCCGGACACGAACGGTGAGTGCGCGGCGACGCTGATCGTCGAGCCGGTGGTGCCGAAGCCCGTGGCACCGGCGCTCGGCTGGCGCTACGACTTGTCAGCGCGCGAGCGCGAGGTGGTGGCGGCGGTGGTGCGCGGCGAGCCGACGAAGTGCATCGCCGCGCAGCTCGGGATCTCGCCGTACACGGTCGCCGAGCACCTGGACCGGGCGTGCGCGAAAGTCGGCGTGCGGGGGCGGAAGGCGCTGGTGGCGCGGCTGTTTCTCGATGGGTATCACGCGGACGCGAGTGCGTGAGCGGCGAGAGCTAGAACTATAACTGACGTACGGCGTACTTCGTATTCCGTATCGCGACCGTCGGTCGGGTCCCTCCAATGTGCCGACGCATCTGTCCGGCACATCGGCCAGCCGTACCGCGTTCGGTACGGGACTTGGGGGGGGCCAGGATGTCGGTCGTCGTACGAAGTACGGCGTACGCACTACGTCAGTTGTCGTTACTTGCGGACAAGCGAATCCAGCGCGATGGTGATGGTATGATGCCCCGCGTCGTGCGTCACGCTGTAGCTCGTCGGGTAGAGGCCCGGCGTCTGGAAGGCGGCGGGCTGCTTCACGGGGCCGCTGAAGTTCGTGCTCCCCTGCAGGAAGGCCTGCGTGACCATGGGCTCGAGGAAGATCATCTTCCCCTCGTGGAAGCCGTAGATGAAGGTGTGGTCGAACGGCTGGCCATGATACTCGGCGGCGAGCGTGTCGGCCCAGTGTACGCCCATCATCGGCACCGACTCCACCTGTGACGCGTAGTCCTGTGGCACGTACTGGTCGGGCACCGGCGTCTGGTCGGGGCCGCCCTGGATGGCTGCCTGTGCGGCGGGGCTGATCATGTAGAAGTGGAAGTCGAAGTGCGGTACCGTGTAGACCATCGGTGGCGGATGCCCCTGCGGGTTCCAGTCGAGGGCGAGGTGGTCCCACTGCCCGACGTCGGTGCCGGCGGGAAGGGCGAGGGCCCACTCGGTGGCCGGCATGGTGGTGGGCAGGTTGGTGAGCGCGCCGTCGGTGAGCTGGATGCCGATGGACGTCACGTCGCTGCCGCGCCTGAACACGACGGCCCGCGCGGTGCCGTTGCCGACGGAGACGGCGGGCCCGTCCACCTCGACGAGCCGGTTGGGGTCGGTGACGCTGTCACTGCACGCCGCATAGCCGAGCGCGAGGGCGACGGCGACGGCGGCGAGGGAGAGGGGGCGCTTCATGCGTGGCTCCATAGGAAAGAATTACATGGAGCATGCATACGTGCGCGTGGTGGGAGCAGTCCCGGGTTTGAGGGACGCTGAACTGCAACTGATGTAGTTCGTACGGCGTACTTCGTACGAGGACCGGCATCCTGACCCCAAGAATGTCCCGTACCCATCCCGGTACGGCTGGCCGACGCGCCGAGCGAGTGCGTCGGCGCATTGGAGGGGCCCGACCGACGGTCGCGGTACAACGTACGAAGTACGCCGTACGTCAGTTGTCGCTACTGCATCCCCGGCATCGCCACGGCCTCCGGCAGATCGGACAGGTGCTCCTGCACGATCACCCACTTCCCCGCGCGGCGCTGGAAGACGGCCGTCCAGGCGCCGGCGATGACGTGCGGCTCGCCGCGTGGGGTGAGGTGCGGGACGCGGTAGGTCGTGGTGACGGCAGCGGCGTCGGGGGCGAGGACGTCCACCAGCATCGGACCCCACTCCCACTTCGGCTGCTGCATGTTCTGGCCGACGTAGGTCCAGAAGGCGTGGATCCCCGCCTCGAGCGACGCGCGATCCGTCGTCACCCGTCCGCCGCTCGCCGAGATCACTCGGCCCGAATCGGGGTACAGGCTCATGAGGCGCGCGACGCGGTCACCGGGCTTCGTGATGTCGTAGGCGTCGACGATGCGGGTGCGCAGGGTGTCGGCGATCGCCTGGCGATAGGCCGCGTCGAGCTGCGGGTGATCGGGTTCGCCGCAGGCGCCGGCGAGGGCGAGCAGGAGCGTCGCTACGGTGCGGATGGGAGAGCGCATGGCGAGCTGGAGCGGGAGGGTGTCGTCCTTCGCGAGTGACATGCGTTGTCCGCACGCGAGGACGAACGCGCGCGCGTGTCGCCCGGGAGTGCGTGTGGAGGCACTGGAGCGGGGGCGCGAAGTGTGCCATGCCGGAAGGTCGGAAGGTCGGAAGGTCAGGCGGTGGATGGTCGGGAGGTGGGATGGTCGGACGGTCGGGTGGTCGTTCCCGACCTTCCGACATTCCGACCTCCTGACTTTCGGAGGCTATCATGCGGAAGCTGATGATCGTCGCGCTGGGGCTCGGGGCCCTGGCGTGCAGTGGGAAGAAGGAGCAGGCGGCGACGATCGACGCGGACCTGCAGAAGGACCTCGCGGCGGCGGGAGCAGCCGATAGCGGGCTGGCGCTGGCGAACGCGGACTACAAGCCGATGCGCTTCGTGTCGGCGGTGGAGCAGGTGCCGCCGGCGGTGCCGTCGAAGAAGCCGTCGCCGGCCCCGAAGCCGGCACGCGCGCCGAAGCCCAAGCCGAAGGCGAAGCGTGCACCGGCCCCCGCGCCGACGCCGGAGCCGCAGGTGGTGGCGGAAGCCGACGCGCCCGAGCCGGCGCCAGCGGTGCAGCAGACGGAGTCCGAGGCGCCCGCGCCGGAACCGACGGTGATCGTGCAGGCGCCGTCGCCGGAGCCGTCGCACGCGCCGGTGGGATCGGGGTCGGATGGCAGCGTGGGGCGCGGTGGCAGCGGTGGTGGATGGGGGGGCATCATCGGGGGGATCATCGGTTCCGTCGTGATCCGCGGCGGGATGGGTGGCGT
>DASURL010000070.1:0-2660 GCA_036280075.1 Gemmatimonadaceae bacterium | reverse complement strand
ACCTCCTCGATCTCGCGACGCACCTCCATCCCGTACGCCTCGTCCTGCGTGCGCAGCACGGCGACGAGGATCTGCTCCTCCAGCACACCCAGCGGCACCATCGGGTCGGTCGTCATTGTTCGCGCAGCACCAGGGCCGGGTCCACCGTGGAGGCGCGGCGCGCCGGGATGAATGCCGCCATGACGCCGATCAGCAGCAGCACCACGCTCGCCGCCGCGAACGCGATCGGATCCACCCGGCCCACACCGTACAGGAACGACGTGAGCAGCCGCGCCAGCGCCACCGTCCCCACGACGCCGATCACCACGCCGACCGCCACCAGCGTCGTCCCCTGGCCGACGATCTGCCGGATGACCTGCGACGTCGGCAGCCCGAGCGCGACGCGAATCGCCCAGTCGCGCTTCCGGCGCGCGGCGAAGTGCGAGATCACGCCATAGATCCCGATCGCGCCGAGCACCATCGCCAGCGCCGAGAGCAGGGAGAGGAGCAGCATCATCTGCCGCGCTGGCCCCACGGCGAGGTCCAGGATCCGTGGCATCGTCGTCGTCTCCTGGATCGCGAATGCGGGCGCGACGCGGTTCACCGTGCGCCGCGCGTCGTCGAGGATCGTCGCCGGGTCCGCGCGCGAGGTGCGGATCACGAAGCTCGCCTGGTTCCCGAACAGTGGCGCCTGCCCCGCGAGGTAGTAGCTCGTCGCCTCCGCGTCGTCGGTCAGCGCGCCTTCGGCGACATCCTTCACCACGCCGACGACCTGCCACGCTCCGCTGAATCCGCCCACCAGTCGCCGTCCGATCGGGTTCTCGCCCGGGAAGTGCTTCGTCGCGAATGCCTCGTTGATGATCACCGAGCCGCCCGAGTCCGCCGGCTGGTCGGAGCCGTCGAAGAAGCGGCCGTCGCGGAGCCTGACCCCCATCGTCTGGAAGTAGTCGCGCGTCACGATGCGGAAGTACGAGAAGACCTGCTCGTCGCCCGCGCGCCCCTCGACCTGCAGGTTGAAGCTGTCCCCGCCGCCACGCAGCGGCAGCTTCATCGCGGCTGCCGAGGACTGCACGCCCGGCAGCGCATCGAGCGCGGCGATCGTCTCCTCGATCTTCAGGCGCCGCTGCAGCGACGTCATCTCGCGGCTCGACATCACATCCACCACGGCGACGCCCTTCGCGTCGATCCCCGGGTCGATCGCGTACAGCTTGCTCACGCTGCGCACGAGCAGCGCCGCACCGGAGACGATCAGCATCGCCAGCGCCACTTCCGCCACCACGAGCCCGCGTTCCAGTCGGCCCCCGCGCCCCTGGATGCCCCCAGTGCGCGCGCTGCTGATCGTACCGCGCAGGTCGCCGCGCCAGAGCGATGTCGTCGGCACGAGCACCACGAGCAGCACGGCGGCGATCGCGATCAGCAGGGCGACGGCGAACATCGTCCAGTCGAATCCGGTGCTCGTCCCCCATGCGCCGATCGGCAGCGCCTCGGCGAGGATCCGGAATCCCGCCGCGGCGAGCGCCGCCCCCACCACCGCCGCCAGCACCCCCACCACGAGCGCTTCCACCACGAGCTGCTGCGTCAGCCGTCCGCGGCTCGCACCGAGTGCCGAGCGCACGGCGAGCTCCGTCGTCCGCCCCTCCACCTGCCCGAGCATGAGCGCCGCGACGTTGGCGCAGGCGATGAGCAGGATGAACCCCATCGCGACGAACGTCGCCACGATCGCGGGCTTCATCGTTCCGAGGAGTCGCTCACGGATCGGGATGAACTGCGCGTCCTTTGTCTTGTCGCCCTTGGGTCCGTACTGGAACCGCTCGTGGATCATCGACACGAGACGCTCGAGGTTGGGCTGCATCGTCGCCACCGTCTGTCCCGGCGCCATCCGCCCGATCAGCTCCCAGCTTCCATTGCGTCCCTGCGGGTCGAGCGGCCGCGTCGTCCAGATGCGCGCCGAGGGATCGGGAAACCAGAATCCGCGCGGCATCACGCCGATCACGGTGCGCGGCGCCCCGTCGAGAGTGATGCGGCGGCCGACGATGCTCGCGCTGCCGCCGAGCTCCTGCCAGAGTCCGTAGCTGATCACCGCCACCGGCTCGGCGCCCTGCACGTCGTCGCCCTGGCGGAACGACCGGCCGAGCAGTGGATGTGCGCCGAGCACGTCGAACAGCTCCGCGCTCACGATGTTGCCGGGGAGCAATCGCGCCGGTGCGTCGCCGTCGCGCATGGTGACGTCGTCCGGGCGCCACATCCCCACGGCGCTGAAGCCGGGAATGCGCCCGCGCAGGTACATGAACTCCTCCTCGTTCCACCAGCCCGGCATCCAGAACGACACGACCTCGTTCGCGTGCGAGTACGGGAGCGGGTCGAACAGCAGCGGCCGCGCGATGCCGAACACGGCGGTCGTGCCGCCGATGCCGAGCGCGAGGGTGAGCACGGAGAGAGTGGTGTACGTGGGACGGGCGCGCAGGCGGCGCAGGGCGTAGCGTGCGTCGGCGATCCAGGTCTTGAGCATCGAGCCTCCAGGCCGATAGGCGTTCGCGCGCGGCTCGAACCCCGTCCAGCCGCGCCACCAGTTCCATCCGAGCAGCGCCGGCGCCGAGCCGAGCGCCTGGCGCCAGAGCCACCGTCGCGCCACGACGAGCCCCTGCGCGGCGGCGATCTCCGCATACTCGGCCCGCATGTCC
>DASURL010000069.1:0-13171 GCA_036280075.1 Gemmatimonadaceae bacterium | reverse complement strand
GCAGGAGTCGGAAGGAGGGTGGCGATGAGGCTCATGGGGAGTCGCCGACGTGCGCCGGCTGATCAGAGGACTCTATCCCGCCGAGGCCGTCACAGACAAGCGAGCGGCGCTCACGATGTGACAATCCCGCCTCCGGATGTGATAGTGGCGCCGTTGCAGCGCTCCTATCGTCGCCGTCGAACTCGCGATGCCGCGGTTCATACGCAGTGACATCGGAGCGATACCCATGAAAGCTTCACGGTGGAATGGCGGACGTGCCGGCGTCACGCTCATCGAGCTGGCGGTGGTCCTCGTCCTGCTCGGCACCATGGCCGGACTTGCGATCCCGCGCCTCAACCTGAGCGCGTATCGCGCCGATGCTGCGGCCCAGCAGGTGCGGTCCGTGTTCCAGACCGCCCAGCGCACCTCGCTCACCCGGCAGTACGACGTGATCGTCAGCGTGGACACGCTGAAGGGCGGGTTGCGCATCGCCGAGGACGTCAACAACAACGGCGCGATCGAGATCTCGGAATGGAAGTTCTGGCGGCCACCCGGTGAGGGGAATCGCTTCGCCGTGCCTCCCGCCGGCGTGGAACCCGGCACCGGTGTCACCTATCGCCCGATCGGCGCCTCGGTCGCCGGCCCCGCCCTCAAGACCGTGGACGGCCTGCCGAGCGTGATCTTCCATCGCAACGGCTCGACGAGCTCGGAGATGGAGGTCTACATGTCGAGCCGGTACCGCGGGCGCACCGACTTCCGTGGCATCACCCTCACCCGCTCCACGGGGCGCACCGAGCTGTACCGCCTGGAGGGCGCGGGTGCCACGGCCAGGTGGAGGATCGCCCAATGAACCTCCCGATTCGCCGGCCGCCGCTTCGCCGCGCCGCGCCGCGCCCGCGGTCCGGCATGACGCTCGCCGAGGTCATCGTCGCGATGGTGATCCTCACCGGCGTGCTGCTCGCCCTGGGGAGCTTCACCGTACGGTTCGCGCAGGCCAGCGGGCAGGCGAGGCTCGTGATCGCGGCCAACGAGCTGGCGGCGCGCCGGCTGGACGCGGTGCGGACGCAGCCGACATACCTCTCGGTCGCGGCGCTCGCCGGCGGCCGCTCGGTCCAGTCGGACTTCACCACGTTCGCCGAGTCGACGAAGGTCGTCCGGGTGGGCGGCGCTCCCACCGACTCGGTGGACTACATGCTCGTGACGGTGCGCGTGCGGCATCCCTCGATGCGCCGCGTGGTCAGCAAGACGACCGCGGTCGCGGCCTTCTGATGCGCCAGCGCCGCGGATTCACCCTCGTGGAGCTCCTGATCGCGATGCTCGTCTTCGCCGTGATCAGCGGAGCCGCCGTGCAGTACATGCGCCGCCAGTCGAATCTCGTGACGCGTGAGACGTCGCGCCTGGACGCGCTCCAGAACGCGCAGTTCGCCGCATCCCAGATGGAGCGCGAGCTCCGGGAGGCCGGTGCCGGCGTGCTGGACATCCAGCCCATGCTCGTGCAGCTCGACTCGGAGGCGGTCACGTTCAACGCGAACATGGTCTCCATCGATTCCGGGGACGTGCGCGCGGTCTACCAGCTTCCCGACGCGGACCCGAACGCGGTGCGCGGGATGCGACAGAGCGAGTCGCGTCCGCTGCCGAACAGCGTGCCGCCCGTCCTGTACCCGGATACCACCTATGACGTCGGTGGCGTCGCCAGCAACGCCGAGACGATCAGCTACTGGCTGCGGAAGGATTCCACTTCGACGCTGCCGAATCGCTACCTGCTGCTCCGCCGCGTCAACGCCACGGCGCCCACCCTCGTCGCCCGCGGGATCGTGAAGGATGCCCGCGACACGGTGCCCTTCATCACCTACTACACGGCGGACACCCTCGGAGCCCTGGTGCCCGTTCCCCGGAAGAAGCTCCCGATCATCCACACCAAGCTGCACGGGGCGGCCGCCGACACCGGCACGCGCGCCCTCGCCGACAGCGTGCGCGTGATCCGTCTCCACTTCCTTGCCGCCGCACGGGACCAGCGGACCGGCAAGGACGGGCTGCGGACCGTGGAGACGTGGGTGCGACTCATGAACGCGGGACTCCTGCAGCGGTCGAGCTGCGGACAGCCGCCATATGGCCCGACGACCGTCGTCGCCGCATCGTCGGCAGCGCTCGCCGAGGTCAAGACCGTCACCCTGACCTGGAGCAAGTCGAGCGACGATGGCGGCGGCGAACAGGACATCCAGCGGTACGCCATCTACCGCCGGCTGGCCAGCGAACCGGCGTTCGGCGACCCGTTCGCCAGCATCTCGGCGTCGAGTGTCGCCAGCTATGCGTTCGTGGATGGCCAGGTGCTGCCGAACGAGACGTACGTGTACGGCGTCGTGGCGCAGGACTGCACGCCACTGCTGTCCGGAATGTCGGTCTCCGCGCCCGTCACGGTGAACCCCTAGGAGCCACCATGCGAATCTCGACTTCAGGCCGCGGCTGCACGCAGCCGGCGATCGGACATCGCCGGCCGCGGCGAGGCATCGCGCTCGTCTTCGTGCTCATCTTCGTCATCGCCATGGCCGCGCTGGCCATGTCGTCCATCTTCATGGCGTCCAACGCCAACCTGCTGGCGAAGTCGTACGACAAGGAACGCAACCTCAAGTACGCCGCCGAGGCCGCGCTGGCCATCGGCAAGAGCCGCGTGAATGCCGATCCGTCGGTGCTCATCATGCCCGTGGGGCAGTATGACGTGCAGATCCTGCACGACCAGCCCATCGTCGGCGCGGACGGCCAGCCGATCCCCGACGTGAAGGTGAACGTCTACGTGGGGCCCACCGGCTCGACGAGCGGGCAGGCGGGGCGCTTCTCCAGCATCGTCGCCGAGGCGCGGGACTCGAGGAACAATGGATTCATCCGCCGGCTCGAGCTGACGCAGGAAAGCTTCGCCAAGTTCGCCTACTGGTCGAACGACGAGTCGAATGGCGGCTCCGTCATCTACTTCAACAACGGCGACGAGCTGTGGGGGCCCGTGTGGTCCAACGACATGATCCACATCGGGGGAGGGGGAGCCGTCTTCCACGACGAGGTCGGCACGGCGCAGACCGTGTCCGGTGCGGGCTACGGCAAATTCATGAAGGGCAGGAAGGAGCACCAGAAGCTGATCAGCCTGCCCAGCACCGCCCAGCTCGGCAAGCTCGCCTCCATCGCCAGCGTGAGCGGATGGAACTTCAGCGCGCCTGGCTACGCGAACAACTACGAGTCGCAGGTGCGCGACCGGATCGAGTTCGTGGCCGCTGACCTGAACGGCCAGAACGACTCCACCGACACGAACGAGGGCTTCTTCCGCGTCTACGAGGCGAGCAGCGGGCGCGATGCCGCCCTTCGCGGCGACTGGCCGGGCTCCACCCTGTCCAGCGTCACGATGTGCGGCGACTTTCATTATGCACCCGCGTCGCTCGGTCGGGGACTCCAGTTCTATCCGGCGAGCGTGCACGGGCAGACGTGGTTCCGCGACCAGATTCGCCAGGGCTACCAGGACAACCTGGGCTGGAGCTACAGCGCGGCGCTCGACGCCGCCACCACCGAGCAGTCGGCCACGCTGCAGACCATTCTCGGCCATCCCGGCGCCCGCTGCTACCTCGCGGGCGACCCGCACCTCGTCGCCACCGACCGGTCCACGTCCATCAAGGATCCGGCGACCGGCACCTGGTACACCGCATCGGCGGTCAATCGCGGCGGCACCGATACCACCTTTTCCCCCGTCGGCGTGAACGGGGCGTGGAAGGTCGCCGCCTCCGTGCCGGCGGATTCGGTGCTGCATCATCGCCCGTGGGACGCGAAATACCTCTTTGCCATCGACCGCGGCTTCAACACGAACGCGAGGGGCGTGATCTACGTCGACAAGAACGTGGGCGTGAGCGGCACGCTGCGCGGCCAGATCACCCTCTACTCGAAGGGGAGCATCGTGCTCCTCGACGACCTGCGCTACGCGAACGACCCGGTGAAGGGCGTCTGCCTGGACATCCTTGGCCTGATCAGTGACAAGGACATCGTGATCGCTGACAATGCGCTCAACACGCCGCCGGCGGTGACGGTGGGAAAGAAGAGCGCCAAGTACTTCAGCCTCGACGACACGAAGGACTACTACCTCCACGGCGTACTGATGGCGCTCGGCACGGCCTTTCGCGTGGAGGACTACGACCAGGGGCCGACGGACGTGAATGACTGCTCGGGCACCGACAACGGTCGCGGATGCATCTTCCTGTCGGGAGGAATCATCCAGAAGGAGCGGGGGGCGGTGGGGACCTCGAGCGGGACCGGCTACGCCAAGCGCTACTCGTACGATCACTGCGCGGTCGTCACGCCGCCGCCCTACTTCCCAACGACAGGACGCTTCCAGGACAATCGATACATCGAGCTCGACCCGGCCGGATTCAACGACACGACGTATTTCCGGACGCTGACGCCGGATCCCTGACGGGCGACGGGGCACGACCTGCATCCGGCACCAACGCTTCACGGCGTCGGGGCGTACTTCGAGGCACTCCCACGAACCTCGCGAGGTGTCCCGATGACGCGTTCCCTGCTGCGCGTGGCCTGCGTCGTCGCGGCCACCGCTGCGCTTCCTGTGTCCGTGCACGGACAGTCGTTTCGCGCCGAGCGTCACGACATCGGCGGCGAGGGCTTCTTCGACTACCTGTCGGTGGACACGGCGACCAACCGCGTCTTCGTGTCCCGCGGCACGCACATCCAGGTGGTGGATGCCGCGACGGGGAAGGTGGTCGGCGACATCGGGGGCCTTCCACGCACGCACGGCGCGCTCATCGTGAATGCCACCAACCGCGGATTCACCACGAACGCCGGCGACTCCACCTCCACCATGTTCGACCTGCGCACGCTCGCCGTCCTCCGGCAGGTGCACACCGGCGCCGCCGGCCTCGACGGCTTCATGTACGACGACGCGACCGGCCGGGTGCTCACGATCGACCACAGCCGCCCCAACGGCACCGTCGTCGTGATGGACGCACGCACCGGCGACGTCGTGGCGAGGCTCACCACCAGTGGCGACGCCCCCGAGGCCGGCGTGAGCGACGGGCGCGGCCGTGTCTTCGTCAACATCGAGGACCGGAACGCCATCGACGTGATCGACGATCGCACCTGGAAGCGGGTGGACAGCTGGAGCATCGCGCCCTGCAACCACCCGACGGGCATCGCCATGGACCGCGCCACCCGGCGGATCTTCTCGGCGTGTGGTGACACGTCCGTCGTGGTGGATGCGACCAACGGCCACGTGGTTGCGCGCATCGCGAATGGCGGCGGCGTGGATGGCATCGCCTTCGACCCGGCGGACAAGCTGCTCTACATTCCCAGCGGCGCCGACGGCAACGTGACCGTCGTGCACGAGGACGGGCCCGATTCGTACCGCGTCGTCGCCACCGTGCCGACGATGCGAGGTGCGCGCACCATCGCCCTGAATCCGAAGACGCATACCGCCTATGTGTTCACCCCGGAATTCGGGCCCCCTCCCGCCGGCGCCCCGACGCCAACCGCTGGCCGCGGGCGCGCGCCTCGGGGTCCGCAGGTCGCGGCGTGGCTGATCGCCATTCACCGTTGAGCGCTTCCCGAGGGGGCTGGACGACACCGCGGTAGGCACTGGGCCAGCGCGGATGCGCCTCATCCCCCGCACCAGTGCGGCTGCTAGACTTCACGCCGTGCCCACATCGGCTCGTTCCAGGATCGGTGCCTGCCGAGCGGCAGTGACCGCCCTTGCCGTCATCGCTCCTCTGCTCCAGGCCCAGCGGCCGGGGGCGCCGGTGCCCGTGACGCGCGCCGAGGCCATCGCCGCGGCGCTCGAGCACGGCCCACGATTCGGCCTGGCGCGCGCCGATACGGCCGTCGCCGCGGCGGCACTCCTTGCCGCGCGCGTGTGGCCCGATCCCACGCTCTCGGCGGGTTACAGCAAGTCCGCGCCGCAGTTCCACACCTCGCTCGACATCCCGCTCGAGCTGCCCTCCCTCCGGCGTACTCGAGTCTCCGCCGCCACGCTGGGGCGGACCGCAGCGCAGTATCGCTTCTCCTTCGAGCGGGCCGCGGCCAGCCTCGACGCCGATACGACATATACGCGCGTCCTGGCGAACCTCTCGCGCGCCCGTCTGTCCCGTCGCAACGCGCAGGAATCGGACAGTCTGTTGCGCATGGTCGCCGCGCGCCGTGATGCAGGCGACGCGAGCGATCTCGACGTGGCGCTCGCGACGATCGCCGCGGGCCAGCAGGCGAATGTCGCGGCGGCCGATTCGCTCACCTACTTGTCGAGCGTTCTCGACCTCCAGGTAGTCATGGGTCTGTCCGCGGCGACAGTGGCCGTCGTCCCCATCGACTCGCTGTCGGCACCGCCCGCGGACGCGGTGCCTGCCACCACGGAGGGCGCCCTGCCCGCCATCGTTGGCATCACCAGTGACGATGCGCGGGATTCGGTGGCCGCGGCGCGCGTGCCGCTCACGGTGGCCGCGGCGCAGGCCGCCCTGCAGTCCGCCACCCTCTCCGCGCGCCTCCAGCGCCGCAGCGTCTGGCAGGTGCCGACCGTGAGCGTGGGCGCGGAGTGGCACGACCCATCCGGTGCCGAAGCGGGTGTGCTCCCGACCGTCGGCCTCTCGCTCCCCCTTCCGATACTCAGCCGCAATCGTGGCGCCATCGCCCAGGCCGAGGCCGAACGGATCCGCGCCGAGGCGGAGCTGGGCTTCGCAACGGTCACCAGCCGAGCCGACATCGCCCGGACCCAGCGGGAGCTGGCCATCGCGACGTCCCGCCTGGCGCGTGATCGCGCGCTGGTGACCGCGGCGGAGCGGGTGGCCGCCATGTCCCTCACGGCCTACCGGGAAGGCGCGTCGGCGCTGCCGAACGTGCTCGAAGCACAACGCAACGCGCGCGACGTGCTCGTGCAGTACGTTGACGACCTCGCATCGGCGTGGATCTTCGCCGCCGAGCTCCGGGTGCTGACCCTCACGCCCTTCACGCCGCCAGTCCGATGACGTCGTTCCTCCACTCGGCCGCCGTACGATGCCTGTTGGGGGCACTCCTGCTGGGCGGGGCGGCTGCCGGCTGTGGCGGCGGCGGAGACGAAGGCGACGCGCAGCCCGCGGCCGTGGTGAGCGCGACCACGCTCGTCGTCACTCCGCAGACCTTCACCGAGTACGTGAGCGCGATCGGGACCGTGGCTCCACGAGCGGGTCACGTAGCCACCCTCAGCGCGCCGGCGCCCGCCCGCATCGCCGCGGTGCTCGTCACCACCGGACAACCTGTGTCGCGTGGCCAGACGATGGTGGTGCTCGACCGCTCCACCTTCGAGGCGGCACTGAGCAGCGCGCAAGCCGCAGTCACGGCGGCGTCGCGGAACTTCGAGCGCTCGGAACGCCTCGCCAATGAGGGCATCGTGCCGCGCAAGGACGCCGAGGGAGCGGCGGCCGACCTCGCGCGGGCGCGGGCCGACCTTGCCACGGCGCAGCGCGACGCCGCACTCGCCACCCTGCGCGCCCCGATTGGCGGGGTCGTGACGCGCATGAACGCCACGATCGGCGCGGCTGCCGATCCGAGCCAGCCGCTGGTGGAGATCGCCGATCCGTCCGCTCTCGACATCCTGCTCACCGTCACTCCGGCGGAGGCGGGACGCGTGCGGACCGGCGCCAAGGTGAACCTGTCGGCGGGGCAGGGCGCGAGCGGGGAGCCGCTGGGCATCGGCACCGTCGCCGACGTAGGCGGCACGGTGGATTCGGCGACGCGCGGCGTCACCGTGCGCGTGCAGGCGCCGACGACGCGCCGTCCCCTGCGCATCGGGGAGACGATCTTCGGCCAGATCGCCGTCTCCACGAAGGCGAACGCCATCGTCGTGCCCGTCGAGGCCCTCGTACCAGAAGGACAGGCGATCCACGTCTACGTGGTGGACCGGAACGGGATCGGGCACGCGCGCCAGGTCACCGTGGGTGGCCGGACGGACAGGACCGCGGAGATCACGGCGGGAGTGCAGCCTGGCGAGCGCATCGTGACCTACGGTGCCTACGGCATGCAGGACAGCGCGCGCGTCGCCCCGCTGCAGGCGGGCGCGGCACCGGACTCCGCGCGCCCATGAGCGCAACGAGTGCGGAGGGCGCCGCCGGGCCAGTCGCACGACGCCGCCGGACGCTGTTCGCACTGCTCGCCGAGCAGCGGCGGTTCGTCTACCTCGTCGTCGCCGCACTCAGCGTCGCCGGGATCTGGGCCGCCACGCGCTTGCCGTCGGCGATCTATCCCGAGCTCCAGTTCTCGCGCGTCACCGTGGTCGCCGAAGGATCATCGCTCGGCGCTCGCCAGGTGATGTTCGCCATCACGCGACCGATCGAGGAAGCGGTGACGATCGTGCCCGGAGTCACCCGGGTGCAGTCGCGCTCCATCCGGGGCGGCAACGAGGTCAACATCACCTTCGCGCCGGGCGTGGACATGGACAACGCGCTCGCGCAGGTGCGTGCGCGGGTGAACCAGATCCAGGGGGAGCTGCCGGCCGGCCTGGACATCGAGATCGAGCGCATGGCGCCGTCGCTCTTCCCCATCGTCTCCTACAACCTGGAAGGGGGCGACCCGGCGACGCTCTACGACATCGCGCAGTACCGGATCCGCCCGCTGTTCGCGCGCGTGCCGGGCGTCGGCCGCGTGGACGTGCAGGCGAGCGACGTGCGGGAGGTCGAGATCGTCGCCGATCCGGCACGGCTGGCAGCGCAGGGGATGACCTACGACGACCTCGCGTCGGCCATCCGCAAGGCGACCACGGTCCAGGCGGTGGGACGCGTGCCCGCGGATTACCGGCAGTACCTCGTCGTCACCACGTCCGAGGCCGCTTCCGCGGCGGACATCGCGAACGTCGTCGTCGGCCATGGGCTCCGCGTGCGCGACCTCGCCACCGTGACCGAGGGGACGGAGGACCACGTGCGCATCGTCGCCGGTGACGGCCGCCCCGCGGCGCTGCTGAACGTCACGCGCCAGCTCGGTGGCAACACGCTGGCGATCGCCGACAGCGTGGCCCGGATCGCCGCCAGCATCGCCCCGACGCTGCCGGCGGGCGTCCGGCTGCGCCCGTTGTACGACCAGGCCGCCCTCGTGCGTGATGCCGTGCGGTCGGTCCGCGACGCGATGCTCATCGGCGCGATCCTCGCCGTGGTGATCCTGCTCCTCTTCCTGCGCCACGCCCGCGTCACGGCGATCAGCGCGTCGTCCATCCCGCTGACGATGGCGATCACGGTGTTCGTGATGTCGCTCCTCGGGCAGACCTTCAACCTGATGACGCTCGGCGCGATGGCGATCGCGATCGGGCTCGTCATCGACGACGCCGTGGTGGTCACCGAGAACATCGTGCGGCACCTGCGCCTCGAGCCGGACCGGCAGGTCGCCGTACGCGAGGCGGTGCAGGAGCTCATCTGGCCCGTCACCACCTCCACCATCACGACGGTCGTCGTCTTCCTTCCGCTCGGCCTGCTCACCGGGGTGGAAGGCCAGTTCTTCCACGCGCTCTCCATCACCCTCACCGTGGCGGTCCTGCTGTCGCTGGTGCTGGCGCTGACGCTCATCCCGCTGCTGAGCGAGCAGTACCTGTCGGTGCGCGACGCCGAGGAAACGGCAGCGGACGTGGCGAGGGAGGCCCACCCCGGTTTCCTGGACCGCGTGGCGCGCGCGCTCGACGAGCTGTCGGACCGCTACGAGCGAGCGCTCGGAGCGGCGCTTCGGCATACGCGCCTGATGATCGGGGGTGCCGTGCTTCTCGTGTCGGCGGGCGTCGTGGCGCACCACTTCGTCGGCAGCGGCTTTCTTCCCGACATGGACGAAGGCGCCTTCGTGCTCGACTACTGGAGCCCCGGCGGGACCGCACTGGTCGAGACCGATCGCATGCTGCACATCGTCGAGCGCATCCTCCTCGCCACGCCGGGGGTGAGCGGCACGTCACGGCGGACGGGCGCGGAGCTGGGGCTGTTCGCCACCGAGCAGAATCGTGGCGACCTCGTCGTGCGCCTCGACGAACCCTCGAAGCGGAACCGGTCGAGCTTCGAGATCATCGATGACGTGCGCGGGCGGATCGAGTCCGCCGTGCCGCGGCTGCGCATCGAGTTCGTGCAGATCCTGTCCGACGTCATCAACGACCTCGCCGGCGCGGCGAGCCCCGTGGAGATCAAGCTGTTCGGCTCCGACCTCGACGCGCTCGAGGCCTACGGCCGGAAGCTCGGGGCGGCAGTGGCGAAGGTCGATGGGGTGGAGGACCTGTACGACGGCGTTGCGGAGCCGAGCGCGGAGATGGCGATGACCATCGACCAGGCCGAGGCGAATCGCATCGGGCTCACGCCCGAGGAGGTCAGCGCCCAGGTGAGCGGGGCACTGCTCGGCGTGGACGCGGGGGGCGTGCGACTGTCCGACCGCGTGATCGGCTCGCGCGTGCGAGCGCCGGATTCGGTGCGGTACAACCCCCTGCAGCTCGGGGCGCTCCCCATCGTGTCTCCCGCCACGCGCGCCGTCGTTCCCCTGTCGGCGCTCGCACACTTCCAGCCGGTGGAGACGCGCAGCGAGCTGCTGCGCGAGAACCAGCAGCAGATGATCGACGTGACCGCGGACATCAGCAGTCGCTCGCTCGGCGCGGTCATGACGGACGTCAAGCGAGTCGTCGCCGCGAACCCGCCACCATCCGGCATCCGCCTCGAGCTCGCGGGACAGTATGCCAACCAGCAGGCGGCGTTCAGGGCGCTCCTGCTCGTGCTCGCACTCGCCGCCTTGAGCGTCGTCGCCGTGATGGTGGTCCAGTTCGAGTCGTTCGTCGAGCCGCTGGTCGTCCTCCTCGCCGCGCCGCTCTCCTTCGTCGGCGCCATGCTGCTGTTGCTGGTGACGGGCACGCCGCTCAACGTCTCCAGCTTCATGGGTCTGATCCTGCTCGTCGGGCTCATCGTGAAGAACGGCATCATCCTCCTGGACTTCACGCGCCACCGGATGCGCCGCGCTGGCGTGTCGCTCGAGGTTGCGCTGCGCGACGCGGGCCGGATACGGCTGCGCCCGATCCTGATGACAACCCTCTGCACCCTGTTCGGCCTGCTCCCGCTCGCCCTCGGCCTTGGCGCGGGGAGCGAGATGCAGAAGCCCCTCGCGCTCGCCGTGATCGGTGGGCTCGCGCTGTCCACGCCCATCACGCTGTTCATGGTGCCGACGCTGCTCGTCGCGATCAGGGGGCGCGACTGGCGGCTGGCTCCGCAGGACTGACGGACCGCACCAGCGCCGTCCACCAAACCCCGACAGCGCGCGCAGGGGACGACGCGCATGATGAGGCGGCAGGTTGCCGTACCATCGACAACGTCCGGAGGCTTCCATGGGATCGCACGCCATCCCGCTCAAGACCACCGCGCCGTACCCGGTTCACCTCCGCGTCGCTCCGCGGCTCGACGACCGGAACCGCCTGACGGTGGGGTTCCGATGGATCCTCGCGATTCCGCACCTGTTGCTCGTCGGCGCGCCGATCGCATTCGCCCTCACCTGGAGCCGCACTCCGGAAGGTGCGACGGATTATTCGTGGGGTGCGGGCGCGGGCGTGCTCGGCGCCGTCGCGGCCGTGTGCGCGCTCATCGCCTGGTTTGCCATCGTGTTCACCGGTCGCGCGCCGGAGGGGCTGGCGACGCTCTCCGCCTTCTACCTCCGGTGGCACGTGCGCGCGACGGCGTACGTGACCCTCCTTCGCGACGAGTATCCACCGTTCGGCGACGGAGACTATCCCGTGGCCGTCGAGCTCCCGACGCTGACGACTCCGCGCGACCGGCTGTCGGTGGGCCTGCGGCCCATCCTCGCCCTCCCGCACATCCTCATCGTGTGGCTGCTCGGGATCGCCTGGGGGGCGACGACGCTGGTGGCGTGGTTCGCCATCCTCTTCACCGGCCGGTATCCGACGTCACTGTACGAGTTCGGCGTCGGCGCGCTCAGATGGACGACGCGGGTGGAAGCCTACCTCCTGCTGCTCACCGACGAGTACCCGCCGTTCACGCTGGACTAGTCCCGGAGCCCGGCGTGACGACGCGTGGACGTCCCCAGTGCGCTGTAGAGCGGACACCATCCGACGGGGCTGGTGGCGAGTGGCACGACTCCCAGCCACCCCCAGGGCGTGCGCGGTCCGTAGGACACGAGCAGGATGAGCGCGATGCCGATCATGGCGTGCAGCCAGCGCACCACCGTTTCGGGAACCCCGTTGCGCGCCAGTGTAGATTGGTGGTCCGATGCATCTGCCCGGGTGGCGGAATCGGTAGACGCAGGGGACTCAAAATCCCCCATCCTTCGGGATATACGAGTTCGAGTCTCGTCCCGGGTATCGCACCAGCGCGACGACGATCGAGGCCGCGGGGAGGAGGACTTTCCCGCGGCCTCGATCGTTTCGTCCGAGAATGGCGGTAGCCGAACCGTACCCTTCGTCTTCCTCCGATGAGCACCACGCCATCGCGCGCGTCCACGCGCACCCTCGAGCTTGACCGTCTCGTCGCACGAGTTGCTCGCGCCGATGACACTCGCGACCGCACGCCCGTGCATGCCCCATTCACCGGTCGGCCGCTCGCGTCGATCCCGTTGTGCGAGCCTGCGGACGTGCAGTTGGCCATTCGCCGCGCGCGCGACGCCCAGCCGCGGTGGGGCGCGCTGCCCGTCGGCGAGCGCGCTCAGGTATTGCTGCGTTTCCACGACCTGCTGCTCGAGCGGCGCGAGGAGGTGCTCGACCTGATCCAGCTGGAGTCGGGAAAGGCGCGGCGGCACGCCTTCGAGGAGGTGCTCGACTCCGCGCTCGTGGCTCGTCACTACGGCGTGCACGCAGCGCGATATCTTCGGGCGCGGCGACGTGCCGGCGTCTTCCCACTGCTGACGTCCACGCTCGAGGTGCATCATCCGGTCGGCGTGGTCGGCGTCATCTCGCCATGGAACTTCCCGCTGATCCTCGGCATCACGGACGTGCTCGCCGCGCTCGTTGCCGGCAACGGTGTCGTGCTTCGTCCGGATGAGCAGAGCTCGCTCACTGCGTTATGGGCCGCGCAGCTGCTCGAGGAGGCGGGCCTCCCGGATGGTGTGCTGCAGGTCGTCACCGGCCGCGGCCCCGAGCTTGGTCCTCCGCTGATCGCCGGCGTGGACTTCCTGATGTTCACCGGCAGCACGAAGACCGGCCGCCTGGTCGCCACGCAGGCGGCAGAGCGGCTCATCG
>DASURL010000068.1:0-22476 GCA_036280075.1 Gemmatimonadaceae bacterium | reverse complement strand
GCGCGTGCCGCTCTTCCTCGTCGCGTCGGGAATGCGGTTGACGCCAACGTCGATCACCACCGCGCCGGGTTTCACCATCTCCGCCGTGATCATGCGCGGCCGGCCGACGGCAGCGATGAGGATGTCCGCCTGTCTGGTGTGCCCGGCGAGGTCGCGCGTGCGGCTGTGGCAGACGGTGACGGTGGCATCGCCGCCGCGGCCAGGCTGGACGAGCAGCGCCGCCATCGGCTTGCCGACGATGTTGCTCCGGCCGACGATGACGCAGTTGGCGCCACGCGTCTCGACGCCGCTCTCGATGAGCATGCGCTGGACGCCGGCGGGCGTGCACGGCGCGAAGCCGTCGGCCTTGCCGATCAGCACCTTGCCGACGTTCACCGGATGGAAGCCATCCACGTCCTTGTTGGGACGGATGTGGTCGATGACCGTGTCCGGATCCATGTGCTTCGGCAGCGGCATCTGGACGAGGATGCCGTGCACCGTGGGTTCGGCGTTCAGCCGCTCGACGAGCGCCAGCAGCGCCTCCTGGCTGGTGCCCGCCGGAAGCCGGATGGTCTCGCCGGCGATGCCCGCCTCGCGCGACGCCTTTTCCTTGGCGCCCACGTAGACGGCGCTCGCGGGATCGTCGCCGACGAGCACGACGGTGAGCCCGGGCACGACGCCCTTCGCGCGCAGCGCCGCCACGTCGGCCGCCACCTCGCCGCGGATCTTCGCCGCGAGCGCGGTGCCGTCGATGAGCCGCGCTGCGTGGGCCGGCGCGGCGGCGCTCGTCAGCTCAGCGGGCAAAATCCACCGCCCTGGTCTCGCGAATCAGCACGACCTTGATCTGTCCCGGATACTGGAGCTCGGCCTCGATGCGGCGCGCGATCTCCTCGGAGAGCGTGGCCATGCGGACGTCGTCCACGTCGTCCGGCATCACGACCACGCGAATCTCGCGCCCCGCCTGGATGGCGAACACGCGCTCGACGCCCTTGTAGCTCGAGGCGATGCGCTCCAGCCCCTCGAGCCGCTTGACGTAGGTCTCGAATGCCTCGCGCCGCGCGCCCGGGCGCGAGCCGGAGATGGCGTCGGCCGCCTGGACGAGCACGGAGATCTCGCTCTCGTGCGGCACGTCGTCGTGGTGCGCCGCGATGCAGTTCACGACGAGCGGGTGCTCGCCGTAGCGCGTGGCCATCTCCACGCCGAGCTGCACGTGGGTCCCCTCGTGCTCGTGGGTGAGCACCTTGCCGACGTCGTGCAGCAGCGCGCCACGCTTGGCCATGGCCACGTCGAGGCCGAGCTCGGCCGCCATGATGCCCGCCAGGTGCGCCACCTCCTGCGAATGCTGGAGGATGTTCTGGCCGTAGCTCGTGCGCCACTTCATCCGTCCGATGAGCTTGATCAGCTCCGGATGCAGGCCGTGCACGCCGGTGTTGTAGGCCGCCTGCTCGCCGGTCTCGACGATGGCGGTCTCCACCTCCTTCCGCGACTTGTTGACGACTTCCTCGATCCGGCCGGGGTGGATCCGCCCATCGGACACGAGCTTCTCCAGCGCCAGGCGCGCCACCTCGCGCCGCACGGGATCGAAGCACGACACGACCACCGTATCGGGCGTGTCGTCGATGATGACGTCCACGCCGGTGGCGAGCTCGAAGGCGCGGATGTTCCGCCCCTCGCGCCCGATGATGCGCCCCTTCATCTCGTCGTTCGGCAGCGACACGGCCGACGCGGTCGTTTCCGCCGTGGTGTCGGCGGCGATGCGCTGGATGGCGAGCGCAACGATCTTCTTCGCCTCGCGCTCGGCGTTGCGGCGCGCCGACTCGCGGATCTCACGCAGCGAGTTGGCGGCCTCCGCCTGTGCTTCCTCTTCCAGCCGGCGAATCAGCTCGCTCTTCGCGTCCTGAGCGGACAGGCCGGCGAGCTGCTCCAGGCGCCGACGCTCGTCCGCGATCAGCTTCTCGAGCTCCTCCTCGCGCTGCTGCACCTGCTTCTCGCGACGGCCGAAGTCGCTGGCCCGGCGGCCGAGCTCGCGGTCGCGCTGCTCCACGAGCTCGACCTTCCGATCGAGCGCGCTCTCGCGCTCGTTGAGGCGGCGCTCCTCCTGCTCGGCGGAAAGTCGGCGTCCGCGCAGCTCCTGCTCCGCCTCTTCCCGCAGGCGCATCACCTCCTCCTTGCCGGAGACGATGGCGCTCTTCCGCAGCGTGTCGACCTCGCGCTCGGCGTCACCGATGATCCGCTTCGCGGTCTCTTCTGCCGTCGCTCTCGCGGCCGCCTGGCGGTCGACCTCGACCTGCCGTCCCGCGGCGACGCCGGCGCGGCGTCCGAAAAAGAAGAATGCCGCGGAGGCAATGACCACTGCGCCCAACGCGGCAATGAGTGCCAGACCGTTCATGGGATCTATGCTCCACCGCGGCGAGCGCGGGATCGGGGAAAAACCGCGCGCGGCCCGCGGAGCGCCGCCCTGCAGGCACGATCGAGGGCGCGCCGGCGTAGGGCGGGACCTGGAGCGTGCTAACTACAAAGGGCGCTTCAACCTACGGGCCGAGCTGGGTACGGAGGAAAAACTACGGCCGCCGGCGGGGAAAGGCAACGATTCCGGCGCGCCGCTCAGGCACTGACGTCGCGCTTGGCGGGGGGAAGCAGCCGCCGCACCTCGTCCCCGAGGTCCGCCATCGCGGCGATGACCGCCTCGTTCGCCTCGCGCGCCTGGAACAGCTCGGAGGTGATCTGCATGGCAGCGAGGATCGCCGCGCGATTGGTCTCGATCACGCTCCCGCTCGTGAGGATCTGGCGAATGGCGTGGTCGAGATACTCGGCAACGGCTTTCGTGTGCTCCGCGCTCGCGTCGCTCCGAACCGCGTACGACTCACCGAGGATCTCGACCTTCACCGACGTCTTCCGCGTGCTCACCGTTCGCTCCCCCCCTGCGCCTGCTGACGGATGAAGCGGACCCGATCGAGCATCTGCGCCGTGCGCGCGGTCGCCGTGTCGAGCCGCTCACGGAGCGTGGCATTTTCCTGCTCGAGCTGGCTCACGCGCTCACTGAGGTGTCGCTGCTGCTGACGCGCCGGTTGCGACACCTGTCCCTCCAGCTCCTTGATGCGCGCCTCGGCGACGAGCGCGCGGCGACGAAAGCCGGCGAGCTCGTCCGCCAGTCGGTGGACGAGCGTCGCGAGCTCGCGGAAGGCAGTGACCTCAGGTCGTTCGCTGTCGGACATTGAGCTGGCTCTGGAGCGCGGAGAGGATCTTCGCGCGGCGTCCTTCGATTTCCTTGTCGCGTAGAGTGCGCTCCGGATGACGCATGGTCAACCGCCACGCGATGGAGCGATACCCGCTTTCCACCCCGTCCCCTTCGTAGAGGTCGAAGAGGTCCAACCGCTCGAGCAGGTCGCCGGCCGCCAGGCGGACCACCCGTTCGACGTCCGCTGCACTCACGCCGGTTGGGACCAGCAGCGCGAGGTCGAATGTCGACGCAGGGGTCGTGGGCAGCACGCGGTAGCGCGGCGTCCGGCGTGGCTCCGCCGCGGACGCCGCGCCATGTGCGTGCTCTCCGGCAGGCGCCACGTCGCTGTTCGACATCACCGCGAGCACGAGCTCGACCCCGAATGCCGGCGCGGCCCACACGGGGGCATCGAGCGCGAGTCGCCGCACGGAGCCCTGCTCCTCCCCCTCCACCAGGATCCGCCACAGCACTCCCTCCGCCTGGCTCGCCGGCTCCAGCGTCACCATTGCTGACGGGAACGCCGTGCGTGCCACGAGCTCCGCGAGCCACTTGGCGTCCCAGGCGTCGTACTGTGCTGCCCTGGAATCGGTGAAATGACTCGGTGAGCGGTCTCCCATGACCACGAGCCCGACATTCATCGATTCGTCGGGGAGATCGTGCTCCCCGGGGGCGAACACGGACCCGATCTCGTACAGGCGCACGTTCCCTTCCATGTGCGCGAGGTTCGCTTCTGCGCGCCGCTCCAGCGATTCGAGCACGGTCCGGCGCAGGTGTGCTTCGTTCTCCGCCAGGGGATTGAGCACCCGCACGTGGCCTTCCGCGCCGGCCACGAACGGCGTGGGGCGCGCCTCGAGGAGCCCTGCGCCGCCAAGCGCGTCGCGCAGGCGATCGGCCACGCCCCACAGCGGTGCATCCTTCACCGTGCCCGGGCGGTAGGGGCGCACCTCGCTCGGGAATCGGTCGTAGCCGTACAGCCGTGCCACGTCCTCGGCGAGATCGACCTCGCGTTCCAGGTCGCGCCGCCAGGATGGCGGAAGCACGCGAATCACGGCGCCCCCATCCTCCACGGCGGCCTCGCAGCCCACGGCCCGCAGCAGCTCGGCGATTCGCTCGGCCGGCAGTTCGATCCCGAGCAGGCGAGCGACGCGCGACGCGCGCAGGACGATCGGCTCGCGGAGCGCCTCGCCAGCGAACAGGTCAACCGGAGCGGCAACCACGTCGCCGCCGGCGAGCGAGACGATGAGGCCCGCCACGCGCTCCAATGCGCGTGGCGCCAGTGCGGGATCCACGCCCCGCTCGAAGCGATAGCTCGCGTCCGTGGACAGGCCGGCGAGACGCCGCGTGCGACGTGTGCGCGCCGGATCGAACGACGCGACCTCGACGAAGATGTCGGTCGTCGAGTCGGTGACCTCGGTCTCCTGGCCGCCCATGACGCCGGCGATGGCGATCGGCTTGACCGAGTCCGCGATCACCGTCATGGCGGGCTCCAGCTTGCGCGTCACGCCATCGAGGGTGACGAGCGACTCGCCCGCCCTGGCCGACCGCACCACCACGGTCTTCTGCGGAAGCTTCGTGTCGAGATCGAGCTTGGCCATGTCGAACGCGTGCGTGGGCTGCCCGAGCTCGTGGAGCACGTAATTGGTGGCGTCCACCACGTTGTTGATCGAGCGAGACCCCACCGCCGCCAGTCGATCGACGAGCCACTGCGGGCTCGGCCCGACCTCGATGCCCCGGATCACGACGCCCATGTAGCGCGACGCCAGGGTGGCGTCCTCGAGGTGCAGCACCACGCCCCCCGCGTTGCCGGCGCGACGGAAGCGCTTCGGCTCCGGGATCGCGACACCAGCCGTGCCGATGTCGGGAAGCGCGAGCGCCTCACCGGTCACGGCGGCAACCTCCCGTGCGACGCCCAGGTGCGACAGCAGGTCAGGACGGTTCGGCAGCACGTCGATCACGAGCCGCGCGTCACCCACAGCCATGGCATCCAGGAATGGCGTCCCGGGCGCGACGGCGAGGTCGAGCTCCATGATGCCGTCGTGCTCCTGCCCGAGGCCAAGCTCACGCGCCGAGCAGAGCATCCCGTTGGAAGTCTGGCCGCGGATCTTTCGCTTCTCGATCTTCAGCCCGTTGGGCATCACGGTGCCCGTGGGCGCGAACGGATAGAGCTTTCCTGCCTGCACGTTCGGCGCGCCGCACACCACGTCGAGCAGCTCCCCCGTGCCCATGTCCACCCTGGTCAGGTGCAGGTGGTCGGAGTCCGGGTGCGGGCCTTCCTCGACGACGCGCGCCACGACGATCGGCGCGAGGTCGGCGCGCAGCGCGATCAGCTCGTCCACCGTGGCGGTGTGGGCGGTGATCAGGTCGCGCAACTCCACGGCCGAGTGCGACGCCGACAGGAAGGTGTTCAGCCACTCCACCGAGGCGTTCATTCGGCCACCTGCTCGAGGAAGCGGACGTCGGAATCGTAGAGCAAGCGGATATCGGGAAGGTCGTAGCGCTGCATGGCGATGCGGGCGGGCCCCATGCCGAACGCCCAGCCGGTGTAGCGTTCGCTGTCGATGCCGGCCGCCTCGAGCACGGCGGGATGCACCATGCCGGAGCCGAGGATCTCCATCCATCCCGTGCCCTTGCAGGCGGAGCATCCCTTGCCGCCGCACAGGCGGCATTCGACATCCATCTCGGCGGAGGGCTCGGTGAACGGGAAGTAGCTGGGCCGGAAGCGCGTGCGCGTGGCGCCGAAGAAACGCTGCGCGAAGTGCGTGAGCGTCGCCTTGAGGTCCACGAAGGAGATGCCCTCGTCCACCGCCAGCCCTTCGATCTGCGCGAAGGCCGGCGCATGCGAGGCGTCGAACGGATCGCGGCGGAACACCGTGCCCGGCGCGAGAATGCGAATGGGGGGCGCGTAGCGCTGGAGCGTGCGCACCTGCACGGGTGAGGTATGCGTGCGGAGCAGCGCTCCCTCACCGAGATAGAGCGTGTCGTGCAGGTCCATGGCCGGATGATCGGCCGGGAAGTTGAGCGCTCCGAAGTTGTACCACTCGCTCTCGCTCTCGGGGCCGAGCGCGACCGTGAAGCCGAGCTCGCGGAAGATGCCGACGATCTCGTCGATGACGAGCGTGACGGGATGACGCCCGCCGCGCCAGCGCGCTCGCGCCGGGAGGGTGAGGTCGAGCTCGGGGCCCTTGGACGACGCGCGGGCGAGGGCGACACGGCGCTCATCGAGCGCGGCGTTCAACTTCGTCTTCGTCTCGTTGAACGCGCGGCCGGCGTCGCGGCGTGACTCGGGCGGGAGCGCGCCGAGGCCCTTCTGCAGGGCGAGCAGCTCGCCGCGCTTGTCGCCGAGGAATCGAATTCGTGCGTCTTCCAATGCCTCGGCGTCGGCAGCCATCGACAATTCAGCGATGCCGCGAGCCTCGACTTCGCTGGCGTAGGCCAGGTATTGATCGAGCGTCGGTTTCTGAGGAAGCATGGTTGGCAATCTACGACGTCGGTGTCATCGCGCGCTCCCCCAGTGTCATCCCGCATGAGCGAAGCGAGTGTCGGGACCTGCTCTCCTCGCACCGGGGTCGAACAGCATCAGAGGACACACCGGGAAAAGCTGAAACGGCAGGATTGCCCTCGCGCTCGACCTGCTTCGCCACACCGAGGCCGGAATCCGCAGCAACCAGCGGTGCCTGAAATGATTGGAACGATCCCGGGACGCCGCTCGGCGAATGGAAGCTGCCCGACCACGGAAAGCATCCTGCGGTTTCCAGTGGCGTCCGCCGCGTCCTCTCATGCTGCTTTTCAAGCGCGACAGCAACAAAAACTAAAGCGGCGGCGTGACCCGAGGTCGCGCCGCCGCCGAGTGCCTGCGGAAAACTACTTAGGCAGCGTTCAGGGCGGCGCGCGCCTTGTCGGCGAGCGCACCAAACGCCTGCGGATCGCGCACGGCGAGATCGGCGAGGATCTTCCGGTCGATCTCGATGCCGGCGAGGCCCAGCCCGTTGATGAACACGCTGTAGCTCATGTCGTGCTGGCGGGCCGCGGCGTTGATACGAACGATCCACAGCCGGCGGAAGTCGCGCTTCTTGTTCTTGCGATCGCGGTACGCGTACTTCCAGCCGCGCTCGACATTCTCCTTCGCGGCCTTCCAGAGCTTGGAGCGAGCGCCGAAGGCGCCCTTGGCGTGCTTGAGGACCTGCTTCTTCCGCTTGAGGCGCGGGACATTGGATACTGCGCGTGGCATGGTCGGCTCCTATCAGCTCGCCTGGAGGAGGCGCTTGATGTTCTTCTGCTCGCCGTTGGTGGCGATGAGCGCCCCGCGACGCAGGTTGCGCTTCCGCTTGGACGTCTTCTTGGTGAGGATGTGGCTCTTGAAGGCCTTCATGCGCTTGACCTTCCCGGATCCGGTCACCTTGAATCGCTTCGCGGCTCCGGCGTGCGTCTTCATCTTGGGCATTGCACGCTCTCTTTATTTGGGCGTGAGAATCATCGTCATGGACTTCCCTTCCAACCGGCCCGCGCTTTCCACCTTGCCGACATCCGCGAGCTCGGCACTGACCCGATCGAGCACCGCCTGACCGAGCTCGGGGTGCGCGACCTGGCGACCACGGAACATCATGGTCACCTTGACCTTGTTCTTCTCCTCGAGAAACCGCCGAGCGTGCCGCGTCTTCGTCTGGAAGTCGTGGTCATCGATGCCGGGACGATACTTCACTTCCTTGAGCTCGATGACGTGCTGCTTCTTCTTCGCCACGCGTGCCTGCTTCGCCATCTCGAACTTGTACTTGCCGTAGTCCATGATGCGGACGACCGGCGGGCGAGCAGTTGCGGCGACTTCGACGAGATCCAGCCCGGCTTCTTCCGCCATCCGGAGCGCCGCGTCCACCTCGAGAATACCGAGCTGTGAACCATCGGCGCCGATCACGCGGACCGGGCTGATGCGGATCATGCGATTGACCCGCACGCGCTTGGTAGTGTCCTGAATACTCGTAGCCTCGGAAAAGGAGAACAAAAAAGCGGACCTTCTGGAGAAGAGTCCGCACGACACACGACGCCCGCCTGGCGGGTTTCGCGTGTTGCTCGAGGACTCCTGCAGCACACCCCGCGAACACGCGAGGGCCAGAGGGTGGGCGCCCCGGAGAGGAAACGCCGCTTAGCTGGTTGTCACGGTGGAACTTAGCGGATTGACGGGAGAGGTCAAGGACCGAAGGACCGGAGGACCGAACGGTCTTCCGGTCACACCGACACGACCTCGCACGAGTACCCCTTCCCGTCCGCCACGATCCGCCCGAAGGCGTTCACCGCATCGTGCTCGAACATTACCGTCCAGTTCTCCCTGGCGGCCTCGGCCCACAGGGCGCGCTTGGTCTCGAGCGTGACGAGAGGCTCCACGTCGTAGCCCATGATCCAGGGAAGCGGGACATGCGAGGTGGTGGGGGCGAGATCGGCGAGGTAGAAGAGCCGCTCGTTCCCCGATTCCACGAGGATCCCCTGGTGGTGGGGGGTGTGGCCCGGCGTCCGCCGGACCGAGATACCCTTCAGCAGCTCGATGTCGGCATCCACCAGCTCGAGCCGGCCCGCCTCGAGAAGGGGATCGTAGTTGTGCCCGAAATAGCTGGCTGCCGTGCGCTCATTGGTCCGGTGGGCCCAATCCCACTCCCCGCGCCGGACCACGTAGGTCGCGTTGGGGAAGGACAGGTGGACCTTTCCCCCCTCACCGACGCTCGTGTTGCCGCCGGCGTGGTCGAAGTGGAGGTGACTGGAGACCACCATCGTGACGTCGGCGGGCGAGAAGCCCGCCTCGGCGAGCGCGCTCTCGAGCTGGGTGGGGCCGACTGACCCGACAGGAGAGTTCTCGATCCCATAGATGCCATAGAACTTCTCCGTCTCCTTGTTCCCTGCGCCGGTATCCACGAGGACCAGTGCCTCGGGATGCTCGATGAGCAGGCAACGCATGCCGAGCGGGATGCGGTTCTTCGCATCGGCCGGAATCTTCCGCTCCCAGAGCGTCTTGGGGACGACGCCGAACATGGCTCCCCCATCGAGCTGCTGGAGGCCGGCCTGCAGCGCGTGGATGCGCAACGAGCCCAGGTTCCGGGACTGGACGAGGGGGAGGAGAGGCATGACTGCAAACTACATCGTGAAGCGTGAAACGTGAGACGTGAGTCGTAGCAGCGAACGCTGTCCGATTCACGCTTCACGCTTGACGTCTCGTCAGGCCGTCGTGTCCTTGTCCACGGGCTGCGGCATGCCGAGCGCGCGGCGGACGCGGCGCTTGCCGCGCGCCGAGGACGCAGTCGCGAGGAATCGCTCGAGCTCCGACCAGCGCTCGCAGCCGTGGTTGCGCGCGTCGTCGAGGAGTCGCAGGAGGCAGTGGGCGGTGGCGAGGGCGTCTCCGGCCGCGCGGTGGCGCATGCCGGCGGGGATCTCGACGTTGTAGTGCCGGGCCACCCAGTCGAGGGAGCGGGAGCGCAGCTGCGGCAGCAGGCGTCGGGCGAGGCGCACGGTGCAGAGCCGACGCCCCGTCAGCTCGCGTCCGGTGCTGCGCACGACCTCGGCGCTGACGAAGCGCCAGTCGAAGTTCGCGTTGTGGGCCACGAACACCTTGCCATCGAGCGCAGCGAGGACGTCCGGGCACACCTCGCGGAAGGGCGCCTTGTCGCGCACCATCTCCCACGAGATGTTGGTGAGCCGGGTGATGAACGGCGGGATCGAGCGCTCCGGATTCACGAGCGTCTCGAAGACGTTGGTCACCTCGCCGCCCTGCACCGTGACGACGGCGATCTCCGTGATCCGATCGCCATTCTCCGGACGACCGCCGGTGGTCTCCACGTCCACGACCGCGAAGTCGAGCGACGAGAGCAGTGGCTCCTGCGACACCGGCTGCGTGCGCCACGCCGGCGCGGCCGGCTCGGAGAGGCGCCATGCGCCCTCGGGGGTGCGGGCGAAGCGCGGGTGGTCGCGCAGCAGCGTGACTGCCATGTGCTCGGCGACGACGTCCGGCAGCAGGGAGAGCTGGCAGACGCTCGCGATGAGCGAGCGCGAGTCCGCCGGCCCCGCCTTGAGGTAGTCGGCCGCGCGCTCGGTGAGGAGCGTACGCTCGGCAACGGTCGTGATTCCCGCCGGGGCGTGCGGCTCGAGGCGGGTCCCACTCATGACGTCGACGTCGCTCACGTGGCTCTGCTCAGGGGATGATGAAGGTGGCAAGGGAGGGACGACTCAGCGCCACGGATCGTCGCGCTGCACCGGGCAGGTCATGCAGCGCGGACCGCCGCCACCGCGCACGAGCTCGGCACCCTCGAAGGTGATGACGGCGCGCTCGTCGTCGGAGACGCGCGCGCCTCCAGTAAGGAAGTCCACCCCCTCTACAACGCGAAAGCCCGCACGTTCCATTTCAGCGAGCGTACCGACATTTCTCGCGTAGGAGAACACCAGGCCAGGGCGCATCGCCACGAAGTTGCAACCGGATGCCCACTGCTCGCGCTCCTGCACGACGCGCCGGTCGCCACCGCAGCGGATCGGGCTCATCGGCATGCCACAGTCGCGCAGCGCCGTGAAGATGTCGGCCTTCTCGTGCAGCGTGTCGTGTCCCTTGTGCCAGTGCAGGACGCTCAGCCGCTCGGGACCGATGAAGTGCGGGGGGAAGACGACGCACTGCTCCCGGTCCACCTGCGTGAAGATCATGTCGAGGTGGATCGCGGTGTTCTCCTTCGGCATCACGACGACGATGATGTCCGTCACCTTCGTCTGCCCGAAGAGCACGGACGCGATGTGATCGATGGCTCCCGGGCTCGAGCGTTCGCTGAAGCCGATGACGACGAGGTCCTCCCGCAGCGGGTGGATGTCACCCCCTTCGAGCGTGTAGTTGAGGCGGCGCTCCACCGAGCCGTCGTAGATGAGCCCCTCGTTGCGAAGCAGCGGATGGTAGAGGAAGAGCGCCTTCATGATCAGCTCTTCGGGCCACCGGATGCCATAGCGCATGGAGCCGATGAGCACGTGGCTCCCCACGCTCATGGCCGAGTCCCGGGTGAAGAAGAGGTTGGGGAGCGGAGGCAGCTCGTACCCGAACTCGTTGAGGGTGCGCGCCAGGGGGCCGGGAGTCTCGACGCGCCCCTCGATCAGCATCGTCACGAGCGCGGCGGGAGGCAGCGCGGCGATCTCGCGCGCCAAGGGCTCGCTGGGCACGATGTCCATCGTCTCGCGCACGAGGAGATCTCGCGTCTCGTCGTTCTCGAGCACCTGCGCCAGCAGGTCGCGCACCTCGTGGACCTGGCAGAAGCGCTCCAGCATTGCCGTGAACCGACGATGCTCCACGCGGGCCTGGTCGGCGTCCGGCAGGTCGTCGTAGAGGTAATCCTCGCGCGTGGCGGGGGTGACGCCGAGCAGCTCGGCGCCCGGGGTGTGGACGACGACGGAGCGAAGTCGGCCGATCTCGGAGGTGACGTGCACGGTCATAGACGCCGAAGATAACCCGTCAGGGCATATACCGCCTGTCTGCATGATCATGCATGTGGTGGCGGGACATGCAGTTGGGTCGGGAGGCGCGCTCCCGCTGGTGCAGGAACCGGGAGCGCGCTAGCTTGTGAAGGAATTCACAAGCCCTCGCCAGTGAAGAGAATCGCCGAGTCTACCGTCCGTCGTCTATCGATCTATCTCCGTTTCCTGGAGGAGTTCGAGGGGAACGGCCTCGCCACGATCTCCAGCGACGAGCTGGCCCGACGCGGCGGAACGACCTCGGCCCAGGTGCGGAAGGACCTGTCCTTCTTCGGCTCGTTCGGCAAGCGCGGACTCGGCTATTCGGTGCCGGAGCTGGCCGCTGCCATCCGCGAGATCCTCGGGCTGCAGCGTGAATGGCGCGTGATCATCGTCGGCGCCGGAAAGATCGGCGCTGCCCTGGCGCAGTATCGCGGCTTCCGTCAGCGGGGGTTCCGGATCATCGCCGCCTACGACACGAACCCCGAGAAGATCGGGCGGACGCTCGACGGCGTGACGGTGCGGGACATGGCTCGGCTCGAGACGGACATCGCCGAGGAGAAGCCGGACATCGCCGTGATCGCCATCCCGAGCGAGGGGGCGCAGGAGACGCTCGACAGGCTGGTGCGCGCCGGGATGACCGCCGTGCTGAGCTTCGCCGCCGCCCAGCTCCACGCGCCGCCGGAGGTCACGGTGAAGACGGTGAACATGGCGATGGAGCTGGAAGGGCTGACGTTCGCGCTCACGAACAAGGACTGAACTGACAGCTAGTCGGGGCGGCCCGCGTGGAACGCGGGCCTTTCGGGGCGCCGGGCTCGCTGCGCTCGCCTTTGCTGTCCGGGCGCGCGCTGCGCGCGCTTTCCGCGAACGCCACACCCATCCGGCAAAACGCTCCACCCAAACGCCGTCCCCGACAGGCGGCGCGAAGCGCCGCCGCCCCGAGAGTGAGCCGCAGGCGAACGCCCCGACAGCAAGCCAAGGCGGCGTAGCCGCCGGGCAGCGCCCCGACTAGCTGTCGGTCCGTTCCACGCGGCGCGGCCCGACTAGCTGTCAGTTCTCAGTAGCTTCCCGAACTGCCCCACCGACAGCGTCTCCGGTCGCGCCTCGGGATCGATGCCGGCGGCCGTGAGGACGGCCTCGGCCTCCTCCGCACCGAGCGACCGCAGCGTCCGGATCACGCGACGCATCTGCTTGCGCCGCATGCCGAACGCGCCCTGCACCAGCTTTCGCAGTGGCTCCTCCTCGTTCGGGGCGACGAGTGGCTCGGCGAGGGGGGTGATTCGCACCACGGCGCTCTCCACCTTCGGCGGCGGCGAGAACGCACCGGCGGGAACCCTGAACAGCATCTCGGCGCGCGCGACGGCAGCGACGTTCACCGTCAGCGCGCCGTACTCCTTGCTGCCCGGCGCCGCGGTGAGGCGATCAGCGACCTCGCGCTGCACGAGATAGACGGCACGATTGGCGCGCGGATGCTGGAGCGCATGAAAGAGGATCGGCGTCGTGATGTAGTACGGCACGTTGCCGACGAGCACGTAGGGACCGGCGGCAAGCTCGCCGAGCGAGACCTGGAGGACGTCGGCTTCGGCGATGAGCACATTGCTGCGTCGCGCATAACGGTCACGCAGGACGGCGGCGAGCGCGCGGTCCACTTCGACGGCGATCAGGCGGCCGGCGCGCTCGGCGAGGATGTCGGTGAGCGCGCCGCGGCCGGGACCGATCTCCACGACGGTCTCTCCGCCCTCGAGCTGCAGCGCGTCAGCGATGCGGCCGAGGATGCGGCGGTCGGTGAGGAAGTGCTGGCCGAGGCTCTTGCGCGCGGGCGGGAGCGCACCGCGATCGCGGCGTGGGCGGCCGGAATCGCCAGCGGCCATCAGCTCTTGAGGATGACGAGCGTGAGGTCGTCGCGGCGCGGCGTGTCGCCCGTATAGTTGTCGAGGAGGGCGAAGATGCGGCCGGCAATCTGGGCCGCGGGCTCGTCGCGATGGCGCACGACGCAGTCGAGCACGGGCCACTCGTCGAGTCGCTGCCCTTCCCTGTTGCGCGCGTCGGTGATGCCGTCGGTGAACAGCACGAGCACGTCGCCACCGACGTCCCACGGGCGAGTGACGGACTCCGGCGCCTCGTCTGCCATGCCGAGCGGCGGCCCGCCCGCGGCGAGCCGCTCCACCGTGCCGTCGCGCCCCACGACGAACGCATGCGGATGCCCGGTGTTGCCGTAGCGCAGGACGCGCTGCTCCCGATCCACGACGGCGTACAGCGCGGAGACGAACATCTCCGTCGTCGACAGCTCTTCCTTCACCGACTGGTGGAGGCGGCGCAGCATCTCCGCCGGGTCGTCGGTGCCCTGCGCGTGAATGGCGGAGGCGCTCATGGTGAGGGCCATGATCAGCGCTGCCTGGTAGCCATGTCCGCTCACGTCGCCGATCATCACGCCGATGCGACCGCCGGAGAGGCGGTACAGGTTGTAGAAATCGCCGCCGACGTCCTCCGTGGGAACGACGCGCGCCGCGACGTCCGCCTCCGGCGCGCCGTGCGCCGCGTCGGGGAGGAGCTTCATCTGCAGGTCGTGCGCGAGCTGCATCTCGCGCTGGAGTCGCTCCTGGGCGAGCGACTGGCGGACGAGTCGCGCGTTCTGGATGGCGGCGCCGATCTGCGACGCGATCGCGGTGATCAGCTTCTGGTCGCCCGCCGTGAACGGCTGGCCCGAGCGACGGTCGGACAGGTTCACCACGCCCAGCGGCTCGCTCCCGTCCTGCGTGGTCCAGAGGATGGGCACGGTGAGCATCGCGCCCCGACGGAATCCCGTTTCCGCGGCGCAGGGCATCTGCCCCTCTTCGGCGACCATCGAGTGCAGGGTACGGAAGACGTGCGCGCTCACGCTGCATTCGTCGTCCAGCGCGATGGGGGGCGTGGGAATGTTCTCGCCGCCGAGCCGCGCGATCACGACGAGCGCGTCCTGCTCGGGATCGTGGGCGAGGATGGAGGCGCGACGCGCACCGACGGTCTCGCTGACCTCGCGCAGGATGGTCTCGGCGCCCTTCTCCAGGGAGACGGTGCGGCCAAGGATCTCGCTGATCGAGTAGAGGAGGTTGATTTCCTCGTAGCGCTCGGCGAGCTCGTTGGCGGCGTGCTCGACCTCGAGGGTGTTCTGGAGGTACTGCGCGACGACCGGGCGAAGGAACTTGAGATAGCGGTCCACCTCGCGCCGCTCGATGGGGCACGGGCCGAGGACGAGCCACGCCGGCCGTGGTCCGGCGATCGGAACGATCACGAGCCGACCGCGTTCGGTCGGCTCGTCTCTGATGATGCCGAGGGGAGGAAGGAGTGCCTCGGGAGGGGGGGCCTCGCGGCGGGTGCCGGCGATCCAGCGGAGGGGTGAGTCGTCAGCGCCCTCACGGCGCCACACGGCGGCATCGCAGCCGGTGGCCTCGTAATAGGCGGTGAGCACCTCCCCCAGCTCGCTCATGCGCGCGCGAGCGTGAGCCGGACGACATTTCCGCGCGATTCCTCCGCACGCGCGTCGAAGCGCTCCACCTGGTCCATGAGGGCGCGCATGAGGAAGAGTCCGCGGCCGTCCTCGCGTTCCAGGTTCTCGGGATCGGTGGCGTCGCGCATGTCGGCGTCGAGATCGAAGGGGTTGCCTTCGTCCACGACCTCGAGGATGAGGAAGCTCGTGTCCACGGCCGCGCGCACGCGAACCCGCTTGTCGGGGTCCTCGTGATTGCCACGCAGGATGGCGTTCGACAGCGCCTCGGAGAGCGCCACGGGAACGTTGAGGGCGAGCTGGCGGGGAGGGAAAGCGAGCTCGGAGCAGGAGTATCGCACCAAGTCCACGACGCGTTCGATGTACGCGACGTCACTCGGAATTTCGACTTCGAGGGATACGCGCAGCCCGGCGTCGGGCTGGGGGCGAGGAGACGCTGCCATGACGAGGGCGTAAGCGTGGAGACGCGCGTGGGGAATCGCGGCCGGATGGATCCGGAAAACGAAATCGCGCGGCCCGTCGTCCGACGGGCCGCGCGACAGGTGCTCAGAAGCTGGACAGTGCGCGGTCGCGGGTGTCCGAGATCTGGAAGAGGGTGTCGAGCTTCGTGAGCTCGAACAACGTCTTGAGATCGTCATTGAGGTTGGCGAGGCGGAGCTCGCCGCCCTGCTCGCGGATCTTCTTGGAGAGCGAGACGAGGACGCCAAGGCCGGAGCTGTCGATGTAGCCCGTCTGCGCGAAATCGATCAGGAACTTCTTCTCTCCCCGCTCGAGCTCATCGAGGACCTTCTGCTTGAGCTCCTGGCGGTTCCCGACAATCAACTGCCCTTCGACGTCCACCACGACGATATCGCCCTCTTTCTTGATCGAGAAGCTCATGTGCCTGTCTCCTGGCGGTGCTCGGTCAGTGCGGTGGCCGACTCACCGTCCGCCTGGAGTGCGGTGATCGCGGCCACGTTGAAGATGTCCTCGGCTGTCGCCCCGCGCGAGAGATCGTTGCAGGGTCGCCGCAATCCCTGGAGGATCGGCCCGATTGCCCGTGCCGACGCCAGCCGTTGTACCAGCTTGTACGCGATGTTGCCCGCGTCCAGCGAGGGAAACACCAGCACGTTCGCACGACCGCCAACCGGGCTGTCGGGCGCCTTCCGGGCCGCCACCTCGCCAACGAGCGCAGCGTCCCCTTGCAATTCTCCGTCCACGGCAAGCTCGGGCGCTTTCACCCGCACCTCGGCCACCGCGGCACGCACCAGCTCGACGCTCGATCCCTCGCCGCTGCCGTGCGTGCTGAAAGATAAGAAGGCGACACGGGGTTCGTCGCCCACGATCCGGATCCGGTCGCGTGCCGCGGCGAGCGCGATGTCCGCCAGCTGGGTGGCCGTCGGGTAGCGGACCACGGAGCAGTCGGTGAAGGTCAGCACCTCCTCCGCGTCCCCGCGGAAGGGGGGGACCACCATGTAGAACGAGCTCGAGACGGTCCGTACCCCGTCGGCGGGCCCGACCAGCCAGATCGCGGAGCGGATCACGTCGGCGCTGGTGTACACGGCGCCGGCGACGCATCCGTCGGCTCGTCCCCAGTGGACGAGGGCGTCAGCCGCCATGAGCGGGTCGCGCGCGTGCCGCTCGGCCTGGGCGGCGGTGAGCCCCTTCTCGCCCCGCTGGCGCAGCAGCTCCGCCGCCACCTCGGCGACGAGGGATGGGTCGCCGGGGTCGAGCACTTCGCACTCGGGGGCGCCGACGGCCGGGCGGCCGACGAGCACGGGCTCGACGAGGTCCGCCTGGCGGAGGGAGCGGACGGCGGCGAGCACGCGCTCGTCTCCGCATTCGGGAAAGAGGATGCGGCGGCGCCGGGCCTGGGCCCGTGTCCGGATCGCGGCCAGGAAGCTCACTGCGGAGGCGTGCCGGAACCCAGTCGCTCGCGCAGGGCGTCAGCCACGGTGGGATGAACCAGGTCGCTCACGTTGCCACCGTAGCGGGCCACCTCGCGCACGAGGCTCGCACTGATGTAGGTGGTGTCGAGCGACGGCACCATGAAGACGGTCTCCAGTCGAGGCGAGAGGTGCCGGTTCATCAACGCCATCTGGTACTCGTACTCGAAATCGCTCACGGCGCGAAGCCCGCGGATGAGCAGCGAGGCTCCGACCGCTCGTGCGAAGTCCACGAGGAGGCCACCGAACGAGTGGACTTCGATGCGCGGCTCGTCACGCACCGTGGCCCGAATGAGGGCGACGCGCTCCTCGACCGTGAAGAGGGGCGTCTTCGCGGAGTTGATGGCCACGGCGACGACGAGCCGGTCCACGAACTCCAGGCTGCGGAGCATGAGGTCCTCGTGCCCGCGCGTGATCGGGTCGAAGCTGCCAGCGTAGATGGCAATGCGTGAGTTCGGCACGGGCGAACGATCCTACGGAGATCGGGAAAGCGCAACTATCCATGACGACAACTCACGTACGACGTACCTCGTACCTCGTACCGCGACCGACGGGCTACCCTCTCCAATGCACCGCCGGTGCGATCTCGGGAGGTCGAGGTGCATCGGAGAGGCGTGGGTGTCGGTCCTCGTACGCCGTACGACGTACGCGCTACGGCATTTGCGGTTCAGGAGACCCGAAAGAACGTGACCCCCGTCCCCCCGTACCGCCGCGTCTCGCCTCCGGCAGGAAGCTTCTCGTGGATCCGGTGCTCGATCCCGATGAGGTCCGCGAACGGCGAGGCCAGCCACGCCTCGGCGATCGCGGTGGCGAGTCCGAGATCGTACGGCGGGTCGGCGAAGGCGACGTCGTAGGCGTGCGGGGCGAGGTCGGCGAGGAACCGGAGGGCGTCAATGCGATGGAGGGTCACCTGCTCCGATGCGCCGAGGGTCTCGACGTTCGACGCGATGGCGCGGAGGCTCGGTGCAGCGCGCTCCACGAGATCGGCGTGCTCGGCACCACGTGAGAGGGCCTCGAGGCCGAGCGCGCCGGAACCGGCGAACAGGTCGAGGATGCGGGCACCGGGCAACTGCGGCTGCACGATGCTCATCCACGCCTCTCGCACACGATCGGCCGTGGGCCGGACAGCGTCACCCTTCGGGGCAACGAGGCGGCGGCCACGCCAGCGACCGGCGACGATGCGCACGCCGGCTAGACGCGGAAGTCGGCGAGGCGCGCCTGCAGGCGCGAGACGCCCTGGTATTCGTCCCGCTCGAGGCGATATACCATGTCGAACGGGCGGGATTCGTCCAGCTCCCGGATGCGGGCGCCGAGCGACCAGCCGATCGCGTCGAGCGGCTCACCGGCGTCGGTGTCGATGCGCAGCTTGAGCCCGCCCTTTCCCACGAGCCGGGGGGGCGCCGCGAGGCGCACGCCGCGCGTGAGGAGCGTCGGCGAGGGATTCCCCATGCCGCACGGCTCGAGATGGCGCAGCAGAGACTCGAAGCCTGGGGTGACGTCGCTCAGCTCGACCTCGAGATCCACGCGCAGCTCCGGGATCAGGTCGTCGGCCGTGAGGTTCGCGCGCGCCACGTCGTTGAAGCAGCGCGCGAACTCCTCCACCTTGTCGCGCGCGATGGTGATCCCCGCCGCGCTGCGGTGGCCGCCGAATCGCTTGAGGAGGTGGCTGCAGGCGCCGATGCCCGCATGTAGGTCGAAGCGCGGAATCGATCGACCCGATCCTTTCCCTTCGTCACCCTCGAGGCCGATGAGAATGGTGGGGCGGCCGAACTCCTCGACGAGCCGTGAGGCCACGATCCCGATGACGCCGGGGTGCCAGCCATCGCCGGCGAGGACGATGCCCCAGGTCTCGTCGAGGTCCAGGCGGCGCACCCGTGCCGTGGCTTCGTCGAGCACCCGGCGGTCGATCTCCTGGCGGCGGGCGTTCATCTCCTCGAGCTCGCGCGCGATGGAGTTGGCCTGGTGCTCCGTCGTGGCGGTGAGCAGCTCCACGCCACGCAGCGCATGGCCGAGTCGCCCGACCGCATTCAGCCGTGGGGCGAGAATGTAACCCACGCGCCCCGCAGTGAGCGCCTTGCCGTCCATGCCGGAGGCGCGGATGAGCGCGCGAAGGCCAAGGTTCTTCGTCTCGGCCAGCATCTTGAGGCCGTAGCGCGCGAAGACGCGGTTCTCGCCGCGCAGAGGCGCGATGTCGGCAATGGTCGCGAGCGCGACGAGGTCGAGCATCCCGAACACGAGATTCTCGTTGCCGCCCATGGCCCGCGTGACGGCGAGGGCGAGCTTGAACGCCACGCCGACCGCGGCGAGGTCCTTGTCGCCCGAGGCGCAGCCGGGGCGCCGGGGATTGAGGACCGCGTACGCGTTCGGCAGCTCGCCACCGGGCAGGTGGTGATCGGTGATGATGACGTCGATGCCGCGGTCGCGGAGGGTGGCGACGGGCGTGTGCGCGCTCGTGCCGCAGTCGCAGGTGACGACGATGGTGGCACCCGCGTCCACGGCGGCCTGCACGCCGGTGTCGCCGAGGTCGTAGCCGGCGCTGCGATGCGGGATGAAGGGGACCACCTTGCCACCGAGTGCACTGAAGGCACGAAGCAGCAAGGTGGTGGAGCACATGCCGTCCACGTCGTAGTCGCCGTGGATGAGGATCGTCTCGCCGTCGCGAATTCCGCGCACGATGCGATCGACCGCCTCCGCCAGGTCGAGCATCTGCTCCGGAGGAAGGAGCTGTTCCAGGCGCGGACGGAGGTAGCGCTTGGCCCGCTCCACCTCACCGTGGCCGCGCGTGGCGAGCAGGCGGCAGAGGGGCTCGGGGAGCAGCAGCTCGTCGCAGAGGGCGCGAACCACCGCGGGATCGGGCGGCTCGGGAAGGAGCCAGCGGGTGCGGTGCGACGGTGCGGCGGCTGGCGCGGTCATCCTCTGAAGCTAGGCCGGCGTCGCCGGCTGTTCAACGCTGGCGGGGGATCATTCCCCCGCGTACAGGAGCGCACCACATCCCTCGCACATCTCCAGCGCCCCGGTGGACGCCATGGAGGCACGACGCTGCGTGGGGACGGCGGTGTCGCAGGAGCCACAACTCGGCCCGCGCAGCGGAAACACCGTTTCCGCGTGGCGGCGTCGGCGCACCTTCTCGTAGGTGCCGAGCATCGAGCGCGGCACCACGCGCGCGTGTTCGTCGCGCTTCGCGCGCGCGGCCGCGAGCTCCGACTCGATCGCGGCACGATCAGCGTCGAGGCTCGTGCGTGCTTCGGCCTGGGTGTTCGCGATCTCGTCGAGCGCGTGCTGGAGGTCGGCGGCCTGCTGGCGGAGCTGCTCGATGCGGGCGTGGACCGCTTCGGCGTCGCGCTCGCTCTCGCTGACCATGCGCTTCGTCTGCTCGAGCTGCGCCATCGCCGCCATCGCCTCACGCGGGTTGGTCACCGACTCGTATTGACGCTGGCTGCGCTCGGCGAGCTGACGGTGCGTCTCGATGCGTGCCTTCGCCTCGCGATGCCGGCCCTCTTCGGCCTCCGCGGCGTGGCGGGCTCTCTCCAGCGCGTCGGCCGCCCTGCTTCGCTCCTGCTCCAGCGCCGCCAGGCGCGGCGCGAGGGAGTCGAGCTTCGCCTCCAGGGCGTAGATGCCGAGGTCGTCCTGCTGCACGGCGAGGAGGGACTTCACGTCAGGATGCATGGCGGTAGGCATGGTCTGGTGGGCGCGAGCCGGTGCTGAGTGATGATAGCGTGAAGCGCGCCGCTAGCGGAACTGCTTCCAGCGCCGGCTGCCCAGCGCCCTGAGCTCGTCACTGAGCTGCATCTTCTCGAGGGTGAGCGCGTCCTTCTCCTCGGTCGACGCGAGGGGCATCAACGCGTCGATCTCATCCATTCGCGCCGCCAGGTCGCGCTCGTGCAGCGCAGCAAGGCTGCCGGCGACGATCTCGTCCGCCCGATCCAGCCCGCCGCCTTCCTCCATCTGCGCCTGCAGCTCGGACACGGCGTCGTCGTCCAGCGAGCCGGCGAGCGCCGCGGCATCCGCGTCGGGGCCCTGTTCCACGATGGCCTCGTACAGCCGGCGAAGCACGAGGTCGTGAAAGCTGTCGCCGCCGAGCCGTTCGGCCACCTGCTCCACGTAGGACGGGCGATGCAGGAGCACGCGAATGAGCTCGCGTTCGGCGCCGATGGCGCGTGCGCTGGTGTTGCGGCGGCGCTCACCGTGTCGGACCCGCGTCGCATCGCGCGGGGCCGGCTCCGGGGGCGGTGCGGGGCTCGCATTGCGCTGTGCCGGTGCCGTACGACCACGTGGCGGCGCGGCGACTTCGCGCTCGAGCAGCTCGCGCGACACACCGGCCGCCGCCGCCGCGTGATTCAGGTAGAGGTCGCGGGTGATGGGATCCACCGTAGCGCGCAGCGTCGGCAGCAGCCGGTCCAGGGCGAGGCGCTTGCGTCGCAGGTCGGAGAACCAGCCGCCGCGATCGAGCAGCTGGATCTTCCGCTCGAAGAGGTCGAGAGACTCGGCGAGCTTCGCCTCCAGCCCGCGCGCACCGTGCTCGCGGACGAAGCTGTCGGGGTCCTCGCCCTCGGGCAGCGTCACCACCTGCACCGACGCGCCCTGTCGAAGCAGCTCGTCACCGGAGCGGAAGGTCGCCTTGAGCCCCGCCTTGTCCGAGTCGTAGAGGAGATACACGCGCTCCGTGTACCGGCGGACGAGCCGCGCCTGGTCCTCGGTGAGCGCGGTGCCCATCGGCGCGACGACGCTCTCGATCCCTGCACCGATGAGACGCACCACGTCGAAGTAGCCTTCCACGACGAGCATGCGCTCGTCACGCCGTGCCGCCTGCTTCGCCCAGTTGAGGCCGTAGAGCAGCTTCCCCTTGCTGAAGATCCGCGACTCGGGGGAGTTGAGGTACTTGGGCTCACCGGGTCCGAGCAGGCGTCCGCCGAAGCCGACCACATGGTTGGTCAGGTCGTAGATCGGGAAGATGAGCCGGCCCCGGAAACGCGGCCGTGGCTCCGTCGCGCCTTCCGGGGTGGTGAGGAGGCCCGCTTCCCCCTGCCGCTCGTCATCGAAGCCGAGCGTGTTGAGGTAGGCGCGCATCAGGCCGATCTCGCGCGGCGCGAAGCCGATGCCGATGCGGTCGGCGAGCTCGCGCTCGATGCCGCGCTCGGCGAGATAGTTTCGCGCATCCTCGCCGAGTGGATCGTTCCACAGGACATTCCGGAAGTATTCCGCGGCCGCACCGTTCACCTCCCAGAATGGCTCGCGGTCGTCCTTCTCCTCGCTCCGGCGCGAGGTCGTCTCCACGACTTCGATGCCGGACTTCTCGGCAACCATCTTCACCGCGGTCGGCCAATCCACGCCGAGCCGCTTGGTGAGGAAGCTGAAGACGTCGCCGCCCTCGTGGCAGACGAAGCAGTAGTACATCTGCTTCTTCGGCGAGA
>DASURL010000067.1:0-7772 GCA_036280075.1 Gemmatimonadaceae bacterium | reverse complement strand
CGCGGCCATGCTGGTCTCCTGGGAATGTGAACAGGTTCTCGCACTGGGAGAAACGCTGTACGACGCGGCGCAAGATACAATCCCACCGAGTGCGCGCAATAGGGAATTTCGGGATTTCCCCTATGAAAAACGGGAAGTCGGGAGCTGGGACGGCCGGAATCTCAGAGGGGAAACTCCTCGAACGGGATGACACGGTGGCGCGTCCCCTACGACGCCAGCCGCCCGAGCATCTCGATCATCTGGACGTCATAGGGATCCGGCGCCGGATCGTCGGCGGCGATCTCGTAGTCGAGCTGCGGGGTCTCGAGGATGAGCGGGACGTCCCTGGCGCGCGGATCGTGGAGGAGCCAGCCGAATGGCTCGGCGCCGATCATTCCGTCGCCGATGAGCATGTGGCGATCGCGGTTGGAGCCGAGCGCGCCCTCGCTGTCGTTGAGGTGGAGGAAGCCGGGGCGCTCGCCGGTGTGCGCCTCGAAGTCGTCGAGCACCGTCTGCAGCGCGGCCTTCGACGCGCGGAGGTCGTAGCCGCTGGCGAACAAGTGGCAGGTATCGAGCCCGTACCCGGTGCGCGCGCGATGCTTCTTCGGCACGTGGCCCAGGATGAGCCCCACTTCCTCCGCCGTGCGCGCCATGGTGTTCCCCGCCCCGGCGGTGTTCTCGACGAGGAGTCGTGTGTCGCCGGTCACACTTTCGAGCGCATTGACGATGGCATCGGCGATGCGCTTCGCCGCGGCGTCGCGGTCGCCGTCGGTGGCGGCGCCGGGGTGAAAGCAGACGGCGCCCGCGCCGAGGGTGGTGGACCGTTCGAGCTCCTTCGCGAGGCCGGCGCTGGCGCGGGCGTACCTGGTCTCGTCCGGCGTGGCGACGTTGAGGACGTATGCGGCGTGCACGACGACGTGTTCGGGGGCGATCTTCGTCGTGGCGAGGGTCTCGCGGAACCGCTCGGCGCGCTCGGGACGGACGGAGATCTTCTCGTTGTAGAACTTCGGCACGGCGGAGAAGATCTGAAGGGCGCGCATGCCGGCATTGGCTGCACGGAGGGCGGCCATGTGGATGCCGCCGTTGTCGATGGTGTGGGCGCCGATGTACAGAGACAAGGGGTTCTCCTTGAAGAGCAACTGACGTACTGCGTACCGCGTACCACGTACACCGACCTGCGGGAGAGTTGGCCCAATGCCACTCGAGCGTCGCGTCCCGATCGAGTGACGCGCCGCGCCTTGTAGGGGCCAGTGCCCTGGGTCCGGATACGAAGTGCGAACTACGTCGTACGTCAGTTGTCGTTATCCGGTACGGCTGCTCCGCGAGCCGAGATCGAGCATCTTCGCCCCCGTGAGGTACTCCACCGAGCGCGGGTTCTTCAGCTTCGCGAGGCGTCGGACGACGTCGGCGATGCGGGTGGCCTGCTCGCGGATGACCCGCACCTGCTGCGCCTGTTCCTCCGTCAGCCCCTCCTCCATCAGCAGCAGTTCCGCGTTCCCGAGCAGGGCGGAGAGCGGGTTGTTGATCTCGTGCTCGAGGGCGATGGTGGTCTCGCCGATGCCGGCGAGCCAGCGGGCGCGCGCGAGCTCGGCTTCCGCGGTGCGGCGGGCCGAGTTCTGGACGATGCGCTGCTGGGCGATCTCGAGGCGGGCGCGGAGGTTCTCCGGGGAGCTGGGCTTCGTGACGTAGTCGTCGGCGCCGGCGGCGAGGACGGCAGTCAGGTCCTCGCGCGCGTCGCGCGCCGTGACGACGATGACGAAGGTGTCGCGCCACTCCTCGTGATCGCGGATGTGGCGACAGACCGTGAGGCCGTCGAGCCCCGGCATGTTGATGTCGAGGATGACGAGCGGCGCAGGCTCGGACTGGAACAGCTCCCAGGCGCGCTGTCCGTCGTCGGCGGCCACCGGCTCATGCCCGAGGTCGGTGATGACCGCGGCGATGAGGGTGCGGGTGACGGCGTCGTCGTCAGCGAGGAGAACGCGCATGCGGGGCGGAGCGGCTAGCGCAGGGTGCCGACGCGAACGTCGAGCGCCGCGGGGGCGGTGGGCGAGGCACGCTGCTCCCAGGCGACGGCGATCCGGCGACCGTGCACGGCGGTACGTGGCCGCGTGGCGGTGCCGACGTCGTCGGAGAGAGGCAGGATGCGCTGCTCGAAAATGTGGCCCATGGTGCGAGAGATGGCGAGCCCCACGCGGGGCGTGCTGCTGTTCGGGTCCTCGAAGCCGACGATGACGATGTCGCCATCGGCGGCGACGCTCGTGCGGCCGAGGCGGTCGCCGTACACGATGGCGACGGGGGTGTGAAAGGTGACCCCTTCGTCCATCGAATGGGCAAAGAAGAGGCCGGGCCCCTCGGGCGCGACCATGGCGTAGGTGACGTGCACGTAGCCGCTCGCCGAGTCGGCGGCGATGGACGGCGCGATGCGGCGGCAGCCGGTGAGACCCCGGTCGCTCGTGTCCGCGGGTGCGGCGACGCTCCAGTGCCGGCCGCCGTCGAGGGAGCGGGAGACGAGGAGATTGGCGTTGCTGTCGGGGCGCGGCGCCCACCAGGCGGCGTAGAGCGAGCCGCCGGCCCGCGCCAGCCGCAGCGTGCCGGGGCAGACGTCGCTCGACGGCGGCGTGATGCGCGCGGCGAGGGCGAGCATGGAGTCGGGCTGCAGCGTGCCGTCGGGAGCGAGCACGCGCGCCGAATCGCTGTCGAGTGGGGTGGAGCGCTTGACCGTCCAGTCCACCGGTTGCGACATGCAGGCGCTGACGAGCGCGAGCAGCAGTGCGGCGGAGATGCGGCGGAGTGTGGGAGACATGTCGAACTATAGCGTGGCGAGGGGATTATTATCAGAAGGGCGGTCTGATGGCTGTTGGGCTCCGGTCGATGGTCTGGAGTCGATGGTCCAACCTCATGGACCATCGACTCCAGACCAGAGTCCACGGACGAAGAGCCATCAGACCAGCCGATGTCCGATCTTCCGACCTTCTGACCTTCCGACCTTCCGCCTCCATGTCATCGACTTCCGTCCCATCCAACCGCACCGCCCCCGGCCGGGCCGCGGCCGAATCGAAGCAGGCCGTGGAGACGATGTCACCGGCAGATGCGCCGCTGGCGGGCTTTTCCGGGACGCGGCGCGTGCCGCCGGCGGTGAACGAGCCGGTGAAGGGCTATGCGCCCGGCTCGCCGGAGCGCGCGGAGCTCAAGGCGCGGCTGGCGAGCATGGCGAAGGAGCGGGTCGAGATCCCGATCATCATCGGCGGCGAGGAGATCCGCACCGGCGAGATGGCACAGAGCGTGATGCCGCACGATCACCGGCACGTCCTGGCCGACTGGCACAAGGCGACGCCGGCGCTGGTGCAGCAGGCGGTCGACGCGAGCAAGCGCGCGTCGGCGGAATGGGCGAACTGGGCGTGGGAGGATCGGGCGGCGGTCTTCCTGCGCGCGGCGGAGCTGCTCACCACCACGTGGCGGCAGACACTGAACGCGGCGACGATGCTCGGGCAGTCGAAGACGGCATTCCAGGCGGAGATCGATTCCGCGTGCGAGCTGATCGACTTCTGGCGGTTCAACCCGGCGTACGCACAGGAGCTGTACGACGAGCAGCCGATCAGCAACAACGTGATGTGGAACCAGCTCGACTACCGGCCGCTCGAGGGGTTCGTGTACGCGGTGACGCCGTTCAACTTCACCTCCATCGCCGGCAACCTGCCCACGGCGCCCGCGCTGATGGGGAACACGGTGATCTGGAAGCCGGCGGCGTCGGCGATGCTGTCGGCGTACTACATCATGAAGCTGCTCGAGGAGGCGGGGCTGCCCCCGGGCGTGATCAACTTCGTACCGGGCGACCCGGTGCGGATCTCGAACGAGCTGCTGAGCCATCGTGACCTCGCCGGCGTGCACTTCACGGGAAGCACGGCGGTGTTCAACAGCATGTGGAAGACGATCGGCGCGAACATGTCGAGCTTCGCGTCGTATCCGCGGATCGTCGGCGAGACGGGCGGGAAGGACTTCATCGTCGCCCATGCGTCGGCCGATCCGCAGGCGCTCGCCGTGGCGATCGCGCGCGGCGGGTTCGAGTTCCAGGGGCAGAAGTGCTCCGCGGCGAGCCGGATCTACGTGCCGCGCTCGCTGTGGAAGGAGGTGAAGGAGCGCACCGTCGCCATCATCGAGGAGCTCAAGGTCGGTGACGTGACCGACTTCCGGAACTTCATGGGCGCCGTGATCGACCGGAAGGCGTTCGACAAGATCTCCGGCTACGTGGACGACGCGAAGCAGAACGCGACGATCGTCGCCGGCGGGAAGGTGGACGGGAAGGACGGGTACTTCGTCCACCCGACGCTGGTGGAGACGACGGATCCGGGCTATCGCCTGATGTGCGAGGAGATTTTCGGCCCCGTGGTGACGCTGCACGTCTATGACGACGCGAAGTGGAGCGAGACGCTGCGGATCATCGACACCACGTCGCCCTATGCGCTGACGGGGGCGGTGTTCGCGAATGACCGGCGGGCGGTGCGCGAGGCGATGATGGCACTGCGCAACGCGGCGGGGAACTTCTACGTGAACGACAAGCCGACGGGCGCGGTGGTGGGACAGCAGCCGTTCGGCGGCGCGCGCGGGTCGGGGACGAACGACAAGGCCGGCTCGAAGCTGAACCTCGTGCGCTGGGTGAGCGCGCGGAGCGTGAAGGAGACGTTCAGCCCGCCGACGGATTACCGCTACCCGTTCATGGCGGAGAAGTAGGCGACGTCGCTCGCGGAGTGATCGTCAGCGCTTCATCCAGAGGACGATCACCCCGCACGCCGAGTCGTACTGGAGCGGGGCGCCGGAGGGGCCGGCATACGCCTCGACGGCGCCGATGTCCGCGGGGTCGAGCAGGTTGATGTCCTGATGCTGGATGCCGTTGATGACGACGTTCGTCGGGCAGCCGCCGTTGCCGCTCAGTGAGATCATGCCGCGCGTGCTCATGACGCGCGCGTCGAGCCCGGACCCCTGGATGCGGAAGCCGGGGATCATCCGAAGCAGGTCACTCGTCTCGAACGGGTGCAGCTTCTCGATGTCCGCTTCGTCGAGGTAGCGACCGAAGTGGCTCCGTCGCCGCTGCTCGAACTCCGGGTAGCGCGCACGGCGTGCCGTGACGAGGACCGAGTCCAGGTTCACGATGCGTGTCAGGGACACGGCGGTTTCCGTCGTCCGGCCGCTGCGCAGCTCCACGGGGACCTGGCCGAGCAGGTAGCCGATGTGTCGTGTCTCGAGGAGCTGGCTGCCTGCCGGCTGGTTCACGAGGGTGAAGCGCCCCGACGAGTCGGTGCGCGCCACGCCGGCGGCGTCTCGGATGCGAACCTGCGCCTCGGGAAGGGGCTGGCCGGACGGACCACGCACGCTCCCGGTGACCGTCGCCGTGCCGGTGAGCAGCGGCGCGGCGGCAGTCGTGTCGCCCGCGGCCACCTGCGCAATCGAGTCGAGCGACGCGAGGCTCCGCGCCGACTCGTCGCTGAGCGAGAGGTCGCGCACCACCACGCCCCCGGCGTCGCCCACGCTCAGCGTGATCACGCTTCCGGCGAATCCGCTGTCCTGCACCTGCAGCTGGAGCCACGTCTCGGTGGGAACGCCGCACAGGCGATAGCGCCCGAGCGAGTCCACCGCCACGTCACCGCCACGCTGGGTGGTCACGGGGTGGAAGCTGCTGTCCACCGCGAGATCCATCCAGCTCACCGCGACGTGCGCGGTAGTGAGCGGGCGGTCGGTATCGGCGTCGGTGACCTGGCCGACGACGGCCCCCTGCCCCTTCGCCAGCGTGAGCCCGGGACAGGCGGCGGCGCGAAGGGTGGCACCCGATGGCGTGGCGAAGTCCACGCGCGCCCGCTGCCCCTCGGCGAGAGTCAGCTCACGCGCCGGCATGCCGACGCCGAGTGAATCCAGGTACGCGGTGGCGTAGGACATGGAGTACCGCCCCGCCGAGAGCGAATCGAAGTGGAAGCGCCCCTTGTCGTCGGTGATGGCGCTCCGGAACTCGCTCGGCTCGGGGGAGGTGCGGGTGAGGAAGACCATCGCGCCATTCGCGGGCTTCGCATGGATGCTGTCCATGACGGTGCCCTGGACGGACGCGGATGCGGGTGTCTGCGCAGCGAGCGCCGGCGCGGCGAGAAGGAAGGCGACGGCCAGAAGGCGAAGGCGGCCGCCCATGGCAGGACCGCTGATCACCGGACAGGCCTCCCCCGCTTGAGCCAGATGACGATCACGCCACAGGGACGGTCGTACTGGACCGGCGCGTCGGCGGGACCGGCGTAGGCCTCGATGGCGCCGATGTTCGTCGGGTCGACGAGGTTGATGTCCTGGTGCTCCACGCCGTTGACCACGATGTTCGCCTCGCACGGGCCCATGCTGCTCATCTCGAAGTTGCCGTGCGTGGTGTAGACCTTCGTGTCGAGCCCCGAACCCTCCACGCGGAAGCCGTGCACCATGCGCAGCAGGTCGCTCGCCTGCATGGCGTGCTGGTTCTCGATCTCCTGCTCGTCGAGGAAGCGGCCGCCGCCCGCCCTGCTGCTGCGGCGGCTCTCGAACTCCGGATAGCGCGAGCGCTGGGCGACGATCCGGATGGAGTCGAGGCTGACGATGCGGGCGAGTGTGACGCTGACGTTCGAGGTCCTGCCGCTGCGCAGCTCCGCCGGCGCCTGGCCGAGCAGGTAGCCGATGTGTCGTGTCTCGACGAGCTGGCTGCCGGCGGGCTGGCCGGTGAGGGTGAATCGCCCGGCGGAGTCGGTGCGTGCCACGCCAGCCGCGCCTCGAATGCGCACTTCGGCCATCGACAGCGGCTCACCCGCGGCGCCGCGCACGACTCCCGCGAGGGTGGCGGTGCCGGTGAGGAGGGGCACCGTCACGCTGTCGTGTCGTGCCGCGGCGGCGGCCGCGGAGTCGAGCGCGGCAACCGTCCTCGCCGACGACAGGCTCAGGGAGAGGTCGCGCCGGACGACGCCGCCCTCGTGCCCCACGGTGAGCGTGAGCGGGCTTCCCGCGCGGCCGCTGTCCTGCACCTGCACGGTGAGATAGGTATCGGTGGGCACCCCGCACAGCCGGTAGTGTCCGGAGGAGTCGGCGGCCACCACCCCACCGCGCGGCGTGGTCACGGCGTGCAACGCGCTGTCCACGGCAAGCTCGATCCAGCTCACGGCGACCTGCGCACCGCCGAGGGGCTGATCGGTGTCGGCGTTGGCGACGTCGCCGATGACGGCGCCCTGCCCACTCGAGAGCCTCAACCGGGGACAAGCCGCGGCGCGCAGGGTGGCGCCCGAGGGAGTCGCGAAGTCCACGCGTTCCAGCCGGCCGCTGACGAGGCTCACCTCGCGTGGGGGCATGTTGACGGAGAGCGAGTCGAGGTAGTCGGTGGCGAAGGCGACGGAGTAGCGGCCAGCGACGAGGGTGTCGAAGCGGAAGCGCCCCTTGTCGTCGGTGACGGCGGTCCGCAGCTCGCTCGGCTCGGGAGCGAGGCGAGTGAGCAGGACCGTGGCACCCGCAGCGGGCTTCGCCCGAACGCTGTCGGTGATCGTGCCGGCAATGGTCCCGGTGCCGGACTGCTGCGCACCGAGCTCCGAAGCGCTGACGGCGACGGCAAGGAGCGCGGCCGCGAGGCGGGCGAGGTGGGGTCGCATGGCCAAACGTTGTCGCCGCCGGGAGCGGGACGCCAGAGCGATCGCGTGATACATTCCCGCCATGGCACGCCATCGCTTCCTGACCGCCGACGTCTTCACCGACCGGCCCTTCGGCGGCAACCAGCTCGCCGTCTTCCCCGACGCCCTCGATATCCCCGA
>DASURL010000066.1:0-5173 GCA_036280075.1 Gemmatimonadaceae bacterium | reverse complement strand
CCCACGGTCATGTTGCGAGCCGACATGGATGCCCTGCCCGTGAAGGAGGCCACCAACCTTCCGTACGCGAGCACCGTCACCAGCACCAGCGAAACCGGCGAGTCGACGCCGGTCATGCACGCTTGCGGACAGGACATGCATGTCGCCTGGCTCGCCGGCGCGGCCACCCTCCTGGCGCAGCGGCGCGACGAGTGGAAAGGCACGCTCATGCCGGTCTTCCAGCCGGGGGAGGAGACGGCGCAGGGCGCGCAGGCGATGATCGACGATGACATGACTCAGCGCTTCCCGAAGCCCGACGTGATCCTCGGCCAGCATGTCATGCCGCTGCCCGCAGGCGTCATCGCGTCGCGCGAAGGCGTCGTCACCTCCGCCGGGGATTCGCTGGCGATCCGGCTGTTCGGACGCGGTGCGCACGGCTCGATGCCGCAGGCGAGCATCGACCCGGTGGTGATGGCTGCGTCCACCGTCATGCGGCTGCAGACCATCGTGTCGCGGGAGGTCGCGCCAACCGATTCCGTCGTCGTCACGATCGGCGCCCTGCAGGCGGGCACGAAGGAGAACGTCATTCCCGACGACGCGCTCATCAAGCTCAACGTGCGCACCTTCGACGATGCCGTGCGCACGCGGGTGCTCGCGTCGATCAGGCGCATCGTGAACGCCGAGTCCGAGGCGTCTGGCGCGCCGAAACCGCCGGAGTTCACCACGCTCGACCGCTATCGCATGGTGCAGAACGACCCGGCCGCCACGCAGCGCGTCCTCAACGCCTTCCGCGGGCACTTCGGTGCGGATCGCGTCACGCAGACCAAGCCGACCACGGCGAGCGAGGACTTCGGCACCTTCGGCGCGGAGTGGAAGGCGCCGTCGGTGTTCTGGTTCGTCGGGGGCACCGATCCGGAGCTCTACGCGAAACTGAACGCGGAGAACCGGCTCGGCGAGCTGCCGACGAACCATAATCCACGCTTCGCGCCCGTCATCCATCCGACCCTCGAGGCCGGCGTGCAGGCGATGGTCGTGGCCGCCCAGGCGTGGCTGGGGGCATGAGCCCGCTCGACCATGCGCTCCCGCACGCGCTCACCGCCAGCACGCTCGTGCTGGTGCTCGACCTCTGCGGCACGTTCGTCTTCGCGCTCAGCGGCGCGCTGCTCGGCGTGAAGCAGGGGTTCGACCTGTTCGGGGTGCTCGTGCTCGCGTTCGCGGCTGCCAACGTCGGCGGCATCACGCGTGACGTGCTCATCGGCGCCGTGCCGCCACCCGGTCTCGCCGACTGGCGCTACATCGTCGTCCCCGCTCTGGCGGGCCTCGCGACTATCGCGTGGGGACCCCGCATCCGGCGCATGCACGATTCGGTGCAGATCCTCGACGCGGGCGGGCTCGCGCTCTTTGCCGTGTCCGGCGCGCAGAAGGCGCTCGACTTCCATCTCGGTCCACTCGCGGCCGTCCTGCTCGGCATGCTCACCGGGATCGGTGGAGGCATGATGCGCGACATCCTGGCGGCGGAGGTGCCAGCCGTGCTGCGCGGCGACATCTACGCGGTGGCGGCGATGGCGGGGGCGGCAGTCGTCGTCGGCGGGCGTCAGTTCCGCCTGCCCCCGACGGTGGTCGCCATCGCCGGCGCCGGGCTCTGCTTCGCGCTGCGGCTCATCGCCCTCCGACGTGGCTGGCAGCTTCCCGCCTTACGCCGTCCCGGCTCGCCCACCGTGGACGCGCCCATTCACTCCACCAGGGCGGGGAAACCGTGAGCGCGCCTCCGGCATCCGGTCGCCCGCTCGGCAACGACCGCCTGCTGTTCGGCATGATCCTCGGCGTGCTCGCCTTCTGGTTGTTCGCGCAGACGGTGCTCAACATCGCACCGACGATGGCCACCGAGCTCCGGGTCGAGCCGAGCGTGATGAACATCGCCGTCTCGATCACGGCGCTCTTCTCGGGCATCTTCATCGTCGTGATGGGCGGGGTGGCCGACCGCAGTGGCCGGGTGAAGGTCGTGCAGTGGGGCTTCGTGTTCGGCATTGTCGGCGCGCTGCTCGTCGGCTTCGCGCCGGCCGGCGCCCTCGCGTCGGCTTTTCTCATCGCCGGCCGCATCTGCGAGGGATTGTCGGCGGCGTGCATCATGCCGGCGAGCCTCGCCCTCGTGAAGGCGTACTGGCAGGGCGCGGACCGCCAGCGCGCCGTCAGCCTGTGGTCGATGGGATCGTGGGGCGGCTCGGGCTTCGCCGCGGTCTTCGGCGGGCTCGTCGCGGCCAACCTCGGATGGCGGTGGATCTTCTTCGCCGCGGCAGTGGTGTCGGTGATCGGCATGCTCATGGTGCGCGGCACGCCGGAGAGTCGCGCCGCCGCACGGGCAGGCTACACGCTGGATGTCCTGGGCATCGTCACCTTCATGATCGCCATGGTGGCGCTCGAGGTCTTCGCCACGCTCGGCGCTCGCTTCGGCTGGACGAGCCTCACCTCGCTCGGCCTGCTGGTGATCGCGATCGTGTTCGGCGTGGTGTTCGTGCGCACCGAGTCGCGCCGCGCGAATGCGTTCGTCGATTTCCGCCTGTTCCGGAACGCGACGTATTCCGGCGCGACCATCTCCAACCTGCTGCTCAACGCGGTCGCCGGGATCATCCTCGTCGCGATGACGCTCGTCCAGCTCGGGGGCGGAATGAGCGCGCAGAGCGCCGGGTTGCTGACGCTCGGATACGCCATCGCAATCGTCGCGTTCATTCGCGTGGGCGAGAAGCTGCTCCAGCGATTCGGGCCGCGGCAACCCATGATCTGGGGCTCGCTGATCGTCGGTGCCTCCATCGTGCTCCTGATGCCGACGTTCACCCTGCTCGCCACCTACCGGGTGCTCGCCGTCGTCGCCTTCACCCTGTTCGGGATCGGCCTCGGCTTCTACGCGACGCCCTCCACCGACGCTGCGCTGGCCAACCTCCCCGACGACCAGGCCGGGTCGGGGAGCGGGATCTACAAGATGGCGTCGTCCCTCGGCGCGTCGTTCGGTGTGGCGATCTCCGCCGCGATCGTCACAGCGCTGAGCGGCGATCGTGCGCCGGCGAACTGGGTCGCCGGCGTCGTCACGTTCGTGGGCCGACAGGACAACCTCGCCATCCGCGAGGCCGCGCTCGTCGCCTTCGCCGCGAACCTGCTCATGGTCGTGGCGGCGATCGCCGCCATCATGCTCACGGTGCCAGGCGGCGACCGCCGCGTGCGATGACTTCCACCATGCCCACGTGCAGGACTCGCGCAGTGCAGCCCGGACAGCCTTCAGGAGTGCTTCGTATGCGTTCCGTCCCTTCGCTCGCCACCGTATCGCTCGTGCTTGCCGCCTGCGCACCGCAGATGCAGCAGGGGCGCACGACCGCCACGAGCCCCGAACCCGCGTCGCCCATTGCCAGCGCGAGCAGCGCCGACTGGCCGTCGTATAACGGCACCGTCGAGGGCACGCGCTACTCCCCCCTCGCCGAGATCACCTCGGCAAACGCCGCGAACGTGCAGCGCGCCTGCACCTTCGACACCGGCGAGCAGATGTCCATGCAGAGCGGCCCTGTGGTGGTCGGTGGCGTTCTCTACCTCACGACCGACACGAGCACCTACGCGATCGACGCCGCGACCTGCCGTCAGCTGTGGCACACGGCGAAGTCGTACCAGCCCCTCGGCTTCCTGAAGAACAATCATGGTGTCGCCTGGATGAACGGGCGGCTGTTTCGCGTGAATGGCGGCGTGCACGCGTATGCGCTGGACGCGTCCACCGGTCGCGTGCTGTGGGACGTCCCCTTCGGCGTCGCCGCCGGCGAAGGCGCACCGATGGCGCCCATCGCGTGGAACGGGATGGTGTTCGTGGGCAATTCCGGTGGCGACAACATGGGCGTGCAGGGGCACGTGCATGCCCTCGACGCCGCGACCGGGCGCGAGCGGTGGCGGTTCGACATCATTCCGGACACCGGCGCCCCGCGCGCCACCTGGCCCAGCGGCCCTGATGCCACCCCGCCGACGGGCGGTGGCATGTGGAGCAGCTTCACCCTCGATCCGGTGGGCGGGATCCTCTACGTTCCCGCCGGCAACCCGGCGCCCGACTTCATGCCGCGCCTGCGCGAGGGGAGGAATCTCTACACCAACAGCGTCATCGCGCTCGACGCGCGCACGGGCCGCTTCCTCGACTACGTGCAGGTCGTCCCGGGCCAGGACGACTGGCACGACTGGGACGTGAGCGCCACGCCGGCGCTGATCCGCACGCGCGCCGGCACGTCGCTCCTCGCGCTCGCCGGCAAGGATGGCGAGCTGCACGGCGTGTCGCGCTCACCGATGCGGATCACCTGGTCGGTGCCGACGACCACGCACGCCAACGGCGAGGCACGACTGACGCACACCCAGGCGACGCGCTTCTGTCCCGGCACGCAGGGTGGGACCGAGTGGAACGGGCCGGCGTACGATCCGCGCCTCAACCTGGTCTTCACCGGCGCGGTGGACTGGTGCGCGAGCATCCGCCTCGTGAGTCCGGACAGCATTCCGCACCCGCTCCCGCCCGATTTCACCGGCAACGCGGGGGGTGGCTTCGGCCAGTTCGATCCGAAGGAGCAGTGGAAGGGCTGGATCACCGCCACCGATCCCGACGCGGGCCAGATCCGCTGGCGCTACCAGGCACACAGCCCGATTCTCGCCGCTGTCACCGCCACGGCAGGCGGTCTCGTGCTCGGCGCCGACGTGGAAGGCCACCTGCTGCTGCTCGACGGCGCGACGGGGCGTGTGATCAGGGAGATCGACACCGGCGCGCCGAGTGGCGCCGGCGTCATCACGTACGAGGCGGGCGGGCACCAGTACATCGCGGTCGCGGGCGGAACGGTGTCACCGATCTGGCCGCTGCCGACGGCGTCGAGCCGCGTGACGATCTACGCGCTGCGATGACCAGCACCCCGCCGCGCGCGCGTCAGGGCTCACGCAATTCGCCGCCCCATGTTCCTGGATCCGAGTCGTGGATGGTTTCGGAGAGCATCCAGACATGCTCCCACGGGTCCAGGAACATGCACTGCCGCTCGCCGTACATGTGGGTCTCCGGCTGGCGCACGATCGTGGCGCCAGCCGCCGCGACCCGCGTGCAGAGGTCGTCGACGCCCGTCACCCGCAGCATGACCTGATGTGCGCCGGGCGGCATGCGGAGCGAGGGCGGCGACTCCGGGTGGCCGGCGGCGTC
>DASURL010000065.1:0-5318 GCA_036280075.1 Gemmatimonadaceae bacterium | reverse complement strand
CCGGTCGGCGAAGGCACCCACCCGCTTCACCGCCTCCGTGGACGCGAGCAGCGCTTCCTCCGACAGGTTGAGCTCCTTCCGGTAGTGCGTGTTGAAGACGAAGTGCCGCAGCGCCGCCGCCGGCACCTTCGCCTCGCGCAGGCCCTGCACCGTGCTCACGTTCCCCACCCGCTTGGCCATCTTCGCCCCCTCGGTGAGGAGGAACGCGCCATGGCACCACACGCGGGAGAAGGTGCGCCCCGTGGCCGCCTCGCTCTGCGCGATCTCGTCCTCGTGGTGGGGGAAGATGAGGTCGATCCCGCCGCAGTGGAGGTCCAGCGTCTCGCCGAGCAGGTCCATCGCCATCGCCGAGCACTCGAGGTGCCAGCCGGGACGGCCGCGTCCCCAGGGCGAATCCCAGGCGGCCCCGGTGGCTTCGTCCTCCGGCTTGGCCGCCTTCCACAGCGCGAAATCCTGCGCGTTCTCCTTGCTGTAGTCGTCCTGCAGCACGCGCGCGCCGCTCTTCACCTCGCGCGTGTCGAGGCGCGACAGCTTGCCATAGCCGGGGAACCGGTCGATCGCGAAGTAGACCGATCCGTCCTCCGCCTGGTACGCCACCTCGTTGTCCACCAGCCGCTGCACGAGCGCGATCATCTGCGGGATGAACTCCGTGGCGCGCGGGTACGCCTCGGCGCGCTGGATGCGCAGGTACTCGCGATCACGCTGGAAGATCTCGATCACCGGCTCGGTGACCTCGGTGATCGTCTTCCCCTGCTCGAAGGCGCGACGGATGATCTTGTCGTCCACGTCCGTCAGGTTCATCACCTGCTGCACCTGCCACCCGCGCAGCGCGAGCACGCGCCGCATGAGGTCCTCGAACAGGAACGTGCGGAAGTTGCCGAGGTGAGCCGGGTTGTACACGGTGGGGCCGCAGGTGTACATGCGGACCGTGCGGCCATCGGCGGGAGCGAACGGCTCGACCTGGCGGGTGAGCGTGTTGTACAGGCGGAAGTCGGACATGAAGCAGGCGCTGGAGGCGGACACGCGGGGTGCGCGGCCGTCGGGGAAAGCTAGCGAGGATTCCGCGACACGACGTCAGGCGACGGTGACGACGCCGGCGCGGTCGAGCTCCTCCTTGATGCGGCGCCGGAGGTCGCGCGCCACGTCGTCACGGCGATAGGGATCCACGCGCGCCACCGTGCGCAGGGTGACGGACGCGCCCGACAGCCGTTCGAGCCCCGTGACGCGCGGCGGGTCGAGCAAGGCATCCGACCACGCCTTGTCGTCGGCGAGCGAGCTCGCGGCGCGCCGCAGCGCCTCCGTCGCGCGGTCGCTGTCGCGCCACGCGACCTCCACGTCCTGCCACACGCGCCCCCACGACCGGGTGAGGTTCACCACCTGGTTGATCTGGCCGTTCGGGATCATGTGCAGCCCGCCATTGCCGTCGCGTACGTAGACGAGCCGCAGCGTGATGTTCTCCACCGTCCCCTCGGCGGTGCCGATCCGCACCACGTCGCCGAGGGCGAACTGGTGCTCGAGCTGGAGGAAGAAGCCGGTGACGTAGTCGCGGACGAGGCTCTGCGAACCGAAGGAGATGGCGAGGCCGACGACCCCGGCGGATGCGAGCAGGGGCGAGATGTTGAAGTCGAGCTGGTTCAGCACCATCAGCGTGCCGACGACGATGAGCACCGCCCGCCCGACATTGCGAACCAGCTTCGCCGCGGTCCGCGCGCGCTGCTCGCGCGCGGTGCGCATGCCCGGCATGGCGTCGTCGCCCCAGTGCTCGATGCGATGCGACACGAACCGGATGAACAGCCAGGCGGCGAAGATGGAGATGACCACGCCGCCGAGATCGAATCCCTTGTCGAGCGCGTAGTCCAGCCCGTTCTGGCGCCACTCCGCCATCGTGTGCGGGCGCGCCACGTCGGCCGGCCGGGGAATCCTCACCTGGGGGAGCATGTTCTGTGGCATCGCGGGCAAGCTACGGGCGCAGGCTCGCGGCGGTCAACGGAGGGCGGCGCTTCGCTCGGCGACACGGCGTGCCGACCGGTAGCTCGTGGCATGCAGGCGACCGTCGCGGAGGAGGAGGATGCGGTCGAAGCAGCCCGACAGACGGCCGGGATGACGGGTGAACAGCATGGAGGTCAGGATGTCAGGAGGTCGGGAGGTCGGGACTGTGAATCCCGACGTCCTGACTTCCTGTATTTCCACGATCTCCAACGTTCCGACGCTCTCCACCGTCCCCGCTGTCGGCGTCCGCAGGCCAAGGATGCACTCAGCGAGCGTGGTCTTGCCGGAGCCGGGGGCGCCGATGATCGCGATGCGCTCGCCCATCTCGACCGTGAGACGGAGCCCACGCAGCGCCCACACGCGTGCCGAGCAGCCTCGGACGCCGGTGATGTAGCACTTCCACAGCGACTCGATGCGAAGCGCGGGGGGCATGCGCCAAGCTGGCCATGCTCCCCCGCGGTCACGTCATCGCCCTGCCGCTCGACGCATGAAATCCGTGCGTCAACGCGGGCGGGTCTGGTGGAACGTCGCGATGGCATCCGCCACTGGCGCGGGGTCGAAGCGCACCACGTCGGTCGTGGGCAGGCCGGTCTCGCGTTGCACCTGCTCGATGGTGCGACGTGCGGTGTCGTCATCGAGGTCGTAGGTGTTCAGCGCGACGGCGATCACGGGCGCCGGGCGCAGCGGTGCGGCGACGGTCTCGCTGAGGCGGATGAAATCGGCCAGCGGCGGGATCGCCACCCACTCGCAGCGATTGATCGCCTTCCGCGACGGCTGGGCGCACATCACCTGCGCGTGCGGCAGCGAGCCGTGCAGCAGGCCGTAGGTCACCCCGGAGTAGCTGGGATGGATGATGGACCCCTGCCCTTCCACGAGGACGAGATCGGAGTCCGCGGCGCAATCGAGCACGAGCTTCTCGGCGGCGCCGGAGATGAAGTCGGCGACGACGGCGTCCACGCTGATGCCGCGCCCCTCGATGAGGATGCCGGTCTGGCCGGTGGCGGCAAAGCTGGTGCGGATCCCCTTGTCGCGCAGTGCGCCGAGGAGCTGCAGCTGCGTGGTCATCTTGCCGATGTTGCAGTCGGTGCCGACGGTAAGCACCACCGTGGCCTCCACGCTGCGCACGCGGCCGTTGGCGACCGTGATCTTCGCCGGCGGACGGCGGAGGTCGTGGATCGCGACGCCGTGCGTGCGCGCCGCTTCCGCGAGCTCGGGGATGTCGCCGAGGAAGCTGTGCAGTCCGCTCCAGACCTCGAGCTTGTGCTCGATGGCGCGACGGACGAGCTGCACCCACTCCGCGGGAATCTGGCCACCCGGCGGCGCGATGCCGATCAGGAGCGCATTCGGGGCGAGGGCGAGGCCGTCGTCGAGCGTGGCGACGACGGGTATGTCACCGCCGAAGCCCAGGATCTGCTGCGAGGTCTTTCCCGCGTGGCGTGAATCGATGACGCCAACGACGTGATCCGGCGTATAGCGAATGCACGCGTTGGCGGTCTTCGAGGTCTCGGGGCCGAAGAGGCCGTCGGCCAGGATGAGATAGCGCGGCGAGCGCGACATGCGTCGTGTGCGGGAGACGGTCGAGGAAGGAGGGAAGGTCGGCGATCGCGCGAAATCTACACGGGCGCGGCGATGGCGCGACGTTCCAGCGCCGACACCACGTCCACGTAGCTGCGCGGCACGATCACGCCCCCTTCCGAAGCGGGAAGGCGGAGCCGGAGCGGGCGCTCGCGAGTCGTGCGGCGGAAGCCACGCCCTTCATAGATGCGCGAGAGCAGGATGCGGCGCACGACGACCATCAGCACTGCGAGCCCCGGGACTGCGACCAGCAGGCCAAGTGGGCCGAGCAGCTTGCCGATGATCAGCACGAACACGATGGTGAGCACCGGCGGGAGGTCCACCTGCTTCGACATGATGTACGGGGACACGAAGTTCCCCTCCACCAGGTGGACGAAGATGCCGAGCGCGATGACCCAGAGGGCGCGCGTGCCGCCATTGGGGCCGGTGAGGACGAACAGCGCGGGGAGCGTGGTCGCCAGCAGGGTCCCGAAGAAGGGGACGATGGTCGCCAGTCCGGTGAACACCCCGAAGGTCACGTAATACGGCACCCCGAGCACGTAGAGCCCGATGGCGGTGAGGGTGCCGAGGAACGTCATCGTGAGCAGGAGCCCGACGATGTAGGCGCGGAGCGAATCGGCGCAGTCGCCCAGCACGTCGCGCACGAGGTCGCGGTGGATGGGCGGGAAGAGTGCGATGAGCCACTCGCGGTAGAGCGCCGGATGCAGCGCGAGGTAGATGCCCATCACGAGCACCGAGAAGATGCTCACGAGCACGTCCACGATGCCGAGCACCTTGGGCACCACGTTGCCGAACTGGTCGGCCACCTGGCTGTAGACGGCGAAGAGCAGCTTGTGCTGGCCCGGAGGGTACACCGATCGCAGGGCGGGCACGCGTGCGGCGAGGCGGTCGATGGCCGCCTCCCAGCCGGTGATGTAGTCCGGCAGGACCTTCACCAGCTCCTGCGTCTGGGCGAGCAGGGGCGGGACGAGGATCCAGAGGATCAGCGCCACGCCGCCGAACAGGATGAGGATGGCGACGAGGAAGGAAAGCCGCTCGGGAATCCGCGCGCGCTGGTGGAGCACGCCCGACAGCGAACCGAGGACGAGCGACAGCAGGACACCGAGGAAGAGGAGGAGGAAGACCTCCGCGACGCGCCCGGCAAGCCAGAGCAGCAGGACGGTGAAGACGACGGCGGTCAGGAGGGGGCCGAACTTGAAGCCTCGGACCGCCTGACCGTTCACTGCTTGTCCTCGTCCCCGGTGTGCTCGATCTCGGCGTGCACCGTCTCGTCGTTGCGGTGGCCCGAGTTCAGCGCCTTGTTCTGCGCGGCGCTCGGGGGCGGCAGGATTCCCATCTTCTGCTTGAGGGCGAGAAGCTGGTTGTCCACCGACGCCGTGGCGGCGCCCTTCTCGAGCTGCTTGAAGTCGCGCTGCAGCGTGTCGCCGGTGAACTCCTCCTCGATCTCGGCGTGGGCGCGAATCTGCCGCTCGTTGGTCTCGATGCGCTCTTCCATGCGCGCGAACGCCTCGAACGCGCTCTTCTCGGAGAGCGACGACATGGTCTCGGCGATCCGCTGCTGGGCCTGCGCGCGGCGCTGGCGGGCGATGAGGAGGTTCTTCTTGCGCTTGGCCTCCTCGATCTTGTCGTTCAGGTCGCGCAGCGAGTTCTTGAGCTTCTCCGTCTCGAGGCGGTGCGCCTCCCAGGTCTGCTCGAGCTGCTGGCCGTGCGACAGGTGCTCGCCCTGGCGGACCAGCGCCTGCTTGGCCATGTCG
>DASURL010000064.1:0-3554 GCA_036280075.1 Gemmatimonadaceae bacterium | reverse complement strand
ACCCACACGCTCGGCTCGTCCACGCCTGGTGGATCGGGGACGAGGATGAGGCGATCGCCCTGCTTGAGGCGGCGGACGACGGCGGCCCGGGCGGCGAAGACGGTGCCGTACACCGGCGTCTCGAAACGAGGGGTGTCGGGCAGGATGGCGGACATGGCGACTCTCCCCGGCGGGTGGCGAGCGGCGCTCCGGCGTGACGCGGAGACGAGGCGTACCGTCAGGTTACGCACCGGCCGTTCCACCGGCCAGCGCCTGCCGTCCGGTTCGTGACGCCCGGGGCGACCTCTTCGTCCCAAGGCATGAGCCCGCATTCGCGGGCGACCGGACGCGATTTCCCTTCTCGAGGCTTTCTGATATGCGACTCCTCCGTGTCCTCGCGGCTGCCAGTGCGGCCGCCTTGCTCGCCCAGCCGAGCGCGGCACAGGCAGGACGGCAGTTCAAGGACGCGTGGTTCTGGGGCGCAAAGGGCGGAGCGCTCGTCTACTCCTCGAACTACAGCACCGACAACGCGGTTGCGCCCCTGGCGGGCATCGACTGGATGATCACGAGGACGTACGGCGGACTGTACGTGACGGTGGATCAGTCGTTCTTCAGCTCCCAGGGCTCCTTCAAGGAAGTGGGCCTTTCGGGGTTGCAGGACCGCGTGGTGGACCTGAACAACCTCCAGCGCATCTCCGCGGCGATCGTCGGCTTCCCGATGCAGAGTCCCAACCTCCACCCCTACGTGGGGCTCGGAATGGGGATGAACCGCATCGGCAGCGTGGGCTCGACGGCACCGTTCGACAACCAGGCGCAGCTCTACGCGGCAGCGGACAGCGTGCAGAACAAGCGTGTGGCCTTCGCGCCATTCGTGATGCTCGGTGCGCAGCAGCGAATGCCGATGTTCTCCGTCTTCGTCCAGGGCACTGGCACCTTCCTCCACAACGAGTTCTTCCTCCACAACCCGCGGCCGAAGTTCGGAATCCAGTACACACTGGAAGCCGGCGTGCGGTACAACGTGGGGAAGTCGATCGACAGGGCGAGATAAGAGCGGAGGACCGGAAGACCGGACGGTCGGGCAGAAAACGGAAGGGGCGATCGGCGGTGCCGATCGCCCCGTTCTCTTTTCTGCCTACCTGCCGACCTTCGCACCTCCCGGGCTACCGTCCTTCCCACCTGCCCCGCTCGAAGTGCGCTGGCGTCTTCGACACGAACGGATCGTCGCGAACGAAGTAGCGGAGTGGCCACTCGGCGGCCTTCACGATGCCGATGCGCGGGGTGACGACGACGTCGTCGTCCGGCACGGGTTCGCCGGCGCGAATGGTGATCGGGCCGTCGCGCAAGGAGGTGCCATCCATGGCGCCGTCGATACCCATGGCGAGGCACAGCTTGCCGGGACCGTTGGTGAGGTCGCGATCGCGCGTCACCTTCGGGCGGCGTGCGCGCATCAGCTCGATGCCATCGAGCGGCGCGACGGCGCGCACGAGAACGGCGGCACCGTGCCCCACCTCGCGCGTGACGGCATTGAAGCACCAGTACATGCCGTAGATGAGGTAGACGTACGCCACGCCAGGCGGCCCGAAGAGGTGACGCGTACGACGCGTGAGTCCCGCGGCGGCGTGGCATGCCGGATCCTCGGGACCGGTGTACGCCTCGGTCTCCACGATGCGGCCGCGCGTGACGCCGTCGGGCGCGGCGCATTCCAGCACCGCACCCAGCAGGTCACGCGCGACGAGCTCCGTGGGACGATCGTAGAACTTCACCGGGAGCGGGGCGCCGAGACGAGAACGCCGCGCGAGGTGCGCGGCGTTCCGGGTCATGCTTCGGCGCGAGCCGCGTTCTTCCTGGCCCGCGTCTTCTTGGCAGCAGGCGCCTTCTTCGCCGCCGACTTCTTCGCTGTCTTCGCCGCCGGCTGATCGGCTGGTGCGGCCGACTTTGCCGCCTTCTTCGCCGCACCGCGGCGACCGCGTCCCTTCGTGGCGGCGGAGCCGCCCTCGCTTCCCTGCTCCGCGCCGGCCGAAGACGCCGGCAGGTCAGCCGGCGCACTCGGCGCCGATACAGTGGAAGGCGCCGCGGACTTCGCCGCAGCGCTCGCCGGACCGACGACGCCGAGGCTCAGCAATTCCGGCGGCGGCGCGCCAGGACGTCCGCCGCGGCCACGCGGGCCACTGACGCCGCGCGGGCCCATGCCACGGGGGGCGGGCGGTGCGCTCGGTGCAGCGGGCGTGTTCGCCGCTTCCGTCTTCGCGAGCTGCGCCGACACCGGCTCGGCGTCAGCCGCGCGCGCGACCTCGAAGTCGTCGCCACGACGACGCAGGTCGATGACGTCACCGTCGTGGGCATCCTTGAGGATGCGCGGGAAGTTGCGGTCGCTCAGGCTCTCGCTGTCGCGACCGAGCAGCTCGCGCGCCTTCGCGCGGACAGCGCCCGCACTCACCGACTCATCGCCGGACGTGAGGGCAGCGACGGACCGACGCACGAGATCGTACGCCTCGTCCCGCGTGAGGCGCTCACCGCTCGCGCCGATCTGCTCACCGGCCGACTTCTCCACGGAGACGGGGATCCCTTCCGGTGCAGCGCCGGTGACGGCGGCGGCCGGCGCGGCAGCCTGCGCTTCCGGGGCGCCGGCGCGCGGACGTTCCTCACGATCGCGGCCACCGCGACCACGACGCCCGCGACGTCCGCGTCCGCCTTCGCGCTTGGCGTCGCCCTGCTCGGCGCGCGGCTGCTCTTCGGCGGGTGCCGCGGCCGCCTTCTGCTCGGCGGCGCGCGGCTCGGCGGCGGCGCCGGCGGGAAGGCCGATCTCGAGCTGGCCATTCTCCAGCTTCGTGGCCGAGATGAGGCCGCGATGCACGGCGTCCTGCACGAAGCGGGAGAACTTCGCCATGCCGAGATCCTTCTCGTCGAAGGTGCTGTCGATCTCCTGCATGACCTGCTTCAGGCGATCCGAGCGCATGACGTCGCCATTGCGCTTCATGCGGGTGACCGCCTCGGTGACAAGCTCCCACGGATCCCACTTCCGCGCCGGCTCCTCGTCGGAGTTCTTCACGAGGCCGGCGAGGGCGTTGTAGCTGTAGTACTCGTCGCAGTTCATGACGAGCAGGTCGCTGGACGACTCGCGGATGCCGACGCCGATGATGTACTTGCCGTACTCCTTCAGCTTGATGACGAGGCTCGAGAAGTCCGAGTCGCCTGACAAGAGGATGATCGTGCCGATCTCCGGTCTGGTGAAGACCAGCTCCATCGCATCGATCGCCAGGCGGATGTCCGTCGCATTCTTCTTCGACGAGCCGTAGGCCGGCGCGAAGATCAGATCGATGGACGCCTCGGTGAGCGGAACGATGTACTGCGGGTAGCGCCGCCAGTCTGCGTAGGCGCGCTGGACGGCGACCTTGCCCTTGATGATGTCGGAGCTCAGCAGGTTGCGCAGCTCGTTGCCCAGGTCGGACCGAATCCCCATCGTGACGTTGTCGAAGTCGATGAGGAGAGCTGCGTTCGGCGCATGCGGCTGATAGGGGCCGGCAGCGTAGGAGGGCGCGGACATGGCTTGCGGTCCGCGATGAATCGGGGCTGCG
>DASURL010000063.1:0-34422 GCA_036280075.1 Gemmatimonadaceae bacterium | reverse complement strand
TCGGAGGCCAACGAGACGATGATCTTCGGCACCGACCTCGCGCGCGGGGACGAGGTGATCTTCACGACGCAGAATTACCCGCGCATGCAGAACGCCTGGCGGCAGCGCGAGCGTCGCGAGGGGATCGTGCTGAGGCGGGTGAAGATCGAGACGCCGGTGGCGAGCACGACGTCGTACGTGGAGCACATCGCGAACGCGATCACGCCGCGCACGAAGGTGATCGAGGTCATGCACATCAGCTTCCAGACGGGTTACATCGCGCCCGTGCGGGAGATCGTGGAGCTGGCGCGGCCGCGCGGCATCAAGGTGTTCGTGGACGGTGCGCACGCCTTCGCCCACTTCCCGTTCAAGCGCGACGACCTCGGGTGCGACTACTACGGCACCAGCCTGCACAAGTGGCTGCACGCGCCCATCGGCACGGGCTTCCTCCACGTGCGGCGCGAGCGGATCAAGTCTCTCTGGCCATTGATGGCTGGCGGGGTGGAGCAGGAGGACAACATCCGCAAGTACGAGGAGATCGGCACGCATCCCGCCGCGAACCACAACGCCATTGCCGTCGCGATCGCCTTTCACCGGTCCATCGGCGCGGAGCGGAAGATCGCGCGGCTGCGCCTGCTGCGTGACCGGTGGGCGAAACAGGTGCTCGCGTCGAGCGACCGCGCGCACATGATCACGAAGATCGGTCCCGCCGAGAGCGGCGCCATCGGCGTGCTGGCGATCGACGGAATGGATATGGGCAAGCTCGGCGGATGGCTGCTGGACCGCCACCACATCGTGACGACGCCGATGGTGACCGACGAGTTCCAGGGAATCCGGATCACGCCGAACGTCTACACCACCCTGGATGAGGTGGACCTGTTCGCGGACCGGGTGACGCGCGCGATCAGGAACGGGCTGGCGTAGGCCGACGAATGCCTTGGCTGACCTTCTTCGCCACCTCGGCAGATCTCCTCGACCTCGTCGACCGGCTCGTGTTCGCCGAGGGTGGCCGGGTGTACGAGGAATACTCGCGCTTCGACCACGAATCGCGCGAGTTCGCGAACCTCCAGGAGCTCACCGTGCTCGCCGAGCGCGAAGGCGAAGGGCTTGGCGGGCTCCAACTCGGCCTGTCTCTGCCGGGTGTGGGCGCGCCACCGCGCATTCGCCGCATCGACCTGCGCGCCGGCGCCGTCCCCGGTCACACCTTTCGCTACACCGTCGAAGGGTGCAGCCTGCTGACGCTGCAGTGCGGCCGCATTCACGATGGTGCGCTGGACGCCTCGCACCTGGTGTGGTGGACCGAGGCGAGCGCGCGCGGCAAGGCGGCGCCGGAGCTGCGCGCGGACGCCGTGGACTGGAAACGCCTCGCCGCGGTCGGCCGGCGTGCGCAACGCCTGGTGCGTCGCGACCTCGCCAGCGGCGAGGCGGGCGGTCGCGCGGTGCTGGCCGGTGCGCTCGAGCAGGCTCGACGTGGTGTGACGTTGCATGACTCGCACGCGCCGACGGAGCAGCTGAGCGTGGCCGAGTGATGAGCTGCCGCTCGTGATGCGGCCTCGCACCGCCTGATGTCCCGCACCTTCCAGTCCCTCCGCCACCGCAACTTCCGGCTGTTCTTCATCGGGCAGTCCATCTCGAACAGCGGCAACTGGCTGACGAGCATCGCGCTCACGCTGCTCGTCCTCCGCGTCACGGGGAGCGGCGTTGCCGTCGGATGGCTCGCGGCCTGCCAGTACGGGCCGATCATGCTCCTCTCGCCGTGGGGTGGCGCGATCGCCGACCGCTCCGACAAGCATCGGCTCCTCTTCGTGACGCAGGGGCTGGAGATGGCGCAGTCCGTCGGGCTCGCCGTCCTTGCATTCCAGCCGCGGCCGTCGCTGTTCGCGCTGTACGGGCTCGCCGCCGCCGGCGGTGTCATCCTCGCCCTCGACAATCCGCTTCGCCGCTCGTTCGTCACGGAGATGGTGTCACCGGAGGACCGGCAGAACGCGGTGGTGCTGTACAGCATGATCGTCAACCTCTCACGCGTCTTCGGCCCCGCGCTCGCCGGCGTGCTCGTGACGACGTTGGGCTACGGCTGGTGCTTCACCGTGGACGCGGTGACGTACGTCGCCGTGATCGCCTGCCTGGCGATGATGCGGCCCGAGGAGCTGCGACGCGTGCCGCCGCGACCACGACAACCCGGCGAGGTGCGCGAAGGGCTCCGCTACCTGCGCTCCGTCCCCGCGCTCTCCATCACGTACGCGATGCTCGCGGCAATCGGGCTCCTCGCCTACAACTTTCCCGTCACGCTCCCGCTCTTCGTGACGCATGGGCTGCACGGCAGCGACGCCGAGTTCACGATCCTCTACTCCATCCTGAGCGTCGGCAGCCTCGTCAGTGCGCTCTGGGTGGCGCGACGAGCGCGCATCACCGTGCGACATGCCATCATCGGCTCCTCGGTGCTCGGCATCGCGCTGCTCGTGCTCTCCGCGTCGCCCACGGTTCCCATCGCCGTCGCGGTGGCGTTCTTCGTCGGCATGGCCAGCATCCTCTACACCACCTCGACCACGGCGCTGGTGCAGGTGCGGGCTCGGCCGGACATGCATGGCCGCCTGCTGGCCATCCAGACCATATTCCTGGTCGGCAGCTCGGCGGTGGGAGGGCCGATCTCCGGGTGGGTGGCCGACAGCTTCGGGGCAAGGACGCTGATCGCGATGGGCGGCGTGGTGTGCCTGCTCGCGGCCGGAGCAGGGGCGATGGCGGAGAAGCGGAACCCGGACGTCGGGATCGTCCAGGAATGACGGAGGCGGCGATGGACCAGACGACAACGCGGAGTTGCCCATGAAAGGATGGCTTGGCCTGGTCGGGTGGCTGGTGCTGAGCCTCGCCACCGGCGCCGTCGGAGCCCTCGCCACGCGCAATGCGCGCGAATTCTACACGGGGCTCGACAGGCCGCCGTGGGCTCCGCCCGGTTGGCTGTTCGGCCCGGTGTGGACGACGCTCTACATCCTGATGGCCGTCGCCGCATGGCTGGTGTGGCGCCGCACAGGATGGTCCGGCGCGACGGGCGCGCTGACGCTGTTCGTCGCGCAGCTCGTGGCCAACGCGCTGTGGAGCTGGATCTTCTTCGCCTGGCGGCGCGGTGGCATCGCCTTCGCCGAGATCATCGTCCTGCTCGTGCTCATCGTGGCGACGATGATCGGCTTCGCTCGGGTGCATCGAGTCGCGGCGCTGCTGCTCGTGCCGTACCTTGGCTGGGTCCTGTTCGCCTCCGCGCTCACCCTGTCGGTGTGGCGGGCGAACCTCGATCAACTTGGGTGACCACCTACCGGAGAGACCACGTCATGGCCAACCCACCGAAGAACCGCATCTGCCTCTGGTTCAACCGCGACGCCGAGGAGGCAGCGCGATTCTACGCCGCGACCTTCCCCGATTCCTCTGTCCTTGCCGTACATCGCGCGCCGGGTGACTACCCGGACGGCAAGCAGGGCGATGCGCTCGTCGTCGACTTCACCGTGATCGGGATCCCGTGCATGGGGCTCAACGGCGGCCCTCACTTCCAGCAGACCGAGGCCTTCTCCTTCCAGGTGGCGACGAACGACCAGGAGGAGACCGATCGCTACTGGAACGCGATCATCGGCAATGGCGGCAAGGCGAGCGACTGCGGCTGGTGCAAGGACAAGTGGGGCGTGTCGTGGCAGATCACGCCGGTGGCGCTCACCAAGGCCATCTCCAATCCCGATCCCGCCGTCGCGAAGCGTGCCTTCGACGCGATGATGACGATGCAGAAGATCGACATCGCGAGGATCGAGGCAGCGGTTCGGGGCTGACCGTCACCGCCTGATCGTCACGGCGAGCAGTCCGGAGACGCGGCGCCCTTCACCGAGGGGCGCCGCGCTGCGCGTGCATGGGTGGCGTAGGCCTCCCACTCCTGCAACGCGACGGCGGCGTAGGTCGTGTCGTTCGTGGACGCGTCGAACACGGCACGCAGGCAGCGCGTCGTCACCGGGGCGAACGTGACCCGGTTGTCGGCGTTCAACGCGCTGGTGTAGGGCGACGTCGCATCGACGGGCTTCCACGCATTGCCGTCGCGGTACTCCAGGTGCCACGTCTTCGGCGGCGCCACGCCGACCCCCGAGCCGGCGGGGCGGTCGCCCCAGAAGTGCAGGCTCGCCCCGGTGAGCGTTTCCGGCTGTTCCCACTGGTACATGATCCACTGCCGCGGCGGGTTGTTCCGCGACCAGGTGGCCCACATGTCCGGCGGCAGCGGCGACTGGCGCACCTTTCCGTCGTTGACCGCGCGCAACCAGTACTGCACGGGCACCGGCGCATTGGATGCCCAGATACGCGCGTGCGAGGCGATGTTCGGCGTGGGTGTGGGGTCGCGCGGCGCGCCGCCGGTGGGGATCACCTTGCGGATGCGCGCCGGCGACACGCTGTCGTCCCACTCCAGCCGGTCGATGGCGACGGAGCGGCGGAAGTGGCCGCCTCCCCTGGCGTCGGCGGTGTGATAGGTGATGTACCACTGCCCCTCGTACGCGATGATTCCCGGGTGCGAGGTGGTGGAGGACACGGGGTCGAGGATCACGCCGCGATACGTCCACGGGCCGAGCGGCGAGGGCGACGTGCCGTAGGCGATGCAGGCGTAGTAGATCGCCTCGGTGCATTCCGAGGTCGGCCCCGCGGTGTTCGCTGCGTACGCCATGTAGTAGGTGCCCTTCCGCTTGAACAGCCACGACGCCTCGAAGAAGCCGTTCAGGGTGCGCACGTCCACCGGCGCTCCCTTGAACGTGATCATGTCGCGCTCGAGCTCGACGCCCTTCAGGCGGCCGAAGGTGCCCCAGTAGAGGTAGGCGCGCCCGTCGTCGTCCACCAGCACGGTGGGGTCGATGTTCTGGATGGCGTTCGGCACGGGATAGGTCTGCGACACCACCGGCCCCGACGGATGTGCATCCACCCACGGGCCGAGCGGCGTCGGCGCGACGGCGACGCCGATGGCGAACTTGTCGCGCGTCGTCGCGGCGGCGTGGATCACCGGCGCGTAGAGGTAGAAGCGGCCGTCCGGCCCACGCACGATCTGCGCGGCATAGGCGCGACCGGGTGCCGCCCACTTGAACACCTCATTCGGCTTGATGAAGTGCGGATAGTGCAGCCAGTGGCCCGCCATCGGATCGCCGTCCGTCACGAACAGCTGCCACTCGGGCATCATGAAGTCGTTGACGCCCACGGGCGCGGTGTCGCGGCCGGTGATGATGTAGAGCTTTCCGTCGGCGACGAGGGGCGCGGGATCGGCGGTGTAATCGGTACCGTCGGAGAGGATGGGGTTCGACGTGGCGTGCACGGTATGCACTTCCAGCGCCGGCGATCCAGGGGCGCGGCCCGTGGCGTCGACCGAGCGTGCCAGGGGGGCGGACGACGCGCACGCCGCGAGGTATGGGAGAAGTACGACGAGACTGGGGAGACGCATGGCTGCGATGATGGTATGCGATCCTCGCGCGCGCCAGAGCGGCAGTTGCGGCGCGGCGCACCGTGCGCGAAGATGTGCGCACGCCACGACGCCATCCCTCTGCGCACCAGTCGCACCAACGCCCCCTCCCCCCGCATCATGGCCGCACGAAAGAAGACAACGGCAGGCAAGACGACGAAGTCCCCCCGCACCTCCGGGGCCGCCAGGCCCGGGAAGGGCTTCACCGCTGAAGAGCGCGCCGCGATGCGCGAGCGCGCGAAGGAGCTCAAGGCGGCCAGCCGCCCGCGCGCGAAGGGGGAGACCGAGGAGAGCGACGTCCTCGCCAAGCTCGCCACGATGAAGGGCAACGACCGTGCGCTCGGCGAGCGGCTGCACGCCATCATCCGCGAGTCCGCGCCGCAGCTCGAGCCACGCCTCTGGTACGGGATGCCCGCCTACTCGAAGAACGGCAAGGTGCTCTGCTTCTTCCAGGACGCGGCGAAGTTCAAGGCGCGCTACGCCACCCTCGGCTTCAGCGACCAGGCGACGCTCGACGACGGCGAGATGTGGCCGACATCGTTCGCGCTCAGGGCACTGACGAAGACGGAAGAGGCGAAGATCGTCCAGCTGCTGAAGAAGGCAGTGGGCTGAGCGGGCGGGGCCCGTGGCCCCGCCCGCTCAGTCGGTCTCGTCGAGCCGTGCCACCACCATCCGCCGGAAGGTCCCGTCCTCGAGGTACTTCCGCAGGTTCTTCCCCGGACAGTTGGTGTCGGCGTAGTTGTAGTGGCCGCGGATGCTGTCGAGCGGGACGTCGAACTTCTTCACCGCCCATGCCATCACGTCGGCGATGGCGTTCAGCTGCGCCTGGGTGGGCTCCTGCAGGTTGTAGTTGCCGAGGATGCTGATCAGCAGGTGGCCGGACGGGTCGTAGGTGGTGTTCGTCTCGCCCATGTAGTGCCAGTCGCGCCCTTCGTAGACGTGCCCGTCGAGGTCGATGAGGTAGTGGTACGGCACGTCCCACCAGTTGCGATCGCGCTCTCCCCACGCCTGCAGCGCGCGCAGGCCGGCCACGGGATCGTCCGTCGGCAGCAGCGGCTTCGGGCTCCCCTCGTGGTGCAGCGTGATGCTGGTGATGCGCTGTGGCACGCGAAGGCGCAGCGCGGCTCCTCCCGCCACCTCCGAGCTCGCAACGACTCCGGGCAGCGAGGAGAGCGTGCCCGCCTCGAGCGCCACGAGTCCTCCACCCAGCTCCCCTTTCCCGTAAATGGCGACGACGGCCACGTGATAGCCGTTCCAGTTGAACGCTTCTCCCTCACGTGCCGTGCGGTCCTCGGTCGCAGTGCCGGCGTGCAGGCGAAGACGCACGACGTCGTGCGCCGCCGAGTCGCTGGAGACGTCGAGCACGGTGAGCGAGAGGTCGTGGAACTCGAGCGTGCCGCCCACGGGCTTGTTGCGCCGTATGGCATCCGCCGCGTAGCCGAGTGGGGGGCTCGCCTGCCACTGCGCGTGGGCGATGACGGCGGGAGGCTGCTCCGAGGTTGTCGCTGGAGTGGTGCGGACCGAGGAGCAGGCGGCGACGGACGCGGCCGCGGCGGCCACGAGGAGGAGGTGAGGGCGCATGACGGATTCTGCTCGAGCGACGGCGCCCGGGCAACTCCCGCCGTGCGTGATCAGAACCGCACGCGCAGCGAGACGTTGGCCGACGCGTAGCGCCAGCGCGAGGCGGGCACGGTCGGCGCGCGGACGTCGCTTCCGACGCGCGAGTCGTAGGCCTCGATCTCCGTGCCGAGCGCCAGTGCCGCGTTGAGCGGGACGACGACCTGCGTCCAGCCGTGGAAGGTGGGCGACCATCCCGACACGGGGGACGACCATTCCTGTACCCGCTGGCCGCCGCCGCCGAGGTCCATGGCGATGGTGATGCCGCGATCGGTCTCGCGCTCGAAGTAGGTGCCCAGCTCCGCCGTCTGCACGCTGCGTGGGGAGAAGTAGGCCAGCACGGTGGCGGTGTCGTAGCGCATGGTCTGCCCGTGCAGCGAGATCTCGTAGGCGCCCGGCACCCAGGCGAGCGCGCCGCCAAGGATCTGCCGGCCGTTGGACTCGTCGGCGTTGTGGACGTTGCCGAACTTCCCGAAGCCGCGCACGCGGAGGGCGCCGAGCAGTCGCAGGTCGAGCGACAGGCTCGCTTCGTCGCGCAGCACTCCCTGCGCGACGAGATAGGGCGACGCATCGAGGAGCTGTCGGCTGGCGCGGACGTCCACGGCGATCGCATCGCCCGGCTTTCGCCAGGCAAGACGCGCATTGCCGATCGGGAAGCTCTCGTAGCTGCTCGTGCCGGACCCCGTCGGCCGGCCGATGGGAACGGGTTGTCCTCGGCCAGGGCCCGGCGTCGGTGACGGGGTGGGCGTGACCGTGGAGTCGACGAGCGAGCGATCGGCGCGCGCGACGCCGCCGGCGAGCTGGAGCCGCAGCTGGGCGAGCGGGCGATACTCGATGCCGAGCGTGACGTCCTGGCTGGCGCGCGCGCTGGCACCATCGCCGGCGCTGCCGGCGCTCGTGAAGGCGCTGAGCCGCGTACGGCCGAGCAGCGGGCTCGTGACGGTGATGCCGACGCCGGTGGTGGTGAGGCCGTCGGAATCCCGGCTGCCACTGACCCGCGGCTCGATGGTCGCCTGGCCGGCGCGGTGCGCGCGCTCGAGCTCGCGCGTCACGGCGGCCGGCTTCACCGCTCCGCCACCGGCAGCGCGCGCCCGCTCCAGCGACGCGACTTCCGCGTCGAATTGCCCTGCCTTCCGCTGTTGCGCAGCCAGTTCGCGCCACGCCTCGCCATCACCCGGCGTGCGGGCGAGCCAGCGCTGGTACGCCGCGATCGCGTCGTCGGTGCGGCCGGCGCGCGCCAGCAGGCGCGCGCGGCCCACATGCACGTCGCGCTCGTTCGGCGCGAGCTGCTCGGCCTTCGCGTACTGCGCGAGCGCGCCGCTCACGTCGCCGGATCGGCCGAGCGCGTCGCCGAGCGCCATGTAACCCCACGCGTCGCGCGGCTCGAGCGCCACGTATCGGCGATAGAGCGCGACGGCCGCATTGAGGTCGGTGGACTCGCGTGCCTGGGCGAGGTGGAAGATTGCCGACGACGACAGGGAGTCGTTCGCGGAGGAGCTCACGTACTGCGCGCGTGCGGCGGATGGCGCGAGCGCCGCGAAGGCGAGCCCGAGCGTGGCGAGGCGCGCGAGGCGCGTGACGTCGGTGGAAGTGCGCATGGCTGTTCCGTCAGGCCGCGCTGCGCGCCGAGCGGCGCGCCTGACCACCGGCACCCTGCTCGGTGGGACGCACCGGAAGTGCGAGGCGCAGCAGCTGCACGAACAAGAGGACCGCGGCGAGGGTGCCGAGGGAGAGCAGGAGGGCGCTGGTCCGCACGACGTTTCGCACGTGCGCCGGTGCGGCGCCCGGGCCGGTGATCGCCGCGGCGGCGTGCGGGAAGAGGGTCGTGATGATCCAGCCGAGCGCGAGGCCGGTGAGCCAGAGCGCGCCGAGGATGCCCGCCGCGATGCCCGCCTGGAGCAGGGCCACGCGCCACCGCGCCTCATGCGCTCGGCTCGTGAGCACCGCGTAGAGCGAGCGCACCGGCATCATGATCGCCGACGCGAGATAGAAGATGCCGCCAATGCCGACACCGGGAAGTCCAGCCGTCATCTAATGTCCCTTCTCATAGGTGCGGAACGACTTCCGGAGCACGAGCTCCATCCATGCGGCCCGCAGGAAGAACAGGGCGTTCACCGTGCGCAGCACGAGGAACGCGGGAATGCTCGCCAGCGCCTTCATCCCCTCGCCGCGCGGGATCGCGCCGGCGAGCACGGGCACGGCGACCGCCGGCGCGTCGATCACGTAGCCGAGCAGCAGCCACGGATTGCGGAAGGCAATGGCCAGGATCGGCAGCAGGAACAGGTAGACGATCGCGGCGAGGGTGGCATCCCACAGCGAGACGGCCACCGCCGAGCGCAGGTAGGGCACGTGCACGAGGCCGCGCCAGTGCAGCACCACGTTCTGCACGAAGCCGTGCGACCAGCGCTTGAGCTGCTTGCCGAGGAAGTCGTAGTCATGCGGCTCGATGGGATAGCAGACGGCTTCCGGCACGAAGCGCACGCGCTGTCCGGCCTGGTAGAAGCTCCAGGTCAGGTCCATGTCCTCGGCGAGCGTCCGTGTGTTCCAGCCGCCATTCGCGCGCAGCACCTCGGTGCGATACGCCGAGAAGCAGCCGGAGGCAATGAGCGGCTTGCCGTAGAAGTCCTGCACCTGCTTGTAGAAGGTGAAGGCGAACAGGTACTCCACGTAGCGCCCGCGCTCCCAGATGGTGCGCACGTGACGCGGGATGACGAAGCCGCACGCCGCGGCGACGGACGCGTCCTCGAGCGGCTGCATGAGCTTCGCGAGCGCGTCGGGGGCGAGCGAGGTGTCGGCGTCGATCGCCATCGTGAACGGCGTGTCCACGAACTGCAGCGCGTAGTTCTGCGCGCCGGCCTTGGAGCCGGTGTTCCTGGGTGGCCGCATCACGCGCACGCCGAGCGACCGAGCCACGGCGGCCGTGTCGTCGGTGGAGCAGTCGTCGATGACGATGATCTCGGCGGCGGGCAGCGTCTGCGCCTGGAGGCTGCGGATGGTATCGCCCACGCTTGCCGCTTCATTGTAGGCGGGCACGAGCACCGTGACCGGCGCGACCGGATGCGTGGACGGTCGCTCGACCCGCCGGCGCTTGCCGGTGATGGATGCCGGGTCCCGCCGCGTGGGCGATGACTGCACGGGCCACTTGCCCGAGTTCGATCGCCAGCGCGGCGGGGTGGATTCTGCTGGAGTGTCGGAGGTGTCGCTCATCGAGGGCGGCAGCGTTGAAGCGTGTCCGCGCAGAGGAGCGCGGCTCGCGAATTCGTACCCCGAAGTATGGAAGATGGATGCCGCGAGTCGTCGTCTGATTGCGCACGTCCTGATGGTGACGCGCGTCACCAACGGCGTGTGGCAGACGGGTGTACCGTTCCCCACGCCAGATGCGAACGCTCCTTCTCTCCTCCGCGCTCCTCGTGAGCGCCTGCGGCATGGAATCGGGACACGATGCCGATTCCATGCGCGCGAATGCGTCTCCGGCCACGCCGGCGATCGCCCCCGCGCCGGCACCTGCGCTTCCCTCGGTGGACAGCGCTGCAAAGGAGCCGGCAGCCGCGCTCACGCGCTACCTCGCCTACGCGTCGTTCCGTGGTGCGCCTTCCGGCAGCGACGGCCTGAGTGCGTGTCCGCCCTTCGACACGAGCGGGGACGACGTCGACGAAGGGTGGGAACCGGACAACTACGTGGGACTCGTGCTGCCGCGCGTGCTCGATGCGTCGGTCTCCTCCGCGGACACCACCGGCCGATCAGCGACCGGCCGCGCGGAAGTGGTGCGGGTGGCGGAGATCTACCGCGACTCGCTCGGCTGGGCGGGAACGCTGGACCGGCAGCTGGACACGCTCACGTTTTCGATGCAGCGCGGCCCCACCGGGTGGACAGTGTGCGGACCGGCGACGAAGGGAGCCGACTCGCTGGGTGAGATGGCGTTCGTCATCACGTACGAGCGTGCGCAGCGCACGGAGGTGAACGGGACACGCTGGCTGCCTGCCGGTATCACCTGGCAGGCCGTGGCGAGCCATGCCGACTCGGTGGTGAAGGCAGGACGCTGACGTCCCGTCGCGATCACTCCGCGATCACCGTCGGCCGCTCGTCGCCGATCCGGACGTCGCTCCCCTCGTGCCCGAGCGCGCGGCGCACGAACGCCGGCCACCAGTTCACCTGCGCCCCGCGTGAGCGGTACTGCTCCAGCGCCGCCCACGTCTTCTCGTGGATCGCTGCGGCGCGCGCGATCGCTTCCTCGCGCGTGATGCCGTCGCGGCGGAGCATGCGCCGGCCGATCTGCGCGTGCAGCACCTCGTCCGCCCAGTCGTAGTCGTGGAAGTGCGCCGACAGCTCGTCCCCCGCCGCCGTTGCCGTCTCGTACTCGAATCGCTTCCCCGTCTCGGCGGGCATGAGCGACTGCTCGATGGCGTAGAGCATGACCTGCCGCTCGAGCGGGGTGGCGTGGAGGTTGAGGCGCAGCGCGAAGCTGACGTTGAGCGGAAGCTCGCTCTTCCAGGCCACGCCGCGCGCCTCGAGCGCCACCGTGCCCATCATCGCGTGCCGCGCCTCGTCCCAGAGCTGGCGCGAGTAGTCGTGATGGAACTCCCACGGCTGGCCGGCCCGCTCGGTGATGAACGACGCCATCATCTCGGGGACGTCCATCTCCAGCGCGCGCTTGCAGAGCAGCGCGAGGTTGCGCTCGTCGTCGGGGACGCCCTCGGTGTTGTAGACCAGGTGCGGCGGAAACTCGAAGTTGTACGTGCCACCGAACCGCTCGTCGCGGCGCGGGTGGAAGTCGGGCGTGAACGGCTGCGCCGAGCGCAGCGGCGTCGCGACATCGTATGGAGCGAGGGGTCTGTCCCCGGCGATGCCGCCGGCGGCGTCCAGCAGTGCCCGAAGGTGTGACGACCAGGCATCTGCGTCACGCGCGGCATCGGTGCTCGCGCCACGCACGACGTCGAGCGCCGCGCGACCCCACGCGATCGCCTGCTCGGTCTCGGCGAGCGCGACGCCGAGCAGGCGGCGCGTGGGATGATCGACCAGCGGGTTCGTGCGCGCGACGTGCTCGCGGTACGCGTCGGCGAGCGCGGGATACGCCACCCCGTACACCCCGGCGAGCAGCTCCGCCGTGCTCGACGCGTGCAGCAGCTCGCCGAGGAAGCGGTCGAGCGCCACGTCGGGGGCCACGTCGAGCGGCGGCACCGGATGCCGCATCTCGGCGATGCGCGAGCGCAGCGCGCTCACATGCTCGGCGCCCAGCCACTGGTGCAGCGCCATGGCGCACTTCACCTCCCACACCGGCTCGGCAGCGAGGTGGGCGATGAGCACGGCCATCAGCCGGCGTTCGGTCCAGTGACAGCGGAGCAGGCGCGCGACGTTCTCGTCCACCGAGTAGCCGATGCGTGCCGCCTCCCCGTAGGACGCCAGGCCGGCGAGCTCCGGGATCCGGTCGTACGGGTGAGCGGGCATGCGCCGTCAGCCGCCGGAGGGAATCCGGAGCTCCTGCCCGGGCTGGATCACGTCGTCCGAGAGGTCGTTCGCGCTGAGGATCGCATCCACCGTGGTGCGGTGATCGCGTGCGATGTCCCACAGGGTGTCGCCGCTGTGCACCTTGTACGTGGTGGTCGCCGTGTGCGACGCGAGCTGGGTGCCGCCATCGGCCTTCGCCTTCGCCGTCGCGTAGCGCGTGTACGGCGTGGGGAAGACCGCCACGTGGAAGTGCGCCGGCGAATGCTCCTCGGTGGCCTCGATGACGTTCGCGTCCTCGAGGTCGAGCAGGGTGGTGCGCAGCCAGCGCAGGCACCTCGCCTTGCGCGGCTTGCGGAGGTCCACCGCCATGCCGGTGGGGTGCACCGAGCGCTCGGTGCTGTTCGCCGGCTGCCGCCTGGCGGGCCGCACGGCGCTCGTCACCACGAGGGGCTCGCCGCAGGCATCCAGGTACTGCGCCGACAGCCGGTCCACGAACAGGCGCGTGGAGGGGCGCACGTATGGATAGCCGACGCCGTGGAGGGTCATCGTCCGGTCGGAAGTGAGGCGGACGAGCCGCCCATTCGCCGCCGCCTTGCGCACGCCGGCCGGTGTCTCGTAGAACGAGAGCTTCTCGTCCAGCGCGTGATGGTACATGCGGTCGATGCTGGCCTGGGAGCCGCGCAGCGACTGCGCATGGACGGGGAGGGCGAGCGCGAGCGACAGCGCCGCCGCGGGGAGGACGGAGGGGGAGGGGAAGGAACGCATGACAACCCATACTACCCGAATTCGTCGCTATGATCCATACCAGCCACGGAGGGCCCATGCCACGAGCGATCCATTCCGAGCTGCACTTCACGCACCGCATCGGGTGGCTGCGTGCCGCGGTGCTCGGCGCGAACGACGGCATCGTCTCCACCGCCGCGCTGATCGTCGGCGTGGCGGCGGCAGAGAGCTCGCGACACGCGACGCTGCTCGCGGGACTCGCCGGCCTGGTGGCCGGCGCGATGTCGATGGCGGCGGGGGAGTACGTGTCGGTGAGCTCGCAGTCGGACACGGAGAAGGCCGACATGGCGCGCGAGCGCCGCGAGCTGGCCGAGCAACCCGACGCCGAACTGGCGGAGCTGACCGGCATCTACGAGAAGCGCGGCCTCGACCACGAGCTGGCGAGGCAGGTGGCCCAGCAGCTCACGGCGCGCGACGCCTTCGCGGCGCATGCGCGCGACGAACTCGGCCTCACCGAGGAACAGGCTGCGCGTCCCATCCAGGCGGCGCTCGCGTCGGCCGTCACGTTCTCGGTGGGCGCCGCGCTGCCCCTGGTGATCTCCGCGCTGGTGCCGACTCGACTGGTCATCGGCGTCGTGTCGGCGGGTTCGCTCGCCTGTCTCGCCGTGCTCGGTGCAGTGGCCGCGCAGGCGGGAGGTGCGGGCCGGCTGCGCGGCGCGGTGCGGGTCACCTTCTGGAGCGCCCTCGCGCTCGCCCTCACCGCGGCGGTGGGAAGGTTCTTCGGCACGTCGGCGTAGGAGGGTGCCCCGTCAGGTGCATCGGCTCTTGACTCTATACCATGGTATAGCCTTCATCTTTCGTCGGTGCCCGGTAGCTGGGCGGGAAACGACCGGTGGAGGCAGAGCGTGGAAAAGTCCGATGAATGCTGTGGATGGATGGGGTGGGCGGAGATGGCCGGAATGAGCGGCGCACCCAAGGTCACCATCGGCGAGCTCGCGCGCCGGGCGGGCGTGAACGTCCAGACGGTGCGCTACTACGAGCGCCGAGGCTTGCTCGAGGAGCCGGACCGCCGCGAGTCGGGCTACCGCGTCTACGACACATCGGTGCTGGAACGACTGCGCTTCATCCGCCGTGCGCAGGAGCTCGGTTTCACCCTGGGTGAGATCGGAGATCTGCTGCAGCTGCGCCTGGAGCCGAGCACCACCGCCGGCGCCGTGAAGGAGCGCGCCGAGCGGAAGATCACCGAGATCGACGGCCGGCTGCGCGACCTGACGCGCATCCGGGACGCACTCGCGCACCTGGCCGGCCGCTGTCACGGCGGACGCGGTCCGACCGGCGACTGCCCGCTGCTCGACGCCCTCGGTCCACTCGGCGACGACCACGCCGAGTGACGAGTCGTGTCGACACCGGCGTTCGACTTTCCTCACGACATTCCGATAATCCGATGCCCGTTCGCAGTCCCCGCCTGAAGATCGTCCGCCGGCTCGGCGCGCAGCTGCCTGGCCTGACCCGCAAGGACGCTGGCCGCGCCGCGCCGCCGCGCACCCGCCGCAAGCCGAGCGCGTATCGGCTGGCGCTGGAGGAGAAGCAGAAGGTGCGTTTCAACTACGGCGTCACGGAGCGACAGATGCGCCGCTACCTGGAGGCGGCGAAGCGAGTGCCGGGCCGCACCGGGGAGAACCTGCTGCTTCTCCTGGAGCAGCGGCTGGACAACGTGGTCTTCCGGCTCGGCCTGGCGCCGACCATCCCCGCGGCGCGGCAGCTCGTGGCGCACGGCCATGTACAGGTGAATGGGCGCCGCCTGGATCGCGCGGCGTACCTCGTGGGCACCGGAGATACGGTGTCGCTCGCGTCGAGCGCGCGGGCGAGCGACACATTGCGGGCGGTGGCAGACCAGGAACCGCGGCTCAGGGTGCCTTCGCACCTGCAGCGGGACCCGATGGACCCCTGCGCCGGACGCGTGATCTCCGCGCCGGCGCGAGGGGAGGTGCCGTTCGCGGTGAAGGAAGCGCTCGTGGTGGAGTTCTACGCGCGGTAGCAGCCGTGCGTTCGCAGCTACGGCCGATTCACTGACGCTGCGCGTTCGAGTGCAGAGGACTGCCGCGGCACGGTGTCGGTGGAGTCCTTCGCTGCCCTCACGAGGAACATCTCGCCGCCGGTGCGGCCCGAGGAGCCGACCTCGATCCGGGCGAAGCCCGGCTTGAGCCCGTGCACCTCGCCATTCCGGAGGGCGATGACCGTGCTGTCACTGATGGTGACCTGAAGTCTGACGTCGGGCATCGCATTCCCGCTGTCATCGAGCGCCACGATCTCCAGTGGCACCGCAGGGCCGCCTGCGACCAGCTCCACGAACTGCGGAAGACCGAAGCGTCGCACGAGCCGGCAGCGAACCACCAGTCGAGCGGTGACTGTCGCGGCACTGGCCGTCACCGCGGACGTGCCGTCATCATGACAGTTGACCAGGCCGGGGACGCTCATGCTGAGCAGCGACGTGTCCTCGACGGCGTAATGAATCAGCGTATCCGGGAGGCTCTTCCCGTGCTCGTCGAGGACGCGGATACCGACCGGCGTCCAGAGCGTGGAGTTCACGGTGACGGTGTCGGACGGGACCTCGATGCGTGCTGGCGGCGTCTCGCCGCACGCGGATGTCAGGATCGCCAGGCCCGGGAGTGCGCGGGCCCACGTCAGAGCGGCCCGGGAGGACAGTCGCGTCATGCGCGGGAAGCAGAAGGGGGAGGTGGCGGGTCGATTCGTGGTCCGGCCGTCTCCCGCGTTATACGGCGGGAGGGCGGCGATGACAACACCCGGCGCCGGGGCGGCTCGCTCTTCCGCCGCGGTCCGGTCGAGTCGTATACTGTATCCAAAGCCCGCCAGCCGACCTCCTTCCTCCGCTGAGGCACCTCATGTCCGATCACGAACCCACCCGCATCAGCCGCCGCGCGATGCTCGGCACGGTGGGCAAGGCCGCCGTGGCGGCGGCCATCCTCCAGCCCGTGCTGGACACGATGATCTTTCCCGAGTCCGCGCTCGCCGCCGGCGCATCCCGCCTCGCGTCACCGCGCGGACCGGGCGCACCGGTGGCCGGCGAGGCGGGCGTGGACCGCGTCGTCGTGCTCCCGGGAAAGACCTACCTGCGCGGATGGGCGGGCTACGGCGAGGCGCCGCATCCCGGCCGCTGGCGCCCGCGGCGCGACGCCGACTCCACCGCCGTCGTCCCCACCGGGCCCTCGCCGAAGATCCGCTGGCGCAGGAAGTCGGGGCCCGGCCGCGTGACCTTCGCCAACCCGACGGCGCTGCAGACCACCGCGACCTTCACCTCGCCCGGCACCTACGTGCTCGAGCTCGTGGCCGACAATGGCGAGACGACGGCGACGTCGTCGCTCACGGTGAAGGCCGAGCTGCCGCCGCCGCCGCGCCAGCTCGGCGTGGTGCACACGACGCGCTACACCATCGACAGCCCGCTGTGGAACGACCGCGCGAAGGCGCTCATCACGGCGTGGATCCCGCACTGCATCGACATGCTCGAGCGCACCGACATCCCCGTCGGCGGGATCGACAACTTCATCGAGGCGGGCAAGGCGCTGCGCGGCGAGCCGCACGGGCCGCACAAGGGCTACGTGTTCGCCAACGCGTACGTCCACAACGCCGTCGAGGCGATGGCCATCGCCCTCATGGTGGATCCGAAGGGCGACCCGGAGATCGTCAAGGCGCAGGACCGCATGCGCGAGACGCTCGACCGGTGGATCCCGATCATCCTCGCCGCGCAGGAACCGGACGGCTACATGCAGACCGCGTTCACCCTGCCGCGCGTGAGCAACCGCGGCGGCCAGCAGACGCCGGGGCCCTTCCTGCACTGGACGCGCCGCGCCGACCATGAGGGGTACTGTGCCGGCTACTTCCTCGAGTCGGCGATCGTGCACTTCAGCATGACGGGGAAGAAGGACGCCCGGCTCTACGACGCCGCGAAGAAGCTCGCCGACTGCTGGTACGACAACATCGGTCCCGCGCCGAAGAAGGCATGGTACGACGGGCACCAGGAGATGGAGCAGGCGCTCGTGCGCTTCGGCCGCTTCGTCAACGACTACGAGGGACAGGGGAAGGGCGACAGGTACATCGGCCTCGCCAAGTTCCTGCTCGACAACCGCTACCGCGCCGCGACGAGCGACCGCGAGCGGTCGGAGTACGACCAGAGCCACCTGCCCGTCCAGGAGCAGTACGAGGCCGTCGGCCACGCCGTGCGTGCCGCCTACTGCTACTCCGGCATGGCCGACGTGGCGATGGAGACGCACGACGTGGACTACCGCAGCGCGGTGAAGTCGCTCTGGGACAACATCGTCAACCGCAAGTACTACGTGACCGGGGGCATCGCGAGCGGCGAGACCTCGGAGGGCTTCGGTCCCAACTACTCGCTGCGCAACGACGCCTACTGCGAGTCGTGCTCCGGGTGCGGGGAGATCTTCTTCCAGTACAAGCTCAACCTCACGTATCACGACGCGACGTTCGCCGACCTGTACGAGGAGACGATCTACAACGCGCTCCTCGGCGGGCTGTCGATGGACGGGCTGACCTTCTACTACCCGAACCCGCTCGACGCGCGCTCCCTCCGCGACTCCTGGCACGGCGTGCCCTGCTGCACGGGGAACATCCCGCGCACGCTGCTCCAGCTCCCCACCTGGATCTACGCGAAGCACGACGACGGCGTGTACGTCAACCTGTTCGTCGGCAGCACGGTGGAGCTCGGCGACGTGGGCGGCACGCCGGTCCGGATGGTCCAGCAGACGAACTATCCGTGGGACGGAAAGGTGGCGATCACGGTGAACCCGGAGAAGGCGAAGCGCTTCGCCGTGCGCATCCGCGTGCCGAACCGCAGCGTGAGCGAGCTGTACGCCAGCACCCCCAACGCCGACGGCATCGTGTCGCTGGCCGTGAACGGCAAGCGCGTGAAGCCGCGCATCGCGAACGGCTACGCGGAGATCTCGCGTGCCTGGAAGCAGGGGGACCGCATCGAGCTCGAGCTGCCGATGAAGGTGCAGCGCATCCGCGCCATCGATGCGGTGGAGGCGGATCGGGGGAAAGTGGCGTTGCGCTACGGTCCGCTGCTCTACAACATCGAGCAGGTGGACGTCGGCGACATCGGGAAGGTCCTCCCGCCCGACGCGCCCCTCACCACCGAGTGGCGCCCCGACCTGCTCGGCGGCGTGATGGTGATCAAGGGAACCTTCGCCGACGGCAGCCCGATGATCGCCATCCCGAACTACGCCCGCATGAATCGCCAGCCCGCGCCGCCCACTGAGCGTCCCGCCACTCCGCCGGGACAGCGTCCGCCGAGGCCGCCGGTCGTCTCGGTGGTCTGGATCAACGAACGAGCCACCTGACATGCCACGCTCTCATTCCTTCCGTGCGGTCCTCGTCACGCTTGCACTCTCCGCCAGCGTGCTCCCGGCATCCGCACAGCAGGGCGCACGCCAGAACGCGCGCCCGCGGCCGAAGCCGATCGATCCGTTCCGCTTCGAGATGATGGGTCCTGCCTCGGGCGGCCGCATCGCCGCCGTGGCCGGCGTGCCGGGCGACCCGAAGACCTGGTACGTGGGCAACGCATCCGGCGGCGTGTGGAAGTCGAGCGACAGCGGCAGCACCTTCCGCCCGGTCTTCGACTCGATGCCGGTGCAGGCGATCGGCGCACTCGCCGTGTCGCCGTCGAATCCGCAGCAGGTGTGGGCGGGCACGGGCGAAGCGTGGGCGATCCGCGATGCCGACGTCATGGGCGACGGCATCTACCTCTCCGCCGACTCCGGCGCCACCTGGAAGAACATGGGGCTGCGCGAGACGGGACGCATCGGTCGCATCATCGTCCATCCGACCAACCCGAAGATCGTCTACGCCTGTGCCCTCGGTCGGGTGACCGGCCCGCAGCAGGAGCGCGGCGTGTTCCGCACGACCGACGGCGGGGTGACGTGGAAGCGCGTGCTGTTCGTCGATCCGGGCACCGGATGTTCCGGCCTCTCCATGGACGCGCACGACCCGAACGTCCTGATCGCCGGCATGTGGCAGGTGGAGATGCACACCTGGGCGATGTTCGGCGGCGGTCCCTCGAGCGGCATCTACCTCTCGCGCGACGGCGGCACCACCTGGACGCACGTGCAGGACGCCGGTCTCCCCAGGTCACCGCTCGGCAAGATCGACGTTGCCATCGCGCCGACGGACGCGAAGCGCATGTACGCGCTGATCCAGACGGCGGACCAGGGCTCCTTCTGGCGCTCCGACGACGCTGGACGCACGTGGAAGGTGACGAACTGGGATCGGCCGCTCATCGGGCGCGCGGGCTACTACATCCGGCTCGCCGTGTCGCCGAAGAACGCGGATGAGATCCTCGTCGCCAACAGCAGCTTCTTCCGCTCCACGGATGGCGGGAAGACGTTCAGGATCGAGCGGTGGGGCGGCGACACGCACGACGTCTGGTTCGACCCGACGAACGCCGACCGCTTCGCCATCACCGACGACGGCGGCGCGCGCCTCACCAACGATCACGGCAAGACGTGGACGATGGTGGCGCTGCCGAACGGCCAGATGTACCACGTGGCGGTGGACCAGCAGGTGCCGTACTGGATCTACTCCAACCGCCAGGACAACGGCACGATGCGCGGGCCGAGCACGGAGCCCGAGGCGGGGCCGAATCGCTTCCGTCGGCCGCCGCCGCCCGCGGACTCCTCGGCGCGGCGCGACAGCCTGGCGCGCGCCCGTGGCTCGCGCACGGGCGCGGACGCACCGGCGCGCATCCCCTCCGTGGACAGCACGGCGGCGACCGCGGGACGCACCGCTCGGCGCGACACGACCCAGCGCGACAGCACCCAGCGCGACAGCTCGGTGGTGAACGCCTACGCGCTGGAAGGGGCGACGCCGCGCGGCGGCTCGGAATGGGATCACGGGCTCGGGGGCTGCGAGTCCGGCTTCACCCTCCCCGACCCGACGAACCCCGACATCGTGTGGGCGAGCTGCTACGCCAACGCCGTGACGCGCTGGGACGCGAACACGAAGCGCGCGCGCTCGGTGAGCCCGTGGATCCACACGCTCGATGCGCTGCCGAACGAGGCGAAGTATCGCTGCCACTGGACGCCCCCGCTCGCCATCGATCCGTTCGACCACGAAACGGTCTACTACGGCTGCCAGGTGGTGTTCAGGACGAACAACAAGGGACAGAGCTGGCAGGTGATCAGCCCCGATCTCTCGACGCAGGATCCGTCGCGCATCGTGTCGTCGGGCGGCATCGTCGCCGACAACCTCGGCCAGTTCTACGGCGAGGTGGTGTTCGCCATCGCGCCGTCGGAGATCGAGCGCGGGCTGATCTGGGCGGGCACCAACGACGGCCAGCTCTGGAACACCCGTGACGGCGGCGCCAACTGGACGAACGTGACGAAGAACCTGCGCGGCCTCCCCACCTGGGGGACGGTGCGCAAGATCGAGCCGTCGCACTTCGATCCGGCCACGGCGTACGTCGCGATCGACTTCCACATGATGGACAACCGCAAGCCGTACATCTACAAGACCACCGACTACGGGAAGACGTGGATGAACGTCACCGGCGACCTGCCGGCGGACGGTCCCCTCGACTACGTGATGGCGGTGGCGGAGAACCCGAACCGGAAGGGGATGCTGTTCGCCGGCACGGGTCATGGCTTCTACTATTCGCGCGACGACGGGGCGCACTGGACGCAGTTCAAGGAAGGGCTCCCCGCGGCGCCGGTGACATGGATCGTGGTGCCGAAGCAGTGGCACGACGTGGTCGTCTCCACCTACGGCCGCGGCCTGTTCATCCTGCGCGACATCGCCCCGCTCGAGGGCGAGCAGGTGGCATCCAGCCAGCCGGTGCGCCTCTATCCGCCGCACCCCGGCTATCGCCAGGCGCGGAGCGGCCACGCGGACATCACTTTCTCGCTCGCGAAGGCGTCTGCCGAGCCGGTGAACGTCGAGATCCTGGATTCCACCGGCACGGTGATCCGCAGCATCAAGGCCCGCACGCGTGCCGGCTACAACCGTCTTGCGTGGGACCTCCGCTACGAGCCGCCGAAGGAGGTGCGCCTCCTCACCGAGGCGCCCGACAACCCGAACATCTTCCAGGACAGCCGCTTCAAGGGCAAGGAGTGGCGCCCGATCACGCACTGGGGGATCCGTGAGCCGCAGACCACCGGTCCCCTCGCCGCACCGGGCCACTACGCGGTGCGGCTCACCGCCAACGGCACGACGGCCACCCAGCCGCTCGAGATCCTGAAGGACCGCGAGATCACCTCGTCGCCGGCGGACCTCCTCGCCAGCACGCAGGCGCAGATCCGCATCCGCGACGACATGAACGCCGCCGTGGAGCTCGTGAACCGCATCGAGGTGATGCGAAAGCAGATCGAGACGGAAAAGGCGGCGAACGCCGGGAAGGCCGACGTCCTGAAGCGGCTCGATGCGCTCGACCGGAAGATGGTCGACGTGGAGCATCAGCTCGTCTCCAACTCCGACCTCAACAGCGACGACAAGTATTACGTCGAGACGGACAAGATCTACCTGAACCTGATCTGGCTGAACGCGGAAGTCGGCAGCGGTGGCGGCGACGTGGCTGGCGGCGCCGAGTTCCGGCCGACGGACACGTCGCTCGCCGTGCTCGACATGATCGAGCGCGACCTCGCCACGGCGAAGGCGAGCTTCGACAAGCTCATCCGGGAGGACGTGGCGTCCTTCAACCGCGAGATGAGCGGCCGCGTGCAGACGATCAGCGAGCGGTAGTCGGAGTCATCCCGCAGGCGTGCGCTCGTGCGGGATGACACCGGCGTCATTCATCCGTAGTGACACCGCCCTTACCGCTGCCCCGCGGCGCTCTTCGCGCCGGGGGCAGCGACTGCGTTCCGGTTCGGCGGCTCCACGCCGAGCAGGTTGTGGACGAAGAAGTCCCAGCGCTTGAGGTCACCGTACGGGCCGCCGCTGGTATGATCGGCGCCAGGGATGACGAGCAGGTCGAAGTACTTGTGCGCCTTGATCAGCGCGTTGACCACCTGCATCGTCGTCGACGGATCCACGTTGGTGTCCATCTCCCCGACGATCAGCAGCAGCTTCCCCTGCAGCCGCCACGCGTTGTCCACGTTCGACGACGCGGCGTACTCGGGCCCGATCGGCCAGCCCATCCACTGCTCGTTCCACCACAGCTTGTCCATCCGGTTGTCATGTGAGCCCGCCGCGGAGACGGCCACATCGTAGAACTCCGGGTGGAAGAGCAGGGCGCCGGTGGAGCTCTGTCCGCCTGCCGACGTGCCGTAGATGCCCACGCGTGAGATGTCGTAGTACGGGTACTTCGCCGCGGCGGCCTTGTGCCAGAGGATGCGGTCGGGGAAGCCGGCGTCGCCGAGGTTCTTGTACGTCACGTCGTGGAACGCCTTGGATCGGTTCGACGTGCCCATGCCGTCGATCTGCACGACGATGAATCCCAGCTCGGCGATGGCCTGCATGCCAAGCTGGCTGCTGAACGTCTTCGGGACGAAGGAATCCTGCGGGCCGGCGTAGATGTTCTCCACCACCGGATACTTCTTCGCCGGATCGAAGTTGGTGGGACGGATGATGACGCCCCAGATGTCCGTCTTCCCGTCGCGCCCCTTGGCGACGAACACCTCCGGGGCCTTCCAGCCGGTGGCGTAGAGCGCGCGCGCGTCGGCCTTCTCGAGGGGCATCACGAGCGCGCCATCGCTCGTGCGGTGCAGCTCGGCCACGGGCGGCAGGTCGACGCGCGACCAGCGGTCCACGTAGTACTTCATGTCCGGCGAGAAGGTGACGGCGTGCATCCCTTCCGCCGTGGTGAGCCGCGTGAGCCCGGTGCCGTCCATGTTGATCCGGTAGTACTGGACGAAGTACGGGTCGATCTTCGGATCCATGCCGCTCGCGTGGAAGGTGATCTGGCGCTTCACCGAATCCACGTCATCCACGCCCCGCACCACCCACGGGCCCTTCGTGATCTGGCTCTTCACCCGGCCGGTGGCGGCATCGTACAGGTAAAGGTGATTCCAGCCGTCGCGTTCCGACATCCAGATGATGTCGCCGCCCACGTCCTGGCGGTATTTCTTCGCCGAGTACTCGAAGAAGGTGGGCGACGTCTCGTCGATGATGGCGCGGGTGCGGCCGGTGGCGGCGTCCACCTCGATCACGCGGTACACCTGGTGGCCGCGCTGGTTGTACTCGAAGGTCAGCGTGCGGCTGTCGGGGCGCCACTCGAGGCCGGAGGTCTGGTACGCATTGGGGAAGAGCGAATCGTTCACCGCGATCTCGCGTCGCCTCGTCACGTCGAAGATCACCGGGGTGCCGCGGTCGAGCACGTCGCCCGGCTTGCTGTAGAGGCGCGTGATGTACTCCGGCTGCAGCTGGTCGTCCGGCGAGGAGCGGACGTAGTGCACCTCGCGCGGATAGCCGGGCCGCACGCGATAGATGGCGATGCGCTTCGAATCGGGCGACCAGGCCAGCGTGCGCAGGCGATACGGATCACCCTCGGAGCCGTCCGTGCTGAGGAACACGCCGTCGGTGTCGTCGACGGCGCGCACCCACACGTTGTAGTTGCGCACGCGGGCAACCCACTTGCCGTCCGGGGACGCCCGCTCGGTGGTATCCTCCACGGGGAGCGATCCGTACAGGGAGCCGCCGACGCCGGCATTGTAGCGCCGGCCGCCGAAGCGGCGTGGCTCGCCTTCGCCCGGCCGCGCGCGCTGGCAGGTGTAGGTGTCGAGCGAGCAGCGCAGCCGATCCTGCCGCACGGTGACGACGATGTCGTGCTCCCCATTCACGAAGTCGAAGGTGAGGAAGGGGAGCGAGTCCCCGCTCACCGGGCGATGGAGCAGCGTCGAGAGCGCGCCGGCCAGCCTCGCCTGGTCGAACGCCGGGCGCTTCTGCTTCGTCTCCGCGTCCACGACGATGAACGCCGAGCCGGTCGGCGTGGACTTCCGGTACCAGAAGCGCGGCGTGGAGTCGATCCACCGCACCTGGTCCACGGCGTCGACGATGGCGTGGGCGTACCGGTCGCGCAGCCCTTCGGCGTGGGCGTAATCGGCGGGGGTGCCCTGGGCGCCGAGCGGCGCGGTGAGCAGGAGCGCGCCGGCGAGCGAACAGCCGAGCAGGCGCGAGACAGTCGGGACGGGGCGGAGGTATCGCATGGGCAGGCGGTTTGGGATTGGATACTATATCCCGCCACCGCGCCGCCGGCCAGACACCAGACCGTCCGACCTTCCGCCCCTCAGGCCGTCTTCCTTACCCCCGCCACCTCCAGCCCCGTCATCAGTCGCAGCAGCCCGTCCTGCGTCGCCTCGGCCCGCGACAGCTCGCCCGCCACCCGCCCGTTCCGCAGCACGATGATCCGCGACGACAGCGCGATCAGCTCCGGCAGCTCGCTCGAGATCAGCAGCACCGCGCAGCCGTTCGACACCTGCTGGTCGATCCACGCGTGCAGCTCCGCCTTCGCCCCCACGTCCACCCCGCGCGTCGGCTCGTCGAGCATGAGGATGTCGCACTCGCTCGCCAGCCACTTCGCCATCACGATCTTCTGCTGGTTGCCGCCCGACAACGACGCGGTGATCGCGTCCTCCGTCGCGCGCACCCGCAGGCGGCCGAACAGCTTCCGGATCGTCCCCAGCTCCTTCACCCGGTCGATCCACCCGAGCCGCGCGAACTTCGGCAGCGTGGCGAGGGTGCAGTTCTCCCCCGTCTTCATGCCGAGCACCAGCCCCTGCTTCTTCCGGTCCTCCGGCACGAAGCCGATCCGCAGGCGGAGCGCGTCGCGCACGGTGCGGATGACGACCCGCTTCCTGCGCACGAAGATGGAGCCGCGCGTGGCTGGCGTGAGGCCGAAGATGGTCTGCGCGATCTCGGAGCGTCCCGCACCGACGAGGCCGGCCAGCCCAAGCACCTCGCCGCCGTGGAGCGAGAAGGAGACGTCGGCAAAGGCGCCGGCGCGCGTGAGCCCCTCCACCCGCAGCCGTTCCTCGCCGCACGGCGTCTCGGCGTGCGCCGGGAAGTACTGCTCCACCCGACGCCCGATCATCAGCTGCACCAGCTCCGCCTCCGGCAGCTCGCTCGCCGGCCGCGTCGCCACGTGCCGGCCGTCGCGCAGCACGGTGATCTCGTCGCACAGGCGATGGAGCTCCGCCATGCGGTGCGACACGTACAGGATCGTGACCCCGCGCGCCTGCAGGTCGGCGATGAGGGCGAACAGGCGCTCGGCGTCGTCGCGCGCGAGGCTGCTCGTCGGCTCGTCGAACACGATCACCTTCGCCGCGGCCCCCACGGCGCAGGCGATCTGCACGAGCTGCTGCTCGGCCACGGTGAGCGACGCCATCGGACGATCGGGATCGATGCTCGCCCCGATCGTCGCCAGCAGCTCGCGCGCGCGCTGGCGCACGACGTCCTGCTGCACGAAACCGTACCGGCGGGGGAGCTGGCCGAGGCAGAGGTTCTCGCCCACCGTCATGTTCTCGCAGAAGGCCAGCTCCTGGTGCACCATTCCCACGCCGGCCCGGAGCGCGTCGCGCGGCGAGTCGAACGATACGGGCTTGCCGTCGAGGATGATCTCGCCGCCGTCGGGCTTCTGCAGGCCGGCGAGGATCTTTCCCAGCGTGCTCTTGCCGGCGCCGTTCTCCCCGCACACGGCGTGACACGACCCCGCCTGCACGTCGAAGCTGACGCCGCGCAGGGCGACGACGCCGGGAAACCGCTTGGTGATTCCGGAGAAGCGAAGCGCCGGCATCGTCCTACTTCATGTCCAGGTACTTCTGATCGACGTCGGTGAAGCCCCACGCCTTCAGCTGACGCGCCCAGTCGCCCAGGTTGCTCTTGTCCACGCGCACGAGGTCCATCTGCACGTGCGCCGGCACGTCCTTCTTCAGGTAGACGTGGTCGAAGATCGTCTTCACCGACACGTAGCCCCACAGGAAGGTCGGCTGCGCGAGGAGCACCGGGGCGAGCCCCTTCTCCACGTACGGCAGCTCGGCGGGGAGGGCATCCACCGACACGATCTTCACCCGCGACGAGTCGAGGTCGCTGAGCAGCGCCTTGGTGAACAGCGCCCAGCCGCCGATCATCGCCCATCCCTGGATCGAGGGATAGGCATTCATGGCGCGCGCCACCTCGGCTGCGGCGTCCTGCGGCGTCTCGGAGTGATAGAAGGTGTTGAGGATGGTGATACCCGGATACTTCTTCGCTTCGTCCTTCGCACCCTGCACGCGCTTCTGCAGGTTCGGCGCGTTCTGGCTCCCGCCGAGGATGGCGACCTTCCCCTTGCCGCCCATCTGCTTCGCCAGCTCGTCCATCACCTGGCGGCCCATCGCCGCGTCGTCGCCGCCGTAGAAGGAGAAGCGCTTCGAGCCGGCGACGTCGCTGTCGAAGGTCATCACCGGCACGCCGCGGCCGACCGCCTCGTTCACCGCGCCCACCAGCTTGGTGGCGTCGCTCGCCGAGAGCAGGATGGCGTTGTCGCCGCTGTTCACCGCCTGTGCGATGCGCTGCGCCTGGACGGTGGCGTCCTCGCTCGGCGGGGTGAGCCAGTCGATCTTCACGTTCACGCCGTGCTCCTTCGACAGCTCCTTCGCCGCCGAATCCGCGCCGGCGCGGCCGGAGAGGAACACCGGATTGGTGGAGCTCTTGGCGATCATCGCGATCGTGAACGTCTTGCCGTTGCCAGCCGCGCTCGCGCTGCTGTCGGCGTTGCCCTTCTCACCGCCGCTGCAGGCGGTGAGCGCGGTGGCAGCGAGCAGGAGCCCGGCGTGGAACGTGAGCGTGCGCTTCATCAGGGGGCCTCTGGTGTCGGGGTGGGCGGTTCAGGCAATGCGGACGCCGCGGCCATGCGGCGGGCGAGCAGGCGAGTGCCGCCCTGGTCGAGCACGACGGCGATGATCATCGCACCGCCGATGATGATCCACTCGTAGTTCTGGTCCAGGTGCAGGGTGCGGATCGCCTGGCGGATCATGACGATGAGGATGGCGCCGAGCGTCGCGCTGACGGCGCTCCCCTTGCCGCCGATCAGGCTGGCCCCGCCCACGACCGCGGCGGCGATGACGTACAGCTCGTAGCCGTTGGCGTCCGACGAGGTGGCCGAGCCGTAGAACGACGCGCCAACGAAGGCGGCAATGCCCGCGCTGAGCCCGGAGATCATGTAGACGCCGAGGGTGATCCGGTCCACGCGCAGCCCCGAGTACCGGCTCGCCTCGAGGTTGCCGCCGATGGCGAACACGTAGCGCCCGCTCACGGTGCGGCTCAGGTAGACCTGGCCGACGAACATCACGACGAGCATCACCAGCAGCGGCACCGGGTACAGCTCCGCGCTGAACCCGAGCCGCGCCTTGGCGACGCTCGTCAGCGCCGTGGGCACGAGGATGCTCTCGGCGCGGCTGACGACGAACGCCAGCCCGCGCAGGATCCACATCGTGCCGAGGGTGATGATGAACGGGTGCACGCCGAGGCCGATGACCATCAGCCCGTTGGCGAGCCCGCAGAGGAGGGCGATGGAGAGGCAGGTGGCGAGGGCGACGAGGACCGTGGCCGTCGGCGACATGGGGCCGAGGGCGCGGAGGACCATCGCCGTGCCGACGCCCGAGAGGGCGTAGATGGCGCCGACGGAGAGGTCGATGCCGCCGGCGATGATGACGATGGTCGCGCCGACGCCCATGATGGCGAAGGCGCTGGCATCGGTGCCCATCTGCACCAGCGTGTACGCGTTGAGGAAGTTGTTGACGCGGGCGCCGGAGAGCGGGTCGACGTGCGAGCCGGCGGCGAGGGTGAGGGCGATGCCGAGCGCGATGAGTACCGCGACGATGCCGATCTGCTGGGAGCGAAGGACGCTGCCGGCGGCACGGCGGAGCAACGAGTTCCGGGGCGAGTCGGAGGTCACGTCGTGCGGAGAAGAGGTGAGCGTGCGAGGTGGCGAGCAACAATGCGTGGCGTCGCGCGCGCCTGTCAACGAGATTTCCGCGCCGAAGCGCCACCACGAGAATCGCGTGCGGGCGCGCTTTCGACAAGGCTGGATTTTGGCTATTGTATACGATCCTGCCCTCCCCCAACCTATCCCTGCGAGTGACCCGTGGCCATCGTCGCCGGCGTTGATTTCGGGACCCAGAGCGTCCGCGTGGCGCTCGTGGACAGCGAGCGCGGGCCCCTCGGCTGCGGCATCGCCGAGTACGAGGTGCACCGCCGCAAGGATGACCCCGACTTCGCCACCCAGTCGCACCAGGCGCACATGGACGCCCTCGCCGAGGCGACGCGCCGTGCCCTCCGCGAGACGGGGGTGAACGGGGAGCAGGTGCAGGCGATCGCCCTCGATACCACCGGCTCCACCGTCGTCCCGGTGGGGGAGGGGCTGACGCCGCTCGACGACTACTACCTCTGGTGCGACCACCGCGCCGCCGAGGAGGCGGTGCGCATCACCGACGTGGCGCACCGCGAGAAGCTCCCCGCCATCGAGTACTGCGGCGGCGTCTACTCCTCGGAGTGGGGGTTCGCCAAGCTGCTCCACTGGCTGCGCCACAACCCGGACAGGCGCGGGAAGCTCGTGACGGCGCTCGAGCACTGCGACATGGTCGCCGCCGAGCTGTCGGGCGTCACCGACCCGAAGCAGGTGGCGCGCTCCGTGTGCGCGATGGGACACAAGTGGCTGTGGAACGAATCGCTCGGCGGATTTCCGCCCGAGGCGTTCCTCGTCCAGGTGGACCCGCTCCTCGCCGGCGTGCGCGAGAAGCTCGACGGCCGCTACCTCACCTCGGACCACGTGGCGGGGACGCTCACCCCCGAGTGGGCGGCGAAGCTCGGCCTGCGCGCGGGGATCCCCATCCCCGTCGGCGCCTTCGACGCACACTGGGACGCCATCGGCGCCGGAGTCACCGAGGGCGACGTGGTGAACGTGATCGGCACCAGCACCTGCATCATCGCCATCGCGAAGCAGGCGGAGAACGTGCCCGGCGTGTGCGGCGTGGTGCCCGGCTCGGTGAAGCCGGGGTGGATCGGCGTGGAGGCCGGCCTCTCCGGCGTGGGCAACATCTTCGACGCCATCGCGCGCCGGAGCGGGCGCTCGGTGGAGGAGCTGTCGAAGGGGCTCGACCAGTACCGGGCCGGCCAGACGGGACTCCTGCGGATGTCGTGGGACAACGGGGACCGCACCGTGCTGGTGAATCCCAACCTCGGTGGCGTCACGCTTGGCTGGAACCTCAACCACGACGCGCGCGACGAGCTGTTCGCGGCCATCGAGGGAACGGCGTTCCACACGCGCATCGTGCTCGAGCGGATGGCCGCGCATGGCGTGCCGATCGAGCGGGTGATCCAGGGCGGCGGCATCCCGCAGAAGAACGAGGTGCTGAACCGCATCTACGCGAACGTGCTCGGCAAGCCGGTCCTCGTGCCCGAGGGCTCGGTGACGAGCCTTGGCTCCTCGATCATGGCGTTCCTCGCTGCCGGCACCTTCGACAGCATCGACGACGCCCAGAAGGCGCTCTGTCCTTCATACAGGGTGATCGAGCCCGACCCGGGCGAGCACGCAACGTACGAGCGGCTGTACGCCATCTACCGGGAGCTCTACTTCGCGCTCGGCAACCCGGACTCGGCGGCGGTGCGCATCGGCTCCGTGTTGCCCGAGCTCAAGCGCATCGCGGCCGAGGTGGCGAGGGGCAGTCGGGCGTAGGGACTCTCTGCATGCGGCGACGTGTCATGCAGGCGCAATACTCGACCCGGAACCGTACAGCGCGAGGAGCCCCGCCGCCGGAGAGGACGCTCCGTTACTGCGCCGCCGTCGTCCGGCCGACCTTCACCAGCACCACCCCGTGGCGCGGCACTTCCACGCTGAGGCCATCGCTCTTCGCACCGAGATCCTGATGCCGCCACAGGTCGCGCACCTGCTGGCTGCCCGAGAGGCCGAGGTCCGACCACGTCACCGACACGGTGCGTGGCACGAGGTCGCGGTTGAAGAGCCCCACCGCCATCGTGCCGTCGGCGAGTGGGCGCGCCCACACCTCGGTGCGGCCACTCTGCAGCGTGCGACCCGCGGCGCGGCCGAGCGAGTCCTGGTCCACCGCGAGCACCTCCGGGTTGCCGAGCAGGTTCACCGTGAAGCTGTCCGCCTGCGAGAGGTCGGCGCCGATGATCAGCGGTGCAGCCTGCAGCGCCCACAGGCTGATGTGCGTGAGCTGCTCGTCGGGCGTGAGGCGCGTCTCGCGCGGCGTGCGCCCCCACCCCAGCTTGCCCACGACCAGCATGTCGGTGTCGTTCCAGCCGCTCGGCCCCGCGTACTTCTCGTGCCCCGTCTGCGCGAAGCCGATGCCGGACATGCTCGACCAGGTGTCGGTGATGTCCCCCGTCACGCGCCACAGGTCGCCGCCCACGTCGTTGCCCCACGTCCACACGTCGCCCCAGCCGTACTGGCAGAGCGAGAAGACGAGGTCGCGCGGCAGCGAGTCGAGGATGCCGCGCATCAGGCGGTACGGCGTCTGGAGCTGGTCGAGCGGTGGCATGCCGTGCTGCTCGGGGAGCGTCTCCGAGTAGGTGCACCAGTCGTACTTGATGTAGTCGAAGCCCCAGTCGGCCCACTGCTTCGCGTCCTGTGCCTCGTGCTGCCAGCTTCCCGCGTACCGCTGCTGGCAGGTGCGCGGCCCGGGCGAGGAGTAGATGCCGATCTTGAGCCCCTTGCTGTGCACGTAGTCGGTGAGCGCCTTCATGTCGGGGAACTTCTCGTTCGACGTGATGTTCCCGTTCGCATCGCGCGGTCCCTCCCACGCGTCGTCGATGTTCACGTAGGTGTAGCCCTGCGCGGCGAGCCCGCTGGACACGAGCGCATCGGCGGCGGCGCGCACCTTCGCGTCGTCCACCGCCGCCGCCCACACGTTCCACGAGTTCCAGCCGAGCGGCGGCGTGAGCGCCAGCTTGTGATCGCCGCCGACGATGACGATGTCGCCGCTCGTGCTCCCCTGCGGGCCGGACACGGTGACGTGCACCGTGGTGTGGCCGGCATCGCGCAGCGCACCGGTGATGACGCCGGAGCCCGGGTCGAGCGTGAGGCCGGCGGGCAGGTTGGTCGCGGCGAAGGTGAGTGGCCCCTCGCCCGACACCGGGATGCGGAAGAGGAAGGGCCGGCCCGGCGTGGCGCCGGTGATGCGCGGGTAGTTCAGTCGCGGCGCGGCGGTGCGGCTCGACGCGATGCCTGGCGCGGGTGACGCCGGCGGCGCGGTGGTGACCGGCGCCGGCGCGTCGTCCTGCATCACGATCGCCGCGCCCGCCCAGTCGGCGATGTCGTCACGCGAGCCGTCGCCGGCGTCGGTCACGTAGAGGATCATGTTCCTCGCGCCGGTGAGGTCCACCGACACCGGCTTCGGCGCGTCGCCCGCCTTGACGATGCCGCTGTCCCACTGCTTCTCGCCGTCGGTCCAGACCTCGAACGTCACCGAGCCGCGGCCGGTGCGCCGCGCGTCGTCGATGCCGACGAGCGACACGAAGCGCTTTGCGTTGCCGCCGAGGTCGATCCACAGCTCGCCACCCGAGGTGACGCCGAGCCCGTGCTGGTAGCGCACGCTGTCGAGGGAGATGGCGGGCCGCGGCACGGCGGGGGTGTTGCCGCGCGCCGGATAGCCGCCGAACGCCGCGAGGCCGGGGCTCGGCGCCCGTGAGTCCAGGGTGCGCGAGAGATCGAGCGCGTCCACCCACACCGCATGTTCGGGCGCCTGGGTGCCGCGCAGGTCGGCGGGCGACTGCACGCTGGCGCAGGCGGATTGGAGGACGGCGGCGACGGCGAGCGAGGCGAGGGGGAGCAGCGGAGCGTGCAGGCGCTGGGGCATCTTCGGCCTCTGGGGAGGAGTGCGCGACAGGACGGCGAATCGTATAATGTATCCGCCTCGAATCCCCTCACCGCAAGCACCATGACCGATCCCGTCTCGCGGCGCGACGCGCTCAAGCAGCTCGGCATCCTCGGCACCGGCTTCGCCCTCGGCGGACGCCTGCGTCGCACCGGCGACGCACCGCTCGTCGTGGCGGGCCGGCCGGTGGAGCTGTCCGTCACCTCGCTCGGCCCGCGCACCGTGCGGATCACGGTGCGTGCGATCACGGACGGTGGCATGACGCCGGTGCCTGCGACCGGGGAGCTCACCGACGGCGTGGCGACCTCTGCCCCGCTCCGTACCGCACGCACGACGTCGGCCATCGGCCGCGTGCGTGCAGGCACGCTCACCGTGACTCTCGATGACGCCACGCCCGTGGTGCACGTCGCCGATGCGCGGGGCAGGGTGGTGCAGTCGCTCGGCTTCGATGCCGTCGCGCCCACGATGACCTTTCCACTCGGCGACGCGCCGCTCCTCGGGCTCGGTGAGGGCGGCCCGCAGTTCGACCGGCGCGGCAGCGCCGACCGGATGGTGAACGGGGAGAGCCACGCGCAGCTCGCGACCAACGGGACGCGCGCCCCAATCCAGTGGCTCGTCGGCACCGGCGGCTGGGCGATGTTCATCCATCACCCGCGCGGGGGCTTCGAGTTCTCGAGCAGCGAGGGACGCTTCACGCCCCCCGCGGAGGCGGCGCTCCCCTACGACGTGTTCGTCGTCGCGTCGCACGATCCCGCGGAGATCATGCGCGAGTACGCGCGCATCACCGGCCTCCCCGAGCTGCCGCCGAAGTGGGGGTTCGGCTACCTGCAGTCGCACCGCACCCTCGCCGGCCCGGAGGAGATCGCGAGCGTCGCGCGCACGATGCGCGAGAAGCGGCTGCCGTGCGAGGCGCTCATCTACCTCGGCACCGGCTTCTCGCCGTCGGGATGGAACACGAAGAACGGCGACTTCGACTGGAACACCGCGAACTTTCCCGACCCGAAGGCGCAGGTGGCGGCGCTGCATGCCCAGCACTACAAGGTGATCCTGCACGTGGTCGTGGAAGGACGAAAGCTCACCGGCACCGTGCACGACCCCTGTACCGCCGCACCGTTGCCGAGCGGGACGACGCCCGACGGCCACTGGCCGCGCGAGCGCCAGGTGGCGTGCTACTGGCCGTCGCACGAGTCGGTAATGAAGGATGTCGGCATCGACGGCTGGTGGCCGGACCAGGGCGACGGCTACGACGGGCCGTCGGAGATCGCCCGGCACCGCATGTACTGGGAAGGGACGCAGATGTGGCGTCCGAACGAGCGGCCCTTCGCGCTGCACCGCAACGCGTCACCCGGGGTACAGCGCTACGGCGGCTTCGTCTGGTCGGGCGACGTGGCATCGCGCTGGGAGACGCTGAAGACTCATGTGCCCGTCGGCATCAACACGGCGCTCAGCGGGCTGCCGTACTGGGGCACCGACATCGGCGGCTTCTATCCGACGAAGGAGTACACCGGCGAGCTGTTCGTGCGCTGGTTCCAGTTCGCCGCGTTCACGCCGCTCTTCCGCTCGCACGGCCGCAACTGGCACCTGCACCTGCCGTGGGGATGGGACGGCGGCGACGGCGGACCCGAGGAGACGCGCGGCTTCCACGCCGATCCCGCCACGCTGCACGACACGCGCGTCGAGCCGATCTGTCGCCAGTACCTGGAGCTCCGCTCGCGCCTGATGCCGTATCTCTACACGGCCGTGCGCGACGGGGCGAGCGATGGCATGCCCGTGATGCGCGCGCTCTGGCTGCACCACCCGGACGACCCCACCGCCGTCGCGCGCGGCGACGAATACCTGTGGGGCCGCGACCTGCTCGTCGCGCCCGTGGTGGAGCAGGGCGCCACGTCACGACGCCTCTACCTGCCGAAGGGAACGTGGTACGACTGGTGGACGGAGCAGCGCTCGGACGGCGGCCGCGAGATCGAGCGCCAGGTGGATCTCGGCACGATGCCGCTCTATGCGCGCGCGGGCGCCGTGATCCCGCTGGGCCCGGTGAAGCAGTACATGTCGGAGAAGCCAGACGACCCGATCACCCTCGTCGTCTTTCCCGGGGCCGACGGCACGGGCTCCTGGTACGAGGACGATGGCGAAAGCTTCGCCTACCGCCGAGGCGAGTGGATGCGGGTGAACGTCGACTGGCACGATGCCTCGCGCCGCCTCACCCTCCGCCTCGCCCCCGGCTCACGCATGCTGGCGCCGATGCCGAGGACGATCCACGTGCGCCTCGCCGGCACGCAGACGGTGAAGACGGTCGAGTTCACGGGGCGGCCGGCGGAGGTCACGCTCGGCGCATAGGCCGTCGCGCGCCAGGGCTCGAAA
>DASURL010000062.1:0-4409 GCA_036280075.1 Gemmatimonadaceae bacterium | reverse complement strand
AGTCCTGCACCACCGCCTTGATGTCGGCGTCCATCTGCTGGAGCTGCTCGTCCGTGAGCTCGCCGTTCTGCTTCATGCGATCGCTCAGGATCGTGATCGGATCGCGCTTCATGTATTCCTCGAGCTCCGCCTTCGTGCGGTAGGTGCCGCTCACCGCATCGGACATCGAGTGGCCCATGAAGCGGTACGTGCGGATCTCAAGCAGGGTGGGCATCTGCTCCTTGCGGGCGCGCTCCACGGCTTCGCTCACCGACTGGCGCACGGTGAACACGTCCTGCCCGTCACACTGCGCGCGGGCCATGTTGTACGCTGCGCCGCGCTCGTAGATGTCGTGGATCGCCGACGCGCGCTCCAGCGCGGTGCCCATGCCATAGCGGTTGTTCTCGATGATGAACACGCAGGGCAGCTTCCACAGGGCGGCCATGTTGAGCGCCTCGTGGAAGGCGCCGGTGTTCACCACCGATTCACCCATGAAGCACACGATCACCTGGTCGCCGCCGCGATACTTGATCGCGAAGCCCACGCCCGTCGCGACCGGCACGTGGCCACCCACGATGCCGTGCCCGCCGAGGAAGTTGAGGTTCGCGTCGAACAGGTGCATCGAGCCGCCCTTGCCGCGCGAGCAGCCGTCCTGCCGGCCGAACAGCTCGGCCATCACGGCCCGCGCCGACACGCCGCGCGCCAGGGCGACCCCGTGGTCTCGATAGGTCGTGATCACGTAGTCGTCGGGTCGCAGCACGCTCAGCGTTCCGGTGCTGACGGCCTCCTGGCCGATGTACAGGTGACAGAACCCGCCGATCTTGCCGAGTGCGTACGCCTCCGCGCACCGCTCCTCGAAGCGGCGCTGCAGCAGCATGGAGCGGAGCAGCTCGGTGTTCAGCGCCGCATCACTGTCCGGCTTGTTCGTAGCTTCGGTCTTCTTCTTGACGGCCATGAGGAATCGGAATGGTCGAGTGGATGTGCCGGGTGGACCGTGAACCGTGATTCGTGAACCGTGATCCGGAAATGCGTTCCGGGTTACGGTTCACCGTTCACGGTTCACGTGCAGTTGAGGTTTGCCGCCTGCACCTGCTCCCACGCATGGTAGCTGGACCGCACGAGCGGGCCGCTCTCCACGTGGCGGAATCCGAGCTCCATGCCGACTTCGCGGAAGTAGCGGAACTCGTCCGGGGTGACATATCGATCGAGCGCGATGTGTCCGTCCGACGGGCGCAGGTACTGGCCGAGGGTGAGGATATCGACGTCGACGGCGCGGAGGTCACGCATCACCGCGACGATTTCCTCGTTCGTCTCCCCCATCCCGAGGATGATTCCCGTCTTGGTCGGGATGTCGGGAGCGAGGCGCTTGGCCGTGGTGAAGATCCGCATCACGCGCTCGTAGCGGCCACCAGGACGGCAGCGCTTGTAGAGGCGTGGCACCGTTTCGGTGTTGTGATTGTAGATGTCCGGCTCGGCCTCGAGCACCGCGCGGATGGAGTCCTCGTTCCCCTGGAAGTCGGGGACGAGCACCTCGACCGACGTCTCCGGGCAGCGGAGCTTGATCTGGCGGATCGTCTCGGCGAACGCCCAGGCCCCGTAATCGGGGAGGTCGTCGCGATCCACGGAGGTGAGGACGACGTGCTGCAGCCGCATCGTCGCCGCGGCCTCGGCCACCCGTTCGGGCTCGGCGGGGTCGAACTTCGGGGGCCGGCCGTGGGCAACGGCGCAGTAGGCGCAGTTGCGGGTGCATACGTCGCCGAGGATCATGAAGGTGGCGGTGCCATGCTCCCAGCACTCGCCGACGTTGGGACAGTGCGCTTCCTCGCAGACCGTGTGCAGGTCGAGGTCGCGCATGAGCTGCCGGAGGCGGAGGTAGTTCTCGCCACCGGGGGCCCGAACCTTGAGCCAGGGCGGCTTCCGCTCGGGAAGCGCCGGTGCCGGGTGGCGACCCATGATCTGGTACAGCGCGTCAGCCATGGACCTGAACGATCGATGAGGAGGGGGTCAGGACGAACACTCGGTCCCCGGAGGGCATTTGCGGTCGCCGCGCGATGGGTCCGAGCGACGCAAAGCGTTGACGCAGCGGAAAGTAGCCGTGGTGACGGAAGCAAGTAAGTGTTGGTAACTGGCTACATTATTCTGGCAGGTTACCGTGAGGGTCTGGCCCGCTCGCCGCTGCAGGCGGGCGAGTGGGTCCGACCGCCGACCCTATCCGAGTCGCGCCATCGAGAACGCCTTCAGACTCTCCGGCAGCGCTCCCCCCATCAGGACCGGGAGCAGCTGCTCCGCGACCCAAGGCGCGAGCAGGATCCCGTTGCGCGAGAAGCCGCAGGCATACGAGATCGCCGGGATCTCGGGGTCGGTCCCGAGGATGGGGAAGCCGTCCGCGGTCATGGGGCGGAAGCCGGCCCAGTGCTCCAGTACCGGTGCGTGGGCGAGCACCGGGATGGCGCGGGACGCGATGGCGCGAAGGTCCTTGAGTCCCCGCGGGGTGGTGGCGGGGTCGAGCCCAGCCTCCTCGCTGGTGGCGCCGACGACGAGGGAGTTTCCTCGCGGGACCAGGTAACCCCCTGCGCCGAAGGTGACGCGGCGGATCGGTCGGCCCTCGACGCGCACGAGCTGCCCGCGCACGGGACGGACGGGCAGGGGCCGCGGGAGGCCGGGAAGAGAACCGGCCCACGCGCCATTGGCCACCAGCAGCCGGCGTCCGGAGTAGCGAGCTCCCCCACGCGCCAGAAAGGCGGGGAGGTTGCCCCTGGCATCGAACGACGCCACCTCGTCGGTGAGGCGGGCGATGCGCGCCTGGCGAGCCACGGCGACGTCGAGGGCCCCCATGAGGGTGACGTTGTCCACGGCCCCTTCTCCAGGATGGAGGAGCGCGCCGGCGTGGTCGGCCAGTGCGGGCTCGAGCGCGGCAAGCGCGTGCGCGTCCAGTCGTTCGGCGGCGCCGGTCGCGGTCGTGAACAGCGCCTCGCGCTCCGCCTCCGTGGATGCGAGCTGGATGATCCCGTCCGGGTCGAGTGGAACGGTGATCTCCGTGCGAGCGAGGAGCCCGTCGAGGAACTCGGGATAGAAGGCGCGAGCGGCGAGAAGCGCCTCGCGGACCGCGGGGGGCGCGTCGCCGATCGACGGCGCGAGGATGCCGGCCGACGCGCGCGACGCGGCGCCGGGTCGTGGCTGGTCGACGAGGGTCACGCGCAGCCCACGCCGCGCCGCGGCGAGCGCCGCGGTCAGGCCGACGATGCCTCCGCCAGCGACGACGAGATCTGGGACGCTCACGGGGCGAGCGTGGCGCGGCTTGCGGAGGAGGGGACCATTCGCGCAATCTCACGCAGCGCCGCGCCGTGAACCAGTGCCACGGCGGACCGGGAAGACGAAACCGTCGCGGCACCCGCCCCGTAGGACAGGCAGACTCGCAAGGGAGAACGTTCGATGCTTCGCACCATCTTCATGATCGGCCTGTTCGCCATCGCGGGCCTCTTTGTCCTCCGGCTCGCCTTCGGCCTCTTCGCATTCGGCTTCGGGCTGCTGGGCTGGCTGTTCTTCTTCGCCATCAAGGTGGCGATCATCGGGGCGATCATCTACCTGATCATCCGGATCTTCAGCCCCGACACCGCGCGACGGCTGCGGCAGAAGTGGAGCGGGAACTGACAGCGAGTCGGGGCGGGGGGGCGTGGAACGCCCCCCTTTCCGGGCGCCGGGCTCGCTGCGCTCGCCTATGCTGTCTGGGCGCGCGCTGCGCGCGCTCTCGGGGAAGGGCACACCCATCCGGCTAACGCTTCACCGAAACGCCGTCCCCGACAGGCGGCGCCCCGCGCCGCCGCCCCGACAGCGAGCCGCAGGCGAGCGCCCCGACAGCGCAGCGCCCCGACTAGCTGGTAGTTCGACTAGCGGTCAGTCCAGCTCCTCCAGCACGGCCCAGACCAGCAACGGCACCATGATCTCGTGGTGCCCCGTGATCTCGTAGCCCTTGCCGCTCTGCAGCGTGGGGCGCTGCACCACGTTCATGCGTGGGCGATAGTGGCGCTGCATGTCGAGATCGACGCTCGTGAATCCCTGCGGCTTTCCGTCGTGCAGGTTGCGCGCGATCGTGAGCGCCTTGAGGAACACCTCGGGCATGATCACCGCGCTGCCGAGGTTCAGCACGACGCCACCGTCGTCGAGCCTGCCGAGCGAATGGGAGAGTCGACGGAAGTCGCGATGGCTCGTGTCGCCGATCGCCGCGCCGTTCGCCGCGGGGTGCTGATGGATGATCTCGGCGCCGAGCGCGGCGTGCACCGTCGCGGGGACGCCGAGGCGATGCGCCGCCAGGAGGATGGAGAGCTCCGGATTCGCGAGCGACGGCTGCCGTGACAGCGTGAGGCCGAGCGTCTCCCCCATGCCGCGACCGGCCTGCATGCCGGCGGTGAACGCCTCGTTCATCTCGCGGC
>DASURL010000061.1:0-2028 GCA_036280075.1 Gemmatimonadaceae bacterium | reverse complement strand
ACAGGAGCCCACAGCTCCACGTGGCTCGGCGCGGCAATCAGCTCCACATCCTCTCCCACGGTGGAGACGACGAGCCGCTTCTTCGCGAGCTCAGTGATCGTGGCACGAACGCGGCGCCCGTCCCCACTCGTGAGGCGCACGGGATCGCCGAGGCTCAACCGCTTCACGGTGGCGTGATGTGCCGCGCCCTCGCTCAGCTCGACGAGCGGTCCCCACGCGCCGGGCGCGTAGAAGGTCCCTACCGGCGCGCGATCCGCGCGCTCCACCACGCTCCCTCTTCGTCTTCGCCGAGCAGCGTCCACCCGCCTGCGGTGAGCGCCTCCAGCATCATCGCCCGCTCCTCCACGAGGATCCCGCTCAGCACCGCTTCGCCGTCCGGCGTGAGTGCTCTTGCGATCACCGGCAGCAGCTCGAGCAGCACCGACGAGATGATGTTCGCCAGCACCACGCGAACCGGCGCCACCAGCGGAAGCAGCAGCGCGGCGTCGCCCTCGATCACCGTGACCTGCTCCGCGACGCCGTTGCGCGCCACGTTCTGCTCGGCGTTGGCGATGGAATCGTGATCCAGCTCGATCGCCGTCACCTGCTGCGCACCGAGCTTCACGGCCGCGATGCTGAGGACCGCGCTTCCCGCGCCGAGGTCGGCCACCCGATCGCCGGCGCGGATGACGGACGGGAGCAGCCGCACCACGCCGCGCGTCGTCTGGTGCTCGCCGGTGCCGAACGCCATCTCCGGCTCGATGACGATCGTCGTCGCCGGATCCCGTCCGTCGGCCATCCAGGGCGGCACGATGGCGAGCGGCCCGAGCTCGTGGGCGCCAATGCCGCGCTTCCACTGCTCGCTCCAATCCACCGCGGGGATGACTCGCGTCTCCACGTGGGCGCGCGGATCGGCAGCGAGGATCGCGGCACGCACCATCACCTCGTCCGTATCACCGGGAAAGTGGGTCAGCAGCTCGCCAGCCGCTTCCTGCACTCCCTCCGAGCCGATGTCGAAGAGCGCGGCGAGCGCCGCGTCCGGCGACTCGCCGGGTCGCACGCGAACGGAGAGCCAGTTCACGCGCCGAGCGCTTCCTTCATCTTCGCCCAGAAGCCCTTGTCGCGCTCCGTGGGCACGGCGCTCGACACTGAAGCGAGCTGCTCGACCAGGCGACGCTCCTCGTCGCCGATCCGATCCGGCGTCCAGAGCTGCACGCGCACGTGCAGGTCGCCGGTGCCGCTGGAGTTCACGCGCGCGAGCCCGCGCCCACGCAGGTGGAACACCTGCCCACTCTGCGTCGCGGGCGGAATGGTGAGCGCCACCGTCGAGGTGACCGTCGGCACCTCGACCGTGGAGCCCAGCACGAGCTGCGGGTAGGTGACGAGCACCTCCGTGTACAGGTCCTCGCCGTCGCGCTCGAAGCGTGGATCGTCGGCCACCTCGAACACCACGTGCACGTCGCCCCGGCCGCCGTTGCGCGTGCCGGCATTGCCGACGCCGCGCAGCGTCATGTACTGGCCGGTGGCGACGCCGGCCGGCACCTGCACCTTGATCGTCTTGTCGCCGCGCACGCGCCCCTCGCCGCGGCACTTCCTGCACGGCGACTCGATGATCTGCCCCTCGCCCTTGCAGGTGGGGCACGGCGCGACGGTGACGAACTGTCCGAAGAACGAGCGCTGCGCGCGGCGCACCTCGCCGGAGCCGTTACACGTCGTGCACGTCACCGGCTCCGAGCCCGGCTCGGCGCCGATCCCCTCGCAGCGGTCGCACGGGTCGAGGACCTTGAGCGTCATCGTCTTCTCGACGCCGGTGGCCACCTCGGCCAGCGACAGCTCGACGGTGAGCTTGAGGTCCGAGCCGGTGCGCGGGCCGGTGGCCTGCCGCCCCTGGGCGCCGAACAGGTCGCCGAGGCTGGAGAAGCCGCCGAAGTCGCGCATGAAGATGTTGAGCGCCTCGGAGAGGTCCACGTGGTGGAACCCGCCCCCGGGGCCGCCGGCCCCCCCGCGCGTGAACGCGGCGTCGCCGTAGCGGTCGTACGCGGCGCGCTT
>DASURL010000060.1:0-3299 GCA_036280075.1 Gemmatimonadaceae bacterium | reverse complement strand
CCGCCGCCACGCCGCCGAGCCCCGGCCACGATGTGGCAGTGAAGTTCAGCAGCTGCTTGCTCCCGATGAGCGGTGGCTGGTAGCTCATTCCCGGGATCTTGATGATGGCCTCCTCGAGGTCGAGGTTGTGGCCGTAGTCGTATTCCCACCGCCAGAAGTCCACGAGGCCGGCGACTCCCAGCAGCGCGAAGCCGCCGGTCCACGTGTAGAGCGGGACCCGCCGGCCGAGCAGGGCAACCAGCACCCCGCCCGCCACGAGCGCGCCGACGAGCCACGGCATGATGGTGAGCTCCGGGATCGCGTCGCTCTCGATCCGCTTCATGCCGATGTAGTGATTCAGGCTGTTGATGTTGTTCAGGTCGGTCTCGGTCGCCCCCCGCACCGAGGCGACGTGAATGTTCATCCCCAGCCCCTCGGGGTACTGGGGCGCCACCAGGCGCACATGCCACAGGGGCAGCACATAGAGCAGCACCAGCAGCAGCGCCGCTGCACCCACGAGGAGTCTGGAGAGTCTGGTCATGTCCGTTACCGCTCCTTGCCGGCGGCGCCATGCCGCTCGTGCGCGTCATCCTTCTTCTCGCCGTTCGCCTTCGCCATCTGCGCCTGCGCCTTCTTCGAGATGTTGGCGACGAGCGGCACGTTCGAGCCCGCCGGCGACACCCGCACGTAGCCCTGCATCTCCTGGTGGAGCGCCGAGCAGAAGTCGGTGCAGTAGAAGGGGTAGACGCCCGTGGCCTTCGGGACCCACTTGAGGGTGCGCGTGGCGCCCGGCGGCATGATCAGCTCCGCGTTCTCGGCGCCGAGCACGGCGAAGCCGTGCACGATGTCCCAGTCCTGCTCGATGTTGGTGACGTGGAAGTACACCGTGTCACCCACCTGCACGCCCTCGAGGTTGTCGGGGGCGAAGTGCGAGCGGATGGCCGCCATCTTTACGTCCACGCGCCGGCCCTGTCTCGAAATCCCACCGTCACTCTCGGCCTTCACCACGCCCGGGTGCGTGCTCTCGGCGAGCTTGTAGAACTTGACCTGCTTGCTCTTGATCAGCTCCGCCGGCAGCGCCTGCGCATAGTGCGGCTCGCCGATGGTCGGGAAGTCGAGCAGCATCTTCATCTTGTTGCCGCTGATGTCGATGAGCTGCGCCGACTGCGAGAGCTCGGGACCCGTGGGGAGGTAGCGGTCCTTGGTGATCTTGTTGAGCGCGAGCACGTACTGCCCCCACGGCTTCCTCGAGTCGCCGCCCGGGATCATGAGGTGGCCGATCGAGTAGTAGACCGGCATGCGGTCGAGCACTTCCCACGTGCCCAGCTTCCATTTCACGATCTCGCTCGAGATGAACATCGAGGTGTAGGCGTTCCCCTTGCCATCGAACTCGGTGTGCAGGGGACCGAGGCCGGGCTTCTGCACCTCGCCGGCGATGGTCGCGCTGTACTTGAGCACCGGGATGCCGTACTCGTCGCCGTCGAACTGCTTGTCGGCGATCGCCTTCTGCATCTTCGTGAACGAATGCACCGGGATGATGGTGGCGAGCTTGCCGCCGGCCACCATGTACTCGCCGGTGGGATCCACGTCCACGCCGTGCGGCGACTTCGGGGTGGGGAGGAAATACACGACGCCGGGGCACGCGGTGGGATCGAGCGTCATCACGCTCGTCTTCTTCTCGCTGTGCGCCTGTCCCGACTTCTCGTCGAGCACGTTGTGGTAATACTCGGCGGGGACCGTCCTTCCCTTTCCCTGCGCGATGCATTGCTCGGCGGCGCGGTAGTTCACCGCGGCCATGAAGTCCTTGTCGTTCTGCGACGCGTTCAGCTCGAGCTTCTCGTACGCCTGCTCGGTGTTGTACGTCGTGAAGAAGAACCAGCCGTCGGAGGGGCCCTTGCCGGCGTGGCCGAGGTCGTAGTTGTAGCCCGGCATCAGGATCTGGAACGCGATGTCCATGTTGCCTGGCTGGTCGGCGCGGATGAACGACACCGTGCCCTTGAAGTTCTGCTTGTAGCTGTCGATGGCGACGTCGGCGTGGTTCATCGGCACGCTGAACCGCGTGGCCGACACGATGTACTTCGTGTCCGGCGTCGTGAAGGGCGAGGCGTGGCCGCCGGCGGAGTTCGGGATCTGGAGGATCTCCGTCGTCTCGAAGGTGCTCAGGTCGACGCGCGCCACGCGCGGCGTGTTGTTCGCGTTGATGAACAGCCAGCGCCCGTCGGGCACGCCGTCGGTCTGCGAGAGCTCGGGATGGTGCGAGTCGTCCCACGGGATGCTGCCGTAGGAGGTCTGCAGCATCGGCTTGGTCTCCTCGTTGTAGCCCCAGCCGGTCTCGGGGTTCTGCGAGTAGACGCTGACGAACTTCAGCAGGCGGCCGGAGGGGAGTCCGTAGACGCCGATCTGGCCATTGAAGCCGCCGGAGAGGAAGGCGTAGTACTGGTCGTACTTGCCGGGAGCCACGTAGACCTTGCTCGCGGCATCACCGCTGGCGAGGTTCGCGTTCCCGGGACTCGTGTAGCAGGCGAAGAAGGCGAGGCCCGCCGCGGTGCACGTCGCGGCTCCGAGGAGCAGCGCGCGCAGTTGCTTGGGTGTGGTCATGGGACTCGGGCGATGAGGGGAAGCCGGGCACGAATGCGTCGGCGTCGCCACCGGACGGTGACACGCCCTGCGCATTCGACGCCAAGCTAGGGTTGCCCGGGGAGGCCGCTCATCGGGAGAAGCGCATCAGGTGTGTCGGGAGTTTTCCCGTTGCCCTGCCCCCTGTTCGAACGTCCCGGGAGCATGACGTCGCCACCTGCGTCCGCCGACGAACCCAGGCCGTACAGGACCACCCTGTTCGACCGCAAAGGCGCGGCGGCAGTCGACGACGTCCGCGCCCTCGCCTACGGCCTGCTGGTGTTCGGGACGATCATCAGCGCCTGGCTGCTGATCGTGCACCGCCTCTCTCTCGGCGTGCTGCTCGTGGCCGCAGTCGCTGGCGCGCTCTCGGCGGGCATCGGGCTCACGCTGAGCGCCGGCGCGGGTGCCGGCTTTCACCGCGTGATGCTGAGTGGAGCGAGCACGCCGTACGAGGAGCAGTTCTCGTATCAGGAGTCACTCGTCATGCGCGGCCAGGTGGATGACGCGCTCGCGTCCTACGAGGCGATCATCGCCGAACGGCCTGCAATGGTCTCGGCGCGGCTGCGCGCCGCGGCGCTCTACGCGTCACGCGGCAACGACCCGCGCCGCGCCGCCGAGCTCCTTCGCGAGGTCATGGCGTTGCCGGACGTCCCGCCGCGCGACGACATCGCCGCGGCCAACCGGCTGATCGAGCTGCTGAT
>DASURL010000059.1:0-23480 GCA_036280075.1 Gemmatimonadaceae bacterium | reverse complement strand
CTGGAGCAGGTGGACGCCCTGGCGCACGCCTACGAGCAGGTGCAGGCCACGCGCACCGCCACGGCGCGGCTGCTGCGCGTCCTGCGCCATCGGGTGGAAGGGGCCGGCGCGCTGCACCGGTCCCGCTCCGACGAGGCGTTCCTGGCCGATACGGCTCGAGCGCTGCCGGAGCGCGCCGACGACGTTGCCCTCGTCGAGCGTGCATTGCGCGAGCCGCTGACCTCACGCGAGCTTCCGGGCGTGGCCGCGGCGCTGCGCCGGCTCGAAGATTCCCTCCTCACCACTCACGCATGAGCACCAGCATCACGGTGGACCGGGGCGCCGAGCTCCTCGACAAGGTTCGCGCGGCCGTCGCCGGCTACGTGGTGGGGCAGGACGCCACCATCGCTGACGCGCTCACCGGATTCCTCGCGCGCGGCCACGTGCTGGTCGAAGGGGTGCCCGGCACCGCGAAGACCCTGCTCGTGCGCGCCCTTGCCGGCGCGCTCGGCCTCCGCTTCTCGCGCATCCAGTTCACCCCCGACCTCATGCCGAGCGACGTGACCGGCGTGAACGTGCTGCGCGACCCCACGCGCGGATTCGAGTTCCAGCCGGGACCGATCTTCACCGACCTGCTGCTCGGCGACGAGATCAATCGCGCGCCGGCGAAGACGCAGTCCGCCCTGCTGGAGGCGATGGCGGAGCGCCAGGTCACGGTGGACGGCGTCTCGCGTCCCCTCGGCTCCGCGTTCACCGTGTACGCCACCCAGAACCCGGTGGAGCACGAGGGAACGTATCCGTTGCCCGAGGCCCAGCTCGACCGCTTCCTGCTCAAGACGGTGATGCCGTACCCGACGCGCGAGGCGGAGCTCGAGCTGCTGGCGCGCTACGAGGCGGGATTCGACGCCGAGCGCATCGCCGCCGTGCCGGTGGCCGCCGCGCTGAGCGCCGAGGAAGCCACGCAGCTCCGCTCACTCGTCGACGGTGTGCGCGTGGCGGAGGAGGTACGCACCTACATCGCCGACATCACGCGCTCCACGCGCGAGGAGCGCATGCTCTCGCTCGGCGCCTCGCCGCGGGCGACGGTGTCGCTCTTCCGCGCCTCACGCGCCGCGGCGGTGCTGGAAGGACGCGACTTCGTGACGCCGGATGACGTGAAGGGGGTGGCGCCGGCCGTGCTCCGGCATCGCATCACCCTCGCGCCGGAGCTGGAAGTGGAAGGCCGGACGACCGACGACGTGCTCGCCGCCCTGCTGGCGCGGGTGCGCGTTCCGGAGTGAGGGAAGGGGAGAAGGGGAGAAGGGGAGGAAGCATGAGGGAGCGCACCCGATGAGCGTGTGGCGCCGCGCCGTGAGCACGGCGACCTCATTCCTGCCGACTCGGCGCCTCGCAGTGGCGATGGCGCTGCTCGCGCCGCTCTGGCTGCTGAGCTGGTGGAGCGCCGGATTCGTCGTGGCAGCCGCTGCGACGGTTGCGCTGGTCGTGGCCATCGCGGTGGACGTCGCGCTCCTGCCGGAGACGCGCGACCTCGACGTGGAACGCGAGGCGCCGTTCACGCTCGGTGTGGGAGACGCCGGTGGGGCCCGCTACGTCGTTCGCTCGCATTGGGGGCGTCCGCTCCACGTGACGCTGTTCGATGCCCTGCCGGCGACGCATGTGGCTGCGAGCGGCGCGCGGCACGCGCTCGAACTGCCGCCGCGCGGCACCGGCGAACTTTCCTTCACGCTCGAGGGCCGCACGCGCGGCGAAGCGCCGCTCGGCCCGGTGGCGTTGCGCGTCTTCACTCCCATTGGCTTCGTGGCGCGCACGCTGCGCTACCAGCCGGATGACCGGATCGTCGTTGCGCCCTCGCTGGCGGGGGTGCGGCGGTTCCGCTGGCTCGCCGTGCACCAGCGCCTGGCCGCGGCGGGCGTGCGCGACGCACGCCGGCGCGGCGAGGGCCGGAGCTTCGCGCGCTTGCGCGACTACGTGCCGGGCGACGATCCGCGCCACATCGACTGGAAGGCGACGGCGCGGCGCGGCCACACGATCACCCGCGAGTTCACGATCGAGCAGTCGCAGACGGTGTACGTGCTGGTGGACGCCGGCCGCTCGATGACCCAGTTCGCCGGCGAGTTCCCGCGCTTCGAGTACGCGCTGTCGGCGGCGCTGGTGCTCGCCGACGTGGCGGCGAGCGCGGGCGATCGCGTGGGTGCGATGGTCTTCGACGACCGTATCCGCGCCCTGGTGCCGGCGCAGCGAGGAGTGGCGGCGCTGCAGGCGATGCGCGCGGCGCTCGTCCCCGTACAGCCGTCGCTCGCCGAGCCGGATTACGCCGCAGCGTTCCGCGCACTGGCGCAGCGACAGCGGAAGCGCGCGCTCATCGTGCTCATCACCGACGTACTCGAACCTCGTGCGGCGCGGGCACTGCTCGCGCACCTGACGCATGGCGTGTCGCGTCACCTGGCCGTCGTCGTCGCGCTGCGGAACGAGGCGCTGCTCGCCGCCGCCGTGGTGCCCGCGGCCGGCAACGCCGAGGCCGTCTACGAGAGCGCGGCGGCGGCGGAGCTGCTCGCCGAGCGCGCGACGGCGCTGCAGCGCATGCGCGACGCGGGGGTGGTGGTGCTGGACGTGGCGCCCGACGCGATGGCGGCGGCCGTGGTGAGCCAGTACCTCGAGCTCAAGGCGCGCGGGGCTCTGTGACGGCGCCGAGCGCGAGCGACGTCGGCTCCCTGTCACTCCGCGGTGCCGAGGGTGCCGCCTCGCGCCCTTCCATCAGGTAGACCACCAGCAGCACGAGCGTCGTCGCGCTCACGGCGAGCTTGCCTTCCAGCGGCCACCACTCGATCGGTGACACGAGCCCTTCGAGGCTCCCCGCCGCGAGCAGCAGCAGCGTGGACCCGGCGAGCAGCCGCGCCGCGCGACGCCCATTCTCGGCCAGTGCGGCGCGGCGGGTCCGTGCACCGGGGAGGAGCAGCGCGGCGGCGAGCAGGAAGCCCCCGCCCGCCGCGACGCAGATGGCGAACAGCTCGAGCACGCCGTGCGGCGCCACGAACGCCAGGAGCAGGGTGCCGATCCCCTTGCTGACGTAGAGTCCCGTGACCGCGCCGAGCGAGATGCCGTTCGCGAGCAGGAGGAAGGCGGTGATCACGCCGAAGGCGATGCCGCCGGCGAAGGCGGCGAAGCTCACCTGCACGTTGTTGGCGACGATCGCGCTCGCCATCACCGGCCGGAAGAGCTGCGGATCGGGGATGTAGCCTTCGCCATTGCGGGCACGGCGCACCCCTTCATCGGCCCGCTGCAGCATGCTCGCCGGCACCATGCGTGGCGCAACGGAGGGCTCCCGGATCACCGCGGTGGCGGCGATGATGGCCGGCGTGAACATGAGGAGCGCCGCGAGCCCGATGGGACGCACCGAACGGCGGATCTCGCGCGGGACGTCGGCGAAGAGAAAGCGGAAGGCCGTCCTGAGCGCGGTGCCCCGGTCGCGATACAGGAGGTTGTGCGCGCCGGCCACGAGGCGGCCAAGCTGGAAGAGCTCGTCGAGCGCGCGGCCGCCGGCGGCGGTGCGCAGTCGGGCGAGGTCCGCGGCGAGGGCGCGGTATTCGGCGACGAAGTCACGCACGCCCTGCTCGCCGAGCGAGCGCAATCCGTTCCGCTGCGCCGCGGCGAGCCGCACCGCGAAGGCATTCCAGCGTGGCGAGCCGGCGGCGATGAGCGCCTGCCGCTCGCGGCCGGCGCCGGTCTCTCCCCGAGATGAGACGCCGCGCGCCCGAGCCTGGCGCTCGCGCTCGTGCAGCTCGAGCAGGCGCGCCGCCGGAGCGCGGTTGTCGTCGGGGAGCGCCGCGGCGAAGCGCGTGGCGAGCTGCTGGGCGATGGCGGCGCGCCGCAGCGGCTCCAGCGAGCCCCATCGCTCGACGAATCGTCCCAGCACGACGTATTCATCCTCGCTGAGCTGCGTCTGCAGAGCCGTGACTGTCTCGGCGTCCACGCCGCGTGCACGCCGGGGCGCGGCCTTCGACAGCTCGCCGACGTCCTCGCGCACGACGATGGTGCCCGCCACGAGGTCCCCGAGCCGGCGATTGCGCTTCGTGGCGAGCATGGTGCCGAGGCCGACGAGGTAGATGAAGCCGGGCTGGAGATCGAGCACGCGAACGAGGTTGCGCAGCGCCGACGCGGCGAAGGTCACCGAGTAGCCGCCTTCGCGCACGACGCGCAACCGGAAGAGCCGCTTGCCCGGCGTCTGGCCGTCGCGCAGTCCCTCGAACAGCACGTAGTAGCCCCAGAGGATCGCGAACTGCCCGAGCACCAGAAACGCGACGAGCCAGCTGCCGCCGCGGCCGAGCGGGCCGATGCCCCGGCGCATCGGGATTTCCAGCACGAGCGTCGCCGCCGCGAGGAGGGCCATCGCGGCCACGCAGATCACGAGGTCCACCAGCGCCGCGACGACGCGCGAACCGATTCCCGCGATGGAATAGGTGAGGACGACGAGCTCTGGCGTCTCGACGTCGACCGTCTGCTCGAGCTGGAGGGCGGATGGGGCAGCCATGCCTCCAAGGTGCGGTCACCGCCGCTCCGGAACAAGCGCGCGGTTATCTTGCGGCCACCCTTTCACCCGATCGCCATGCGTGTACTGCTCCAGCGCGTCTCGCGGGCCCAGGTGCGCGTCGGCGAGCGCGTCACCGGCCGCATCGGCCGCGGATACCTGCTTCTCGTCGGGCTCACCCATGCCGATACCGAAGCGGCGCTGACCTGGATGGCCGACAAGGTCATCGGGCTGCGCCTGTTCGCCGATGCAGAGGACAAGATGAACCTCTCGCTGGCGGACGTGGGCGGCGCGCTGCTGGTGGTCTCGCAATTCACGCTCTACGGCAACGCGGAGAAGGGGCGGCGACCGAGCTTCATCGACGCAGCGCGGCCCGAGGTGGCGGTGCCCCTCTACGAGCGCTTCGTCGCCCTGTTACGGGAGCGCGGCGTGCAGGTGGAGACGGGTGAGTTCGGCGCGATGATGGACGTGGAGCTGGTGAACGACGGACCGGTGACCCTGTGGCTGGAACGATGACCCCTGAAGTGATCCTCGCCTCGCAGTCGCCTCGCCGGCGCGAGCTGCTCTCGCTGGTGGGCATCGCCCATGCCGTGCAGCCGGCGGACATCGACGAGACCCAGTGGCCGGACGAGGATCCGCGCGCGCACTGCGAGCGCCTGGCGCGGGAAAAGGTGGCAGCCGTCGCCGCACGCGAGCCGAAGGCGCTGGTGATCGGCAGCGACACCATCGTCATCCTCGATAGCGAGGTGCTCGGCAAGCCGAACGACGAAGCGGAGGCGCGCGCGACGCTGGCGCGGTTGAGCGGACGGTCGCACACGGTGATGACCGCCGTCGCCGTGCGCTGGAACGGCGAGGAGCGCTCGGCGGTGGAGGAGGTCGGCGTCACCTTCCATCCGCTGTCGGCCGAGCAGATCGCCGAGTACGTGGCGACGCGCGAGCCGATGGACAAGGCGGGTGCCTACGGCATCCAGGGGTACGGCGCGACGATCGTCGCGCGCGTGGATGGCGACTACTTCGCCGTGATGGGGCTGCCGCTGCAGCGACTCGTGCGCCTGCTCGCCGAGCTCGGCGTGTACTACCGGTTCGGCGGCGGGCTGTCGGTGGCTCAGGCGTAGCGCTCCTTCCACCGCTGCACGCGCTCGAGCACGTCCTGCACGGTGATGCGCGGCATGCGGCCCGGCCGGTTCTCCATCGACAATGGATAGTCCTCACCGGGATCGCCGTAGGCGTCGATCATGAGGTCGTGGAAGCGACGGTACGGGCCGACCCGCTTCGGGTTGGTGTAGCCCATGAGCGAGACGACGGGTCGATTCAGCGCGACGGTCATGTGCAGCGGACCGGTGTCGGGAGAGAGGACGAGCGCCGCGCCGTCGAGGATGCCGACCAGGTTGCGAAGCCCGCTGCCGAGCGCGGAGGTCACCGGCACCTTGGCGCGATCGAGGATCACGCGCTCGGCCGCGAGCTCGCGCGGCGACTTGCCGCCGACGAGCACCGGCTGCAGTCCGTAGTCGCCGTACAGCGCGTCCGCGACCTCCGCCCACCGCTCCGGCATCCAGTCCTTCTCCGGCTTGCTCGTGGCGACGACGATGGGCGCGATGGGACGGTCGAACTGCCGCAGGAACTCCCGCTGCCAGGCACGCTCGTGCTCCCAGGGCCCGAGGTTCCACACGACTGGTTCGTGCGGCACGCCCATCGCCTCGAGGAACTCGAAGTACTGGTCCTGCACGTGCTGGCCTTCGCGCGGGTGGATGCGATCGGTGGTGAAGAGCCAGTTGAGGTCACGCGCCCGGGCGCGGTCGAAGCCGAGCTTCACCGGTGACTTCGTGAGCGCGGTGACGAGCCCCGCCTTGAAGTAGACCTGCAGCGCGAGCACCACGTCGAACGGGCGCTGTGCCAGCTCGTGGCGCACGGCGGGGTATGCTCGCCAGCCGAGCGCACGGTCGAAGATGACGATGTCGTCCACGGCGGGGTGACCGCGGACGAGCGACGCCGCGCCGGGCTGCAGCACCCAGGTGACGTGCGCGTCGGGCGCGTGGCGCTTGAGCGCGTTGAGCACGGGGAGGACGTGCACCGCGTCGCCCACGGCGCTCATCATCACGATGCCGATGCGCGGTGCGCGTGGCAGCGTGACCAGTGGCGTGGCGCTCACGACTTGGCGCTCGCCGGGCGGCGGTAGGCCACCAGCGTGGTACCCTCGATGCGAACGAGAGGCATGCGGCCCGCGAGCTCGTTGAGTGCGCGATACACTCCCGGGGCGTGGCGGGGCCCCGCATAGTCGTGCCAGAGCACCAGCCCGCCCGGCGCCACGAGGCGCAGCGCCTTCTCGCTGTCGCTCACCACGTACGAGTAGGCGTGCGAGCCGTCCACGAACACGAGGTCGCAGCGCCCCTCCCAGGGCGAGACGTCGAACGTCTTGCTGTCGCCGAAGAGCTGCTCGACCTTCCCGTCCACCGGCGATCCGGAGTAAAGGAAGTCGGTGTGGCTGGACTCGCGGAGGGCGAACTGGACGTCGCTCGCGTCGTCGCTGGACTCGCGCTGGTAGCTGGACACGTCGTCCGGCGCCAGGGTCAGCGTGACCACCCGCGCGCCCGGCGGAGAGTTCCTCGCCCAGAGATACGCGGTCTTGCCCGTGCAGGTGCCGAACTCGAACATCAGCGTCGAACGTCGCGCGAGCACGGCGAGCACCCAGGCCTCGGCGTCGGACGTGCCGCCGTCCACGACGTACGGTCCTCGTCCGATGAACGCCACCTCGGTCTCGCGCGTGGGACCGAATGGGCCGGGCTGGAAGACCGGGTCCACCACCTCCGGCGTCACGCGCCGCACGGGCCATTCGCCGAAGAGATTGCGCTGCTTCCGCGCGCTGCGCTGCCGGAGCAGGGGGATGGCGAGCGCGATGGCGACGACGAACCAGAGTGCGGCGAGGACCGCGAGGAGGACGGTCATGCCGCGTGGCGAGGGGACCGCCGCCGGAGGGTGGGTGAGGACATGACAAAAGGTAGCGGCAACCGGCGCGGGGCTACAACTGCGCGGTCAGCGCCTGTCGCGTCTTATATTGCGCGACCGGCAGATCGCCGGCTCGCGCGCCACCAGTGCTCACCACCGTGCGCATCATCGTCAGCCGCACCGACCGCATCGGCGACGTCGTCCTCACCCTCCCGCTGTGCGCGCTCCTCCGCTCGCAGCGGGGGGCGAGCGTGGTGGCACTCGGCCGCGCGTACACGCGACCGCTCCTGGAGGCCAGCCCGCACGTGGACGAGGTGCTGGACTGGGACACGGTGTCGGACGCCGATCCCGCCGCGCAGCGCGACTTCCTTCGCGCGGCCCGCGCGGACGCGATCGTGCACGTCTTTCCGCGCCCCGGCATCGCGCGCGCGGCGCTGGCCGCTCGAATTCCGCTGCGGATCGGGACGAGTCACCGCTGGTACCACTGGCTCACGTGCAACGTGCTGGAGCGGTTCAGCCGCAAGCGGTCGACGCTGCACGAGGCGCAGCTGAACGTCCGGCTCGCGCGCCGGCTGCTCGGCCCGACCATCCCGCCATTGGCGGCACTGACGCCACTCACGGCAATCCGGCCTCGCGTCCCACTGCCACAGCGCGTCACGACGCGACTGCGCGACGATCGCTTCCGCCTCGTGCTGCACCCCGGCTCGAGCGGCAGCGCGCGTGAGTGGCCGCTCGCGCAGTGGAAGGCGCTGGCAGAGTCGCTCGATCCCGCGCGCGTGCAGGTGCTGGTCACGGGCTCGGGGGCGGAAGGGGCGGCGTTGCGGGACTGGATCGCCTCGCTGCCACCTGGGGTGGAGGACCTCACCGGGCAGCTCGACCTGACGGAGCTGATCGCGCTGCTGGCCGGTGCCGATGGACTGATTGCCGCGAGCACCGGTCCGTTGCACCTCGCGGCCGCGGTGGGTATCCACGCGCTCGGGCTGTTCGCGGCCACGCCACCGATCCATCCGGGGCGGTGGGCGCCACTCGGCCCGCAGGCGGAAGTGCTCGTGGCGCCGGGCGCGGATGTCAGCGCGATCGCGACGGCGCAGGTGCGGGAGCGGGTGGAGGCGTGGGTCGGGAGCGCAATCGCCTGAGACGGGGCTCCTCTCCTTACCGCCCCAAGGTTCTGCTTCTTGCGAACGGCCCCGTGAGGCTTCGGGGTGCAGGGAGCCATCTCTCACACGGAGAGATCAGTGGTGATCCTGCAGTTATCTGCGATGATCTGCGTTCCCCTTCGGCCGGGAGCCGTGCCGCCGTGAGGAGCCCTGCCGAGGCGGGCTACTCGACATGGAGCGGTACAGTGAGAGAAGCTCTGCCGAGGCGCGCCCCGACGACACGACACTGGACGCACGGAGGAACTCCGCTCAGGGCGACAGGCCGCTGAGCTCCTCCTCATCGAACACCGCCCCGTGCACGTCTCGCCACTTGCGGGCCGAGCGGAGCAGGCGCTCCACGTTTCCTCGCCGCACGGCATCGGATCCCGGCTCTCCGAAATCCACCCGGTCCACGTCCAGCACCCACGCTGCCAGCCGACCGTGCAGCGGCGCGAGGAGGATGTTCTTCACGTTGAGGTCGTGGTGCCGTGCGCCGGCGGCGTTCAGGGCCAGCACCAGCTCGTGCGCCGCCGCCCACGCGGCGGCGCGCTCGGCGGCCGCGGCGTCGGAAATCATGTACGTCGACAGGTCGCGGCCCCCGTCGACCTCTCGCGTCACCACGTCCGAGCGCCGCAGCCCTGGGCCCACCCGCTCCACGCCGTACATCAGCACATCGGGCGTGCGCACGCCGAGCGACGCGAGCCGCAGCGAGACGGCCAGCTCGTACGGTGCACGCGTCGGCGGCAGGAAGAGGTCGCGCGTCAGCGGGGCGAGCAACCCGCCATGGCGGTTGTGGCGCACTACCGCGCGAGTCCCCGACACGGGCAGCGCGATGGCGTACGTGATGCCGCGCCCCGAGAACATGCGCGCTGCGAGATCCCGTGCCGCCGCCTCGTACAACGTTCCCTCGGCGAGCATTGCCACCGCATCGGCGCGGGAGTCGGCATGCACCACGGCCCAGCACCGGCCGGCTGTCACGCGTTCGTATCCGGCCGGCAGCGGAGCGCGCATCACTCGATGCGCATGCGGTAGACGTGAATGCTCCCCTTCTTCCCCTTGAGCGCCATCGCCGGGCGCTTCTCCAGCGGCGGGGCAGAGTGCAGCGCGCGCTTCACGCTCTCCGAGAGGAGGATCTCCCCCGCATCGGCCGCCGAGCAGAGGCGGCTGGCCGTGTTGACCGTGTCGCCGATGACCGTGAACTCGAGGCGACGCTCGGAGCCGATGTTGCCGGCGAACGCTTCGCCGTAGTTGAGGCCGATCCCGATCTGCAGCGTCGGGCGACCCTGCTCGCGCCAGCGCGCGTTCAGCGCTGCGAGCGCCGCCATCATGTCCACTGCCGCCTGCAGCGCGCGGTCGGCGTCGTCCGCGTTGCCGAGCGGCGCCCCCCACTGTGCCATCACGGCGTCCCCGATGAACTTGTCGAGCATGCCGCCGTGACGGAACACGCACTCCACCATCTCGGTGAAGTATTCCGTGAGCAGTGTCGCGATCTCGTCCGGCTTCATGCTCTCGGAGAGTGGCGTGAAGCCCCTGATGTCGCTGAACAGCACCGCGACCGGTCGCTTTTCGCCGCCGAGCTTGGTCGCCTCCGCCGAGTCCGCGATGCGCTCGGCGAGCTGCGGCGCGAAGTACCGCTCGAAGTTGCTCCGTACCAGCGCCTCGCGCCGGATGCGCTCGGCGAACTGCGAGTTCTCGATGGCCACCGCCGCGATGCCGGCGAAGGCGACGAGGAACTCGAGGTCGTCGTCGCTGAACTGGTGCGCCATGCTCGGGTTGTCCACGTACAGCACCCCGAGCACGCGGTCCTCGCTGCCGATGAGCGGCGCGCAGATGGCCGAGCGCACCTGCTGCATGACGATGGAATCGCCGCCGAAGCGCTCGTCCTCGCCGGCGTTGTCGGTGAGGAGCGCCGACTTCTCCTGGATCGCCTGGCGCGCGATGGACTGCGGCACGGTGCGCGGTGCATCGGCGCCGCGGCGGTCGCGCGCGATCTTCGGCACGAGGTCGCCGTTGTCGTCGAGGAGGAGGATCGCCACGCGGTCCACGTCGAGCGTCTGGTAGGCGTAGCCGACGATCTTGGCGAGGATCGTGTCCACGTCCACGGCACGGGTGAGTCCCTTGGATACCTCGAGCAGCGTGGCCAGCTTCTCCTGGCTCTTGTCTTTCGCCGGGGTGCGCGAGGACACCACGCCGGCGCGCCCCTCCGGCATCGGGATCTGGCGGATGATCGTCGCGCTGGCCATGGGACGCGAGACGCCCGCCATCGACGAGCTCGGCGTCGGCGCGGCGTACGACGCGAGCCTGAACGACACCTTGCCGAACGCGACCGTGTCGTTGACGGCGAGCAGCGCGTTGCTCGTCTTCATCCCGTTCACGAACGTCCCGTTGCTCGAGCCCAGGTCACGCACGACCACGGCGCCCCCGTCCGAGGTGAGCTCCGCATGGCGGCGGGAGATGGTGGGATCGAAGACGGGGAGGTCGCAGGTCGGCGCGCGGCCCACGATGAGCGGCACGCCGTCGCGCAGGTCGTACGTCTTCGTGCCGTCCGGACTGACGAGACGGAGGGGCATGGGGTGGGAATATGCTATGGGCGACGAAGGCTGCCTAGCGGCCGAGCGCGTCGTCGAATGCGGCGAGGGTGAGTCGGGCGGTCTCGTCCCACGAGAAGCGTGCCGCGCGCGCGAGCCCCGCCCGCCGCAGCGAGTCCCGCAGGGTGTCGTTGGTCACGAGCTGGACGATGGCGAGCGCGAGCTGGCGCTCGTCGGTGGGACTCACGTACAGCGCGGCGTCGCCAGCCACTTCGGGCAGCGACGACGTCCGGGCGCAGATCACCGGTGCGCCCAGGCGCATGGCCTCGAGCACGGGGAGCCCGAACCCCTCGTACAGCGAGGGAACGATCACGGCGCAGGCCGAACGATAGAGGCTCGCGAGATCCTCGTCGCTCACGAAGCCAACCGAGTGGCGCCAGGGAGCGTCCGCCGTGTCACCGGAAGGTCGCGGGCCGGCCATCACGAGCGTCGTCGTCGGCAGGAGATCCGCGACGTACGGCATCGCGCCGTCGAGCAGCGCGAGGTTCTTTCGCCGGTCGTTGGCATTCACGGCGAGCACGTACGGGGCGTGAACGCCGAGCCGGTCCAGTGCCTCCGCGTCGCGACGGGCGTCCGGCACGGGCATGTCGTCCGCCGCGAGAGGCGTGACACGGATGCGGCTCGCCGGCACATCCAGGTAGTGATCGATCTCCCGGGCGGAGAACTCCGAGATCGTCATGAGCAGTGCCGCGCGCTTCGCCGTGGTCTGATAGAGTCGCCGCCAGCGCCGGTTCTGCCACCACTTGGTGCGGCGTGGATCCGGATGGGCGAGTGGCGCCACGTCGTGGATCGTGGCCACGACCGTCCCGGCTCGCGGTGCCGGCCGTGCGACGTTCCACGGATACCACCAGAGGTCCGCCTCGCCGGCGCGCAGGTCGGCGAACAGGCGCACCTCACACCGGTCGCGTTGCACCCCGATCGACTCGAGCGTGGCGCGGAGCGCCTCGAGCTCGTCGCGCCGGCGCGCGAAGGGCATCAACCGGAGCGTTGCCCGCTGGGCGACGAGGCGTGGCAGCAGCGCCCGGACGTATCGTCCGATGCCGCGCGTATCCTGGGCGAGCCGGGAACACTCCACGGCCACCACCATCGCCGTATGCGGGGCGCCGGAGCTCACCCCGCGCCCAACGCCTGTCGGACTCGCCCGATCGCGGTCAGCATCGCCCGCGCCTTGTTCTCCGTCTCCGCCCATTCCGACGCCGGCACCGAGTCCTGCACGATCCCCGCACCGGCCTGCACCGACGCCACGCCATCGGCGATCACGCAGGTGCGGATGGTAATCGCCAGGTCCATCCGCTCGCCGCCGGCGGCGATGTAGCCTACGGCGCCCGCGTAGGGCCCGCGTCGCTCCGGCTCGAGCTCGTCGATGATCTCCATCGCCCGCACCTTCGGCGCGCCCGTCATGGTGCCGGCGGGGAACGACGCCTCGAGCGCATCGATCGCGTCCAGCTCGTGGCGCAGCCGCCCTTCCACCTGGCTCACGAGGTGGAACACGTGCGAGTAGCGCTCCACCACCATGTACTCCGTCACCTGCACGCTGCCGTACTCCGCGATCCGCCCCACGTCGTTCCGGCCGAGGTCCACGAGCATCACGTGCTCGGCGCGCTCCTTCTCGTCGTGGCGCAGCTCGTCCACCATCGCCGCGTCGGCGTCGGGCGTCGCACCGCGTGGCCGCGTGCCGGCGATCGGCCGCACCGTCACCCGCCCGCCGTCCACGCGCACCAGCAGCTCCGGCGAGCTGCCGACGAGCTCGAGCCCGTCGAGCACGAGATGGAACATGTACGGCGACGGATTGAGTGCGCGGAGCGCGCGGTACAGCGCCTCCGAGGGAAAATCGTGCGGCACGCGGATGCGGCGCGCGAGCAGCACCTGGAAGGCGTCGCCCGCGGCGATGTATTCCTTGATGCGGTCCACGTCCGCGATGAACTTCTCGCGGGAGTACGACGACTCGCCCTGCGCCGCCGGCGCATCGGTGCGCAGGTCCAGCGGCGGGAGCACGTTGGGGCCGCGCAGCGTCGCGATCGTGCGCTCGATCGTCGCCACGGCCTCGTCGTACGCCCGCCGGAGTGCCGCGTCGCCCGTGTCGTCGCCGATCGGGACGCCGACCACCACCCGTGCCTGCGAGCGCAGGTTGTCGATGATGACGAGCGCATCGGTGAAGACGAACAGGCCGTCGGGCGCGTCGTCGCCGCGCGGGGGCGGCGAGGGCAGTCGCTCGATCAGGCGCACCGTGTCGTAGCCGAAGAAGCCGACGGCGCCGCTCCAGAAGCCGCCCAGCTCGGGCACCTCCACCGGTGGACAGGCGCGCAGTCGCGCGTTCAGGTGCGCGAGCGGGTCCGCCGGCGTGTGCGCGGCGTGCCACCCCTTCGCCGGCGACCATTCGTCCACCACGCCGTCGCGCAGCCGCCACGCGCCGCGCGGCTCGGCGCCCATGAACGTGTAGCGCGCCCAGGTCTCCCCGCCCGCCGGCGCACTCTCCAGCAGGAAGGCGAACGGACCACCGGCGGCGCGCAGCTTGGCGAATGCCGTCACCGGGGTGTCGGTATCCAGCAACGTCTCCCGCCAGACGGGCACGAGATGATGGGCGCGCGCGCGGGCGCGGAATGCGTCAAAGCTCATGATGTGCGGTGCAATGCGGTCGTGCTTGTCCGGGACGCGAGCGTCGGCGAGCTTTCGACATGCCTCGCTCGCTCGCCTGGGTAACGGTCGCCTGCGCTGTCGCGCTCCTCGTCGCGCCGGCGTCGCTGCGCGCGCAGCAGTGGAACGACGCACGCACCCGCGAGCTCGTCGAACGCGCCACCGCACGCCGGGTCCGGCAGCTCGCCGACACCGGGCTCCGGGACTACAAGGCCGTCGCGCATGGCTACGTCACCTTCCTCGCCCAGGTCGGCGAGGGGCTCGCCGAGCCGCCCAAGGTGGTGAAGGCTGACGAGCTCGTGAACGAAGTGTACTGGCTCGCGCCGAACCTGAGCAAGCAGCGCATCCTCGGCCGGCGCGATACGCTCCTCCTGCCGACCGACATCTCCTATCACCGTGATCACCTCGGCATCGTCCAGAACAACTTCCCGGCGATCATCCGGCTCGGCGAGGGGGACGAGGTGCGCGACGTGCCGCATCCACTCTCGCCGGCGGGGCTCCAGGCCTACGATTTCGCCATCGCGGACTCGCTGCCGATGAACCTGCCGGGGCGCACCATCATGCTCTACCAGGTGAAGGTGCGGCCGAAAAACGACACCCAGCCACGGATCATCGGCGCCGTCTACATCGACCGCGACGACGCGCAGGTGGTGCGGATGGCGTTCAACTTCACGCGCGCGGCGTTCCTGGACAAGGCGCTCGAGGACCTGTTCGTCGTCATCGAGAATGGGCTCATCGGCACGCGCTTCTGGCTGCCGCGCAAGCAGGAGATCGAGATCCGCCGTGGCGGCACCTGGCTCGACTATCCCGTGCGCGGCATCATCCGCGGCCGCTGGGAGATCGGCGACTACCAGGTCAACGTCGGGCTGAACCCGGCAATGTTCGCCGGTCCGGAGATCGTGCCGGCACCGAAGGCAGCGCAGGACACCTTCCATTTCTCCGGCCGTGTGCTCGACTCGCTCCCGCCGGACGTGCGTGCGGTGACGGACGCCGACATCAGGCAGGTGCAGGCCGAAGCCCGCGACCTCGTCCGCGCCCAGGCGCTCCGGCGCTCGCAGGCCCTGATGCTGTCCGCCGGCAGCGTGTCCGACTTCGTGCGCTTCGACCGCGCCGAAGGGCTCGCGGTGGGCGCGGGGGCGGCGACCCGCTTCGGCCGCGGCTGGGACGTCTCGGCGCGCGCCCGCTACGGCGTGGACGACCGGGCGGTGAAGGGCGGCGCCACCATCGAGTGGCAGTCCCCGCGCTACGGCGTGCGCCTCTTCGCCCAGCGCGACTTCCGCGACGCCGGCGACGTGCAGGAGCGCTCCGGGGTGGTGAACTCCATCGCCGCGCAGGAGTTCGGCTCCGACTTCACCGATCCGTACGGTGTACGCGCGGTGGGACTCGGTGTCGACGCCCGCGGCGTGTTCGGCCTGCGCTGGCGCGCCGATGCGTCGCTCGAGCGCCAGCGTGCCCTCGATCTGCGCGCGGTACCGGCGCAGGGTGAGTTTCCGCGCATCCTCCCGGCGACGCCGCTCCGCGCGCTGCGTCTCTCGCTCGCCGCCGACCGGCCGACCGCGCTTTCCTTCCTCGGCACCGAGCTCCGCGCCGCCGGCGAGGTGCGGCTGAGCCGCCTCACCACGGACGACGCGGCGTTTGCGATCGCGCCGAGCACCGTCGCCCGGGCATTCGTCACGCTCGACGTCCAGCGCCCCATCGGCCGCAGTCGCCTCGTGCTGACGACGCACGCCGGCGCCGCGGGCGGTTCCGGCGAGCTGCCACCACAGGAGCTGCTCTACTTCGGCGGGCCGGTGAGCGCCCCCGGCTACGAGTTCCACGAGCTCGCCGCGCGTGGCGGGATCTCGCAGCGCGTGGAATGGCGTACGCCGGTGCCCTTTCCGTCGGTGAATCTCGGTCGGTTCGGCCGCGTGCCCGGCCAGGCGACGCTCGCACCCTTCGTGCAGGCAACCGCGATACGTCGGGCGTACGAGCTGGATGTCGACCATCCCAGCGGTGTCTACCCGAGTGTTGGCGTGGCGCTGCAGCCGTTCTACGACCTGCTGCGCCTCCAGGTGGGCCGCGGCCTCCGGCACGGGCGCTGGTCGTTCGACGTTGACGTGTCGCGCGATTTCTGGGGAGTCCTGTAGCGGGTCATCACCGTGCGATCGCCAGCAATCGGCGAGCGCCCCAACCGCAATCCGAATGCGACCGATGCGAGCGATCCTCCCTGCGATCCTCTCTCTGGCAGCCTCCCTCGCGGCCTGCGCCACCCAGGGCCCGGGCACGATGAACGCGACAGCAACTCGAGCCACGTCACCCATGGAGTGCGACTCCGACAGCATTCGCGTCTCCGTCCCCGCCGGTGCGCTCGAGGGAAGCTTCCTCTGCCCCGGCACGCCAGCACCGTGGCCCGCCGTGCTGCTCATCGCCGGCTCGGGCCCCACCGATCGCAACGGGAACTCCGTCGGCCTCCCCGGGCCGAACAACAGCCTCCAGCTGCTCGCCGAGGCACTCGCCGAGCGCGGCATCGCGTCGGTGCGCTACGACAAACGCGGCATCGGCGGCAGCCGGGGGACGCTGACCTCCGAAGCCGACCTGCGCTTCGACATGCTTGCCGACGACGCGGCGGCGTGGATCCAGCGGATGCGCCTCGACCCCCGCCTCTCGACGATCACCGTCGTCGGGCACAGCGAGGGCTCACTGCTGGGACTGCTCGCCACGCAGCGCGCGGATGCCGACGCATTCGTCTCGCTCGAGGGAGCGGGTCGGCCGGCATCCGCAGTGATTCACGAGCAGCTCGCGTCGCGCGCCGGCCCCTCTTGCCGCACAGGCCGACAGCATCATGGCGGAGATCGACGTCGGACGGACGGTGGACAGCGTGCCGCCGGCCCTGATGGCGCTGTTCCGGCCGGGCGTGCAGCCGTACCTGATCTCCTGGTTCCGCCACGATCCGGCGAAGGAAGTGGCGAAGCTCCAGGTGCCGGTGCTCGTCGTGCAGGGCAGCACCGACATCCAGGTGTCGGAGCAGGACGCGAAGCTGCTCGCCGCGGCCGACCCGCGCGCGAAGCTGGTCATCGTGGACGGCATGAACCACGTGCTCAAGCTGGTGCCGTCGGACATGAACCAGCAGCTCAAGTCCTACAGCGATCCGTCACTGCCCGTCGCGCCGCAGCTGGTGAGCACCGTCGTCTCGTTCGTGAAGGGCGTGCACCGGCGCTGAGCGTCGCGACGCTCGGCGCGCAGCGGATCGCTGCTGCGCGCATCGCTTCGGTGCTGCACCGGCCGCCGGCCATGGTAAGCTCGGTCCATGACGTCGCCTTGCCCCACCGAGCTGCCGTGCGCCGACTTCTCGCGCGTGGACCCGAACGCCGTCGCCCTCCTCGTGGAACGATGGGCGCGACGCTATGGGGTGCTGCCGGTGCGGCTCGAGCGCGGCACGCTGGTGGTGGCGACCAGCAATCCCAACGACCTCGACGCCGAGCGTACGGTCAGCTTCGCCACCGGCCACCGCGTGCAGTGGGTGCATGCCGTCCCGGAGGAGCTGTCGAGGCAGATCGATAAATGGTACCCCGAGCTCTCGTCGCGCCGCGAGCCGCTCGCCCCGCCGGTGGAAGTGGAGCATCTCGGCTTCGTCTCCGAGGACAACACGAGCGTCGCCACCGACGTCGGGACGTCGGTCATCCGGCTGGTGGATCAACTGCTCGCCGAAGGGATCCAGGCGGGTGCGAGCGACATCCACATCGAGCCCGAGGAGCAGGGAATTGCCGTCCGACACCGGGTGGACGGCCTGCTGCGCCACGCCCGGATGCTGCCGCGCCGCGTTGCACCATCGCTCGTGTCACGGGTGAAGATCCTGTCCGGGCTCGACATCGCCGACCGGCTGCGCCCGCAGGACGGACGCGCGCGCGTCGCCATCCAGGGAAGCGTCGTCGACCTGCGGGTCTCCACGCTGCCGGCATCGCACGGGGAGAAGATCGTCATCCGGGTGCTGGACGGCAGTGCAGGGCTCCGCGTGCTCGACGCCATCGGCTTCTCGCCGGCGGACCTCACGCGCATCCGGTCCCTGCTCGAGCAGCGCGAGGGGCTCGTGCTGGTCACGGGGCCCACGGGCTCCGGGAAGACGACCACGCTCTACGCCGCGCTGCGGGAGATCCAGGCGCGCGGCGTGAACGTCGTCACGGTCGAGGATCCGATCGAGTACCGGCTGCCCGGCATCGTGCAGGTGCAGGTGCACGAGCGGGCGGGGCTCACCTTCAGCGCGGCGCTGCGCTCCATCATGCGGCAGGACCCGGACGTCATCCTCGTTGGTGAGATCCGTGACCGGGAGACCGCCGAGATCGCGATCCAGGCGTCGCTCACCGGGCACCTCGTCCTCTCCACGCTGCACACCAACGACGCGCCGAGCGCCGTCACGCGGCTCATGGACATCGGGGTCGCCGGCTACCAGATCGCGACGGCGGTGAAGGGGGTCATCGCCCAGCGGCTGCTCAGGCGGCGGTGCAGCGACTGCGCAGGGGCCGGCTGCGTGGCCTGCGACGGATCCGGGCACCGAGGCCGATTGGCGGTCGCGGAGGTGCTCGTCGGATCGCCGGAGTTCGAGCGGCGCGTGGCTGCCGGCGCGTCCACCGAGTCGATTGCCGAGGCGGCGCGGGCAGCGGGGTGCGCGACGCTGTGGGAGTCCGGGCTCGAGCTGGTTCGGCGCGGCGAGACGACGATGGACGAGCTGCGCCGCGTGGCCGCGGAGCCGGTGCGTGTCGTCACCGAGCCGTCGCCGGCCGGCGGGACCCCGATGATCCGCGTCGGCTGGCGTGCGTCGCCCGACGGCGGCTCGAGCGCCGGGAACGCCGAACAGCGGGTGAAGGCGCAGTTCGCGGCGGCCGCGGTCGCCGTCGGCGCGCACGTGGCTCTCGTGGACCTCCGGGATGGAGCGGGGGCCGAAGGCAGGGCGCTGGACGCCATCATCGTGGAAGGGGCGCCGGGCGCGCGCGACGTGAAGCTCGGCGCCAGCGCGCTCGTGGTCGCACTGGCGCCGGAGGGGTCCGCTGGCGACCATGTCCGAACGCTCGCGCACGACGCCGACCTGGTGGTGTCGCCGAGTGTCCATGGCCGGTTCCTGCTGGCGACCATCCTCGCACTGCTGCGCTGGCGATCGCGGTAGGGCGGCCATGGCCTGTCGTCCCTCACTCTGCAGGAAGCATGGCCTCGATCAACATCGGCACCGTCGACGTCTACCTCATCGCCCAGCGCACCGATGGCTGGCGCGTGCTCGCGCTCCAGCGCGCGAAGAACACCCGCTGCCCGACCGCCTGGGAGACGGTGCACGGCCACATCGAGCCCGGCGAGGAGCCGGAGCAGGCGGCGGAGCGTGAGGTGCGCGAGGAGACGGGGCTGCGCGTGGAGCGCCTCTACAACGTGTCGGTGCAGCCATTCTACCTGAACAAGTCGCACACCGTGGAGCTGGCGGTGGTGTTCGCGGCATTCGTCCCTCCCGCGGGAGAGGTCACGCTGAGCGCCGAGCATTCGAGGAGCGAATGGCTCACCCCGGAGCGCGCCCTCGAGCGCTTCGTCTGGCCCCGCGAGCGCCAGGCGCTGCGCGAGATCATGCACCTGCTGCACACGGGGAATGCGGGACCGGTGGAGGATGTACTGAGGGTTTTCTGACCGGTAACGATTCGTACCCAAGACCATCGCACGTACGAAGTACGCCGTACGAGGTACTTCGCACGTGTGATGGTCTTCCGTCAGACGTCCAGCGTCAGCGCGCCGGCCTCGCCCCCGCAGTCCCCAGCACCATCCCCTGCTCGGGCGCGTTCGGCTTCACCCGCACGCTCTTCGCCGGGATCCCCACGTACACGTGGTACGGCTTCACGTCCTTCGTCGCCACCGCCACGGCGCCCACCATCCCCTGCACGCCGACGTGCACGCCCGCCAGCACCGTCGCGTGGTACGTCACCCGAACGCCGTCCTCCAGCACCGTGAGCGCATTCGTCACGTCGCGCTGGTCCACGATGCTGTGGGTGTGGCTGTAGATGTTCGCGTAGTCGCTCACCGACACGTTGTTGCCCAGGCGGATTCCCCCGCGGTCGTCGAGCAGCACGTGGCGGTGGATCACGACGTTGTCCCCCACCTCCATGTTGTGCCCGAACGAGAACTCCACGTGCTGGAACGCCTTGAAGTTCTCCCCGCACCGCCGGAAGATCTTCTGCGCCAGCAGGCGCCGCAGCTTCACGCCGAGGTCCACGTTCTGGCCGCCAACCACCGTACGGTCGAACGAGTACCACAGCCACAGCAGCGGCTTCACGAGCTGGAACTTCGCGTCCTCGCAGTCGGCGTAGAACTCGGGCTCGAGGGTGATGTTGCGCGGGTCGAGGGCCGACAGGGCGAGGCGCGTCCCCATCGGAAGCGTCTCGTCCGATACCGCGTCCTCCCAATTGGCGGCGTACTCGGGGAAAGTCAGCTCGGCGAGCGTCTCGCGGCAAAGGAGGGCGCGCCGCTCGGCTACGCCCGCGTCGGCGCTGGAGCCGGCCCGCTCCAGTCCATCGGCGATGCGCTCGAGCCATGCCTCGGCGAGCGACGCATTGTCGGCGGCGGGCAGTTGGCGAAGTGGAAGTAGGGGCATTCCCCTAATCTGCCCGCGTCACCGCTCCTCCACCAGCGACACGAGCGCCTCGGCGAGCTCGTCACGACCCGCGCCGGTGACGGCGCTGAAGGGGATCATCTGGTCCGCGTCCAGGTGGAGCAGCTCGCCGATCTCCCGCAGCCGCTTCGCCGCGGCGCCCGCCGAGAGCTTGTCGATCTTCGTCAGCACCACGACCGTCGGCGTCTCCAGCTCGGCGAGGAAGTCGAGCATCTGCCGGTCGTCCTCGGTGGGATCGTGCCGCACGTCGAGCAGCTGCACCACGCCGCGCAGCGCAGCCGACCTGCGCAGGTACCCCTCGATCAGGGGCCGCCACTCCGCCTTCCGCTCCTTGGAGATCCGGGCGTAGCCGTAGCCCGGCAGGTCGGCGAGCACGAACTGGTCGTTCACCTTGAAGAAGTTGATCTCACGCGTGCGACCCGGCGTGTTGCTCACCCGCGCGAACGCCTTCCGGCGCACGAGCCTGTTCAGCAGCGATGACTTGCCGACGTTGGAGCGGCCAGCGAAGGCCACCTCGGGCAGCTCGTTCTGCGGACGCCAGCCATCCACCGTCGCCATCGGGCCGATGAACTCCAGCGACCGGATCACCAGCGGGTCGACGCTCCCTGTCGATTCGCTCAACGCGGCACCATCGTCAATGCGCCACCATCGTCGGCGCGTCGTCATCGGCGCGCGCCACGAGGCTCGTCGCCAGGGCGACGGCGAGCACCTCGTCCATCGAGCGCACGGGATGGAACTGCACTCCCGCCTTCACCTCCGACGGCAGCTCGTCCAGGTCACGCGCGTTCTCCTTCGGCAGGATCACGTGCGCGATGCGGTTCCGCAGCGCCGCGACCGACTTCTCCTTCAGCCCGCCGATCGGCAGCACGCGGCCGCGCAGCGTGATCTCGCCCGTCATCGCCACGTCGCCGCGCAGGGGCACGCCGGTGAGCGCGCTCACGATGGCGCAGGCGATGGCGATGCCGGCGCTCGGCCCGTCCTTCGGCGTGGCGCCGGCGGGAATGTGGACGTGGATGTCTCGCGTGCGCAGGAACTCGCGCTCCAGGCCCAGCGCATTCGCGCGCGCCCGGGCGTAGCTGAGCGCCGCGCTCGCCGACTCCTTCATCACGTCGCCCAGCGTCCCCGTGAGCTGCAGGCGGCCACGGCCGGGCACGACGCTCACCTCGATCTCCAGCACGTCACCCCCGACGCTCGTGTACGCGAGCCCCGTCGCGACGCCGACCTTGTCCTCGATGGAGTTCTGCGCGGGATCGTACGGCGCGGTGCCCAGCATGTCGTGCAGCATCCCCGACGTCACGTGGTCGCGTTCCGGCGTCGCCACATCCGGCGCGTAGGTGCTCCGGCGCTCGGCACGCGCCCGCGCGAGCTTGCGGGCGAGCCGTGCGATGCGGCGCTCGAGCTCGCGCACCCCCGCCTCGCGCGTGTAGCGCTGCACGATCGCCGGGATGACGTCGGCCTCGAGGGTGACGGTCGCCGGATCCAGTCCGTGCTGCTTGAGCTGGCGCGGCAGCAGGAACTGGCGGGCGATCGCATGCTTCTCCTGGTCCAGGTAGCCGGCGAGCCGGATGATCTCCATCCGGTCGCGCAGCGGCTCGGGGATGCTCGCCAGCGAATTCGCCGTCGTGATGAACAGCGCCTGCGAGAGGTCGTAGTCGACTTCGAGGTAGTGGTCGTTGAACGTCTTGTTCTGCTCGGGATCCAGCACCTCGAGCAGCGCCGCCGCCGGATCGCCGCGGAAGTCGCTGCCGAGCTTGTCGATCTCGTCGAGCAGGATCACCGGGTTCACCACCTCGGCTCGGCGCATCGCCTGGATCACGCGGCCGGGCATCGCGCCGATGTAGGTGCGCCGGTGGCCGCGGATCTCCGCCTCGTCGCGCACCCCACCGAGCGACATGCGCACGAACTTCCGCCCGAGCGCGCGCGCGATGGAGCGGCCGAGCGACGTCTTGCCGACGCCCGGCGGCCCGACGAGGCAGAGAATCGGCCCGTCCAACCGCTCGACGAGCGACAGCACGCCGATGTAGTCGAGCACGCGCTCCTTCACGTCCTCGAGCCCGTAGTGATCCTCGTCCAGCACCATGCGCGCGTGCGCGACGTCGAGCACGTCGTCGGTGCGCTCCGTCCACGGCAGGGTGGCGATCCAGTCGAGATACGTCCGCGCCACGCCGGACTCGGGGGACATCGTCGACAGCCGCTTGAGCCGGCGCAGCTCTCGCCGCGCGCGGGCCAGCACCGGCTCGGGCAGTCCCTTGCGCTCGATCGCCTCCGCGAGCTCATCGGTGTCGTCCCCTTCCTCGCCGCTCAGCTCGCGATGGATGGCCTTGAGCTGTTCCTGCAGGTAGAACTCACGCTGGTTCTGGAAGAGCGAGCCGCGCACGTCGTCGTCGATCTTGCGCTCCAGCCGCAGCAGCTCGATCTCGCTGCTCAGCATGGCGCCGAGCGCCTCGAGCAGGGCGGGCAGGTCGGGGATCTCGAGCAGCCCCTGGCGCCGGTCGAGCCGCGTACCGAGGTGTGCCGCCATCGCGAACACCTGCCGCGCCGGCGTGTCGGCGCTCTGTACCAGCGTCACCAGCTCGGCGGGAAGGCGCCGGTGGAGCGACACGTACTCCTCGAACAGCGACAGCGCGCGGCGCAGCCGAACCTCGTCGTCCGCGCCCTCCACGGCCAGCGCGGGCATCGGTTCCACCTGCGCGCGCAGGCACTCACCGCCGGGAATGAATCGCGTCACCCGGGCGCGGGCGACTCCTTCCACGAGCACCCGCACCGTCCCCGTGCCGAGGCGGGAGAGCTGCCGCAGCCGTGCGATGACCCCCACGCGGTAGAGGTCGGCCGCCGCCGGCTCCTGGGTCTCCGCGTCGCGCTGCGCAACGACGAGCACGAGCCGGTCCTCGTCGTTCGCCGCCTCGAGCGCCGCCAGCGACGCCGAGCGCCCCACGAGGAGGGGCATGGCGATGTAGGGAAAGAGCACGACATCGCGCAGCGGGAGGACGGGCAGTCGCTCGGCAGTGACGAGGGGGTCGCCGTCGATGGGAAAGGAAGGCATGAGTCAAAGATAGCCC
>DASURL010000058.1:0-7029 GCA_036280075.1 Gemmatimonadaceae bacterium | reverse complement strand
CTACGACAACGCGATCAGCTGCGCTTTCCTCTCACTCCCGTCGGCCAGTCCGGCAACGACCGCGTGGACGGCAGGTCCCGACACTCGCTTCGCTCGTGCGGGATGACACCCAGGGGTGCGCCCTGCGGGATGACAGTCGCTACGAGGCTCCGGTCGATCGCGGCAGCACGAGGGTGAATGTGCTCCCCACGCCGAGCGTGCTCTCCACCGTCAGCTCGCCCCCCATGCCGCGCGCGAGGTCGCGGCTGATGGCGAGGCCCAGCCCCGTGCCCTGCTGCTCGTGGTCCGCACCGCTCGTTACCTGCACGAAGGGCTGGAAGATGCGCTCGAGCTGCGACGCCGCGATGCCGTGGCCCGTGTCGCGGACACTGATGGCGATCGTGTCGTCCGGCCTCGGCTCCGCCCACAGGTTGATCGTCCCTCCAGGCTCGGTGAACTTCACCGCATTGCCAAGCAGGTTGACGAGGATCTGGCGCGCCTTCGAGCGGTCGGCGCGCACGACGAGGCTTGTGTCGCCCGACTCGCAGAGCAGCTCGAGCCGCTTCGCCTGCGCCTGCGGCTGCGCGAACGACTGCGCACGCTCGAGCAACGCCTCCACCGGCACCTCGGTGAGCTCGTAACTGACCGCCCCCGCAGCGCCACGTGCGTATTCGAGCACCGTGGTGATGAGGCCGAGCAGGTGGTCCTGGCTGTCGCGGATGCGCCGGAGCGCGTCGGCCTGCGCGGCGTTCACCGGGCCGTGCACCCCCATCTCGAGCAGTTCGGCGTAGCCGCCGATGGCGTTGAGCGGCGTGCGCAGGTCGTGGGTGATGGCGGCGAGAAAGTCGCCCTTGTCGCGATTGGCCTGCTCGGCCTGCTGCCGCGCCTCACGCTCGGACTCGTGCAGCCGCGCCCGGTCGAGCACGAGAGCGCACTGCGCGGCAAGGGCGAGCACGAGGGACCGCTCCCCGTCGTCGAAGTCGCGCGGGGTCTCGAAGGCGAGACCGAGCACGCCGAGGAGGCGTGAATCCACCGTGAGGGGCACGACGGCGTTGGCGTGGTGCCGCGTGGCTTCCAGCACCGGCGTGAGGTGCGGGTAGCGTTCGGTCCATGCCTCGCGCGATGACAGGAAGATCGGCTGGCGTAGCCGGGCGGCGTCGCAGAGCGGCACCGGGGAATCGATCGGGATGGTGGCCCACTGCTCCCGCAGCGGGTCGGGCATGTCGCCCACTTCCATGATCTCGAGGTGTGCGCCCGGCTCCACGAGGCGAGTGAGGACCACACCCACCGCACCGAACACCGCGGGGGCGTGCTCCACCATCGCCTTCGCCACCTCGCCGGGCGTCCACGCCGCGGCGAGGGCCCCGAACAGCGCCAGCAGGCTCGCGCTGGGTACGCGCTCCTCCACCGGCATTACGGCTTCCGCGCCCCCCACGTCGGCGGCGGCGGCTCCTTCGTCGCGCGCGTCACCGGGTGCTCCTTCAACATCCGCATCGCCTCCGCCACCGCACGCTCGAGCTGCGGATCGTGGCCGGCGATGACGTCCTTCGGCCAGTTCTCGACGTCGATGTCCGGCGACGTCCCCTCGTTCTCCACCGCCCACTTCCCCTCGCGCGTGAAGAAGCCGCCGCGCGGCGCGAGCATCGAGCCGCCATCCACGAACGGTGGCGTGTCCCAGATGCCCACGAGGCCGCCCCACGTCCGCTTGCCGACGAGCGGGCCCACCTTGCGGTGCTTGAACATCCACGGCATGAGGTCCCCGCCCGAGCCGGCCATTTCGTTGATGATCATCACCTTCGGCCCCCAGAGCCCCGCCGCGGGCGACGTGAATGGGTAGCGCTCGCCGACCGGGTTGTTGAAGTAGCCGTCGAAGTCGCGCTGGAAGAGGTCGATGATGTAGTCGGCCGCCGAGCCGCCGCTGTTGTACCGCTCGTCGATCACCGCGCCCTGCTTCTCCTGCTGCGCGAAGTAGTAGCGGTTCACCGACGTGTAGCCCGGCGTGGAGGTGTTCGGCACGTACACGTACGCCAGCGTTCCGTGGCTCAGCGAATCGACGATGCGCCGGTTGCGCTCCACCCAGGCGCGCGTGCGCAGCCCCTGCTCGTTCGGCACCGGCACCACGGTCACCGTGTGCGCGCCGTCCATCGTCGGGCGTGCATTCACGGTGAGCACCGTCTGCCGGTTCGCCGTGCCATCGAGCAGGCGGTAGACGTTGTCGCTCCCCTTCAGCTCCACGCCATTCACGGCGAGGAGGTACTCCCCGGCGTGCACCTCTTCACCGGGCGCGGCGAGCGGCGCCCGGAGCTCGGGGTTCCACGACTCGGCGTCGTACACCTTCGCGATGCGGTAGCGCCCGTTCTCGACCGAGAAGTCGGCGCCGAGGAGGCCGGCCGTGGGACGCGCCGTCTCGGGAATGTCGCCGCCACGCACGAAGGAGTGTCCGACGGCGAGCTCGGCACCCATCATGTCGAGCAGGTAGTTCAGGTCCTCGCGATGGTTCACGCTCGGCAGGAGGGCGCCGTACATCTTCTTCATCGCCGGCCAGTCGCTGCCGTGCATGTTCTTCACGTACAGGTAGTCGCGCTGGTTGCGCCACCCTTCGTTGAACATCTGCGCGAACTCGGCGCGCGGATCCACGAGCATGCGGAGCTGCACGTTGAGCTTCCCCGCGTTCGCCGCCGGCACCGCCTTGTCGGCATCGACGATGAACAGCCCGCCCTGCGGACCGGGGGTGCGGTAGAGCAGCTTCTTCCCGTCGGCGCTGATGTCGAAGTCGACGACGTTGCTGGCGAAGGGGACGGCCTTGCGCTCCTTGACCTGGTAGCGGTGCAGCACGCCGCCGCGCGGGCCGCTGCTCTCGGCGGTGCCGCTCGGCGGGACGTCCTCGACCCAGTACACCGTCCCCGCCGGGCCGGCCTGGAGCTCGCCATACGCGCGCTCGGCGACACCGGTGACGGGGATGATGCGCCGGGCGATGCCGTCGAAGTCGATGGCGACGCTCGCCGCGCGGGGACGCGAGGTCCCGACACTCGCTTCGCTCGTGCGGGATGACACTGCTTGCTTCGAGGCCGCGCTGTCAGCTGCCGGTGCACTCGGCATCGTGGCGGCGGCGGCGGCCTTCTCCTCGTCGCTCTCCGGCAGCAGCGGGCTCGGCTCGCCCTTCTTCAGGACCGCCATGTAGAGCGCCGACGTGACCGGATGATCGTACGACGTCATGTCGAGCCAGCCGCTCGACGGGCCGAAGTTGGTGCTGGCGAGGAACCAGAGGTACTTGCCACTCGCGTCCCACGCCGGCGAGGTGGCGTCGGCGAGGCCGTCCGTCACCTGGTGGCGCTGGCCCGATTGCACATCGTAGACGAAGATCGCACGGAACATCGACGGCAGCCGGCGCGAATACGCGATCCACCTGCCGTCCGGGCTGAACTTCGGCGACAGCGAGCGGTCGGGGATCATGTACGGGTCGGTGTCCACCTGCGTCGCCCTGCCGCTCGCGACGTCGAGCACCCAGAGCCGCAGGCCGGTGTCGTGATACAGGATGTGCTTCGCGTCGCTGCTCCACTGCGGCGTGTAGTAGTGGCTCGGCTCGGGCAGCGCGATCTCGCGCTTCGTCGTGCCGTCGGGAGAGGCGATGACGAGCTTGTACTCGCCGCTCGCATCGCTGAAGTACGACACCCACTTGCCGTCGGGCGACCACGCCGGGTCGCGATCGGCCGCGCCGCTCGAGCTGGTGAGGTTGCGCGCGTCGCCCTTCTCGGCGGGAATCGTGAAGATCTCGCCGCGCGCCTCCACCGCGGCGCGCTTGCCGGTGGGAGAGAGCGCGAGCGAGGTGACACGGCTCGACACGTCCTTCCACTGCGGCATCATCCAGGGGAAGTCGCCGTTGGCGGCGATGTTCACGACGTGCTCGCGGCCCGTGGCGGGATCCAGCTCGTGGACGTAGCCGCCCTGCTCGAACACGACGGCGTTCGCGCTCGTGGATGCGTCGAGCGTCTTCACGTCGAAGTCGCGGAACTTCGTCACCTGCTCGAGCTGCTTCGACTTCGTGTCGTACTTCCAGACGTTCGACACGCCGTCGCGGTCGCTGAGGAAATACACGACGTCGCCGACCCAGGCGGGATCCATCTCCTTGCTGTCCTGCCAGGGCGGCGTCACGACGTCGTGCGTGGCGAGGTCCTCGATCCAGATGGGACGATTCTGCCCGCCGCGGTAGTTGCGGCGCTCCTCGTCCCACGAGTTGTTCATGCGGTACGCGATGCGCTTGCCGTCGGGGCTGATCTTCCCCTGGTAGGCGCGCGGCATCGCCATCGCCTCTACTGGTCCGCCGGACACCGACACGAGATAAAAGCGCGGCACCCCCGTCGGCGCATTCGTCGCGCGCCCGCTGGCGAAGACGACCTGCTTTCCGTCGGGCGTCCACCCCTGCACCTCGTCGGCGCCAGGATGCCAGGTGAGCCGCCTCGGCTCGCCCCCTTCCACGGGCACGACGTAGACGTCGACGTTGCCCGCGTACTGCGCGCTGAACGCGACGAGCCGTCCGTCGGGAGAGAGCTTCGGGTTCTCGCTCGCGCCGGGCGAGCTGGTGAGGCGGCGCGCGATGCCGCCGGCGCGGTCGGCGATCCAGATGTTGCCGGCGTAGGCGAAGGCGATGTTCCGCTCACTCACGCTGGGACTGCGGAGCATGCGGGTCTGGGCGGCGAGCGTCGCCGGCAGTGCGAGGGCGACGACGGCGAGATGACGAATGAGGCGCGGCATACCGAAGGGGATGGAGGAAGGTGCCGGATTCTGGCGCAGCGCGGCACGAACCGGAAGGGAGACCATCCCCGGAAAAGGGAAAGCACCGCTCTTGCGAGCGGTGCTTTCGTGTCGAGGTCCGAGTAGGGCCCGAGAGCTCTCGTGCGCCGGACTCTGCGCCGGTCTTCACGTCACACCACGCCGTGAAGCGCGGTGGTCATTCCTCGACGGTCACATGCGAGACGTTACCGATTGCGGCGGCGGCGTGCGGCGCCGAACACGCCGACCAACCCCGTGCCGAGGAGCACCAACGATCCCGGCTCCGGAGTGACGGTCACCGCGCCGAAGGTGAAGCCATGCCAGAACTCATCCGGATTGGTCGTGAAGTCCAGCGACGACGTCGCGCCGACGAAGTGCAGCGTGCCATTGCCTTCGATGCCGGTGGTCGTGTTGCCGCTCTGCGTCAGGCAGGGCGGGGTGCCGCACTGGCCCCACGTGGTGGACGGTCCCTGGCTGACGATGCTGAAGGCAGAGCCGCCGAAGTCGTAGGTTATGGGAAGCCCGCTCTGCCCGACACTCAACAGCGCCATGTACAGGTCGACCGGGCTCGAGAAGGTCACGTTGACTTTCGCCGCCTGGTTGATCTGCACAACCCCGGCATTCGTGGGCGCGACCAGGGTGCCGCCGGCGTCCCACGTCGACGCAGGCGCCCAGTAGTTGGTGCCGGCGCTCCCCCAGCCGCCGAGCAGATTGCCGGTCACCGTGACCGTTACCGGACCGCCTGGCAGGAGGATCGTGCCGACCGCACCCGTGGGCGTGACCGTCGTCCAATCGGTCCAGATCTGTGCACCCGCCTGCGGCGCGGCCAGCGCCAGGGCGCCGACAGCCAGCGCGAGCAGCGCTGTTCGGCGATTGCGTGATGCTGCCATCGATACCTCCCACGGAAGGACACAAACGGAAGCGGTCCCGAAGCGCACTGGCGGCCGCAAGGCGAACGACGCCCGCACTGCAATCGGCCGGCCTCCCAGACGACCTGAACAGGAACGAGGCAAATGCTTGTACCACATCGGTTTATCACCTACCGTCCAACCTGATTGCGCGACCAGTCCAGCATTCTGAGGCAGCGACGCCACAGCACCTGTTCACCCGTCGCAGCAGTCCGACAGCCCGGCGTCAGCGTCGCATCGCCGCCCTGATCGCTGCCTCCGCCAGCGGCGCCATCACCCGGTACCCGGCCTCGTTCGGGTGCACGCCATCCGCCGAGTACTCCGCGCGCATCCCCTGCCGGGCGTCGGCGAGGGCGGTCCAGTAGTCCAGGTAGACCGCGCCCACCGACTGCGCGTAGCGCTTCATCCAGTCGTTGAGGGCGACGATCTTCGGGGCCGGTTCGAGGCCGGTGCGCCACGGGTAGTCGTAGACCGGAAGCACCGAGGACAGCACGACCGCGATGCCGTTCCGCTGCGCGAGCTCGGTCATCGATTTCAGGTTGTCCTCGATCATCTCGAGGGTGGACGGGCCCGTGTTGCCAGCGATGTCGTTCGTGCCGGCCAGGATGACGACGACCTTCGGCTGCAGGTCGATCACGTCCTGCCGGAAGCGCACGAGCATCTGCGGCGTGGTCTGTCCGCTGATGCCGCGGCCGACGAACGGCTTGCCGGGAAACATCGTCGCGAAGTACGGCGCCCAGGACTCGGTGATGGAGTTGCCGAAGAAGACGACGCGATCGTTCGCCGCCGAGGAAGAAGGGAGCTGCATGTCGGCGGCGTGGTAGCGTTGCAGGTTGGCCCAGTCGCCCTGCACGCGCGGGCGCGAGAAGCGGATGTCGCTCACGGGCCCGGCCTGGATGGTGAACGACTCGGGCGGCGTGGCGGCGGTGCTGTCGAAGTGCAGCATGAGCCCCGAGCCGGCCGCACGGAAGGAGCTCGGGCTTTCGGCGATCAGCACCGTGTCGCGCGCGAGGGGGCGGTGGATCATCAACTGCCCGTTGCGCACGAAGACGCGATACGTGGCGCCCAGCTCGTCGCTCGTGTAATTGCCGGCGAGGCGGCGCAGCTGCGTCGCATCGAGCGTGACGCTCGCCGGCGCGGCACGGCGCGCGCCTGTCGTCGAACGCGCCGCTGTCGCCGCCATCCGGTCACCGAGGTAGACCTCCGCCACCTGCCGGGCGATCGGGCCCGGATCGATGGAGCCGAGGTTGCACGTCTCGATCACGCTGAGGTGCTGGTCGGGAAAGCGCAGCAGGTGCGCCTTGTACCCCATCATGCTCCCCGAATGCTCGTCGGTGCGCAGCCCGCGATACGTGGACACCTCGTTGCCGAA
>DASURL010000057.1:0-9995 GCA_036280075.1 Gemmatimonadaceae bacterium | reverse complement strand
GGCACAACGGCAAAAGGTACTCCGTACCTTGTACCGGGTACGGGGTACCTTTTACCTGCAGTTGGCAGTTGCCGTTATTTCATCGTCCCCGCGCCGATGACGTCCCTCACGTCGCGGACGATGATCTCGCCCGGGTTGAGCGCGCGGAGGCCCGGCTCGATCACCTTGCGGTCGCCAACGATCACGATCGTCAGGTGGTCCGGATCCACGTACTTCCGCGCCACGCGCTGCACGTCGGCCTGGGTGACGGCGCCGATCTTCTGCACCGCCGTGTCGTAGAAGTCGAGCGGAATCCCGTAGGTGACGAGCGGCAACATCTGGTACGCGATGCTTCCCGTCGTCTCGAAGTCCTGCGGCAGGCCGAGTTGCAGGTAGCGCTTCGCCTTGGCCAGCTCGGCGGCGGGCACGGTGTCGCGGATCGCGCGCAGCTCCTTGATGAACTCGACGAACGCCGAGTCGGTCTTGGCCGTCACGACTTCCGCGCTCGCCGTGAACGGGCCCGCCGACCGGCGCATCGAGAAGCCGGAGTTCGCCCCGTAGGTGTAGCCGTGCGTCTCGCGCAGGTTCTGGTTGAGCCGGCTCGTGAACGAGCCGCCGAGGATCGTGTTCATCACCTCGATCGCGAAGTAGTCATCGGTCGAGCGCGGCACGCCGATGCCGCCCAGCCGGAAGGACGACTGCGCCGCCCCCGGCTTGTCGATCAGCACGAGCGTCGTCGCTTTCGGGGCCGACGCCGCATTCTCCGCCACCGCCGGCACGCTGGCACGCGCCCAGCCGGCGAACAGGGCGAGCGCGCGGCGCTCGATGTCGTCCGGTCGCACGTCGCCCACCACGAGCAGCGTGGCGTTGTTCGGGCGGAAATACGACGTGTAGAACTTCACGAGGTCGTCGCGCGTGATGTCGGCCACCGACGTCTCGGTGCCGGAGAGCGGACGGCCGTACGGGTGCTGCTCGCCATAGAGCGCCGTGGCGTACGCCATGTTGGCGATCAGCGGGCCGCGATCCCGGATCTGCTGCAGCGCCGTGAGGCGCACCTTCCGCACGCGCTCCAGGTCGGCGGCGTTGAAGGCGGGATGGAGCGCCACGTCGGCGAACAGCGCGAGCGCGCTGTCCAGCTGCGCCGTCGGCGCGTGCAGCGAGACGGTGGACTGCTCCCATCCACTGCCCGAGCCGACGCGTACGCCGAGGTACGCCGCCTGGTCGGCGATCTCGAGCGCGGAGCGCGACGTCGTGCCTTCGGTGAGCATGCCGGCGGCGAGCGAGGCCGTGCCCGACTTGCCGGCCGGATCGGCTTCGCCACCCGTGCGCACGTCGAGCACGACGTCCACCAGCGGCAGTTCATGCTGCTCGACGACGACGAGCGAGAGCCCGTTGGGCAGCGTGCGCGTCGTCACGGGCGGGAGCCGGAGCGCCGGCGGGGACGCGAGGGTGGGTGGCTTCGTGAGGTCGACCGGTGCCGCGGCCACCGGCGCCGGCGCGGCCGGTACGTTCGTCGTGACGACCGGCGGTCCGCCGCACGCAGCGGCGAGGGCGAGGGCGGCGATCGCCGCCCGCATCGGGGAGAGTTCGCGGGCGGTGCGCATCAGCGGGTACCTCCGGAAACCATCAGGTCCGTCTTGCCCTGGGGAACCACGGTGAGCACCACCTTCGGCTTGGTGAGATACTGGGCCGCCACCCGCTGCACGTCGGCGGCGGTCACGCGGTCGTAGCGCGCGGCATCCTGCTGGATGTAGTCCGGGGTGCCGGCGAAGTAGTTGTACTCGGCCAGGCGATCCGACTTGCCGAGCACGGAGGAGATCTGGTCGAGGAAGGCGGCGCGGCGGGAGTTGAGCGCGCGCGCGAGCTCGCGTGGCGTGATGCCGTCCTTCACCACCTTGTCGATCTCTTCCTTCACCAGCTCGGCCATGCGCGTCGGCGTCTGTCCCGGCTTCGGCGTCACGATGATGTTGAAGTTGCCGTCGAGCTTCGTGCTGTTGTTGAAGGCGGTGACGTCCTGGGCCACCTGCATGTCGAACACGAGGCGCTTGTAGAGGCGCGAGTTCTTGTCACCGGCCAGCACGCTCGCCAGCACGTCGAGCGGCGCGTCGTCGGGCGCGTAGATGCGCCCCGTCTCCCACACCTCGAACAGGCGGGGCAGCACCACGCGATCCTCGAGCACGAGGAAGGTGTCGCGCGGCACCGTGACCGCCGGCACCACCGGGCGCGGCGGCATCGCGGGGCCGTGCGGGATGCCGCCGAAGTAGCGGTTCACCCAGGTGAGCGCGGAGTCGCGGTTGAAGTCGCCGGCGATGACGATCGTCGCGTTGTTCGGCGCGTAGTACGTGGTGAAGAACTGCTTCACGTCCTCCAGCGAGGCGGCGCTCAGGTCGGCCATCGACCCGATCACCGGCCAGTGGTACGGATGGTTCGGCGGATAGAGCGCGGCGAGCACCGTCTCGCGCCACTTGCCGTAGGGCACGTTGTCCACGCGCTGGCGACGCTCGTTCTTCACCACGTCGCGCTGCAGGTCGAGCTTCGCCTGGTCCATCACCGGGAGCAGGTGGCCCATCCGGTCGGCATCGAGCCAGAGCGCGAGCGGGAGCGCGTTCGACGGCAGGGACTCGTAGTAGTTCGTGCGGTCCTCGGTCGTCGAGCCGTTGTTGTTGGCGCCCGCCGCCTCGAGCAGCTTGTCGAACTCGCCCTGCGGCACGTGCTCCGAGCCCATGAACATGATGTGCTCGAACAGGTGCGCGAAGCCGGTGCGCCCCGGCTTCTCGTCGCCCGAACCCACCTTGTACCAGGTGTTGACGACGACGATCGGCGTCGAGTGATCCTCGTGCAGGATCACCTCGAGCCCGTTGGGCAGCGTGGTCTTCTCGAACGCCAGGCGCGGCACGCTGCTCGCCGGCGCGCTGCGCTGCGCGGTGACGGCGGGCGCGAGCGCGCCCATCGCCAGCATCACGCTGAGTGCTGTCAGGTTCCGTGGATTCACCGGCTGTTCCTCTCGAAGATGAAGGCCAGGGGAGCTTTGATGGATTCGCTGAGCGCGTACTTCCACCGCTCGCTCGGGTTGGCGGCGATGGGACTGGTGGGGGTGGGAGAAGCGTAGGGGATCAGCCCGTGACGTCGGGCCAGGATCGTCAGGCGGAGCATGTGGAAGGGATCGCTCACCAGCAATACGTCGCGTCGATGCCGTTGTGCCATGAGCGCCTCCACGGCATCCATGGATTGGCTCGTCGTGCGTCCGTTCGTTTCCATCAGGATCGCCGACGCCGGCACCCCCTGCCTGATGGCGTAGCGCCGGCTCACCGCCGCCTCGCTCGTCGTGTCTCCCCGTCCCGTGCCGCCGGTCACGATGATCACCGGCGCCAGCTTCCGGCGCCAGAGGTCGATCGCGTGATCCAGTCGCGCGCGCAGCACCGGCGACGGGCGCCCGACGTACTGCGCCGCTCCCAGCACCACGATCGCGGACGCCGGCCGCGCCTGGTCGTTCTGTTCCCAGATCAGGACGGCCGCAAAGGAGGCGATCCAGACGAGCAGCACCAGCCCGATCCCGGCGAGCACGATCCGAACGAAGAGCGGGCGGGACGAAGGCATCGGTGCAAGCTAGTCGGCTTCCGCTGGGACGCGGAAGACGTGCGCAACGTCACTCGGCGAGGCCGAGCATGGCGAGCCAGAAGACGTCGAAGGCCACGCGCGGGTCGCCCCCCGGGACGGGGCCAGCGATCGCCAGGCCATTCATGAATGCGACGCTCGCCTCGCCCAGCAGCGCGGCCGGCACGCGCGGCTCGAGGCCGAGCCGGCGCAGGAGGTCGGCCGTGGTCCGGCCGGCCGCGATGCGCCGCGCCTCCGCCACCGCCGCCGCGGCGTCGTGCACCAGCGGCTCCCGGATCGACGAGAGCTCCAGCAGCACCCGCAGCTCGCCCCGGGCGAGCTCGCCCTCGAGCCAGCGCCACAGGGCGTCGATGGCCTTGCTGCCGTCGGCGCCGGCGAGCGCCGAGCGCTCGCGCGCGGCGAGCCGCTCCCCCAGCTGCGCCACCACCTCGGCCAGCAGCCGGGCGCGATCGGCATGGTGATAGTGCAGGAGCGCCTTGCTCACACCGGCGGCGGCGGCGATGGTCGCCATGCTCGCCTCGGTGGCGCCGGCGCGCGCCACGCACTCGATCGTCGCATCGATGATGCGCTGCCGCGTCGCGCTTCCGTCGCGCACGGATCGCGGCTCGCCGCGCGGGACGGTCACAGGATCGTCGTCGCGTGCGGCAGGGGTGCGTCCACCGCCGGGTATCCCGCGGCCTGGAGCTGGGCAGCGAAGGCGTCCTGCGCCTCCGGTTCGCCATGCACCAGGTGCACGACCGGCGGCCGCTGGTCGGTGTTCCCCGCGCGCACCGCGTCGAGCCACGCCTGGAGCTCGTGCCGGTCGCCGTGTGCGCTGTAGCCTTCCAGCACCTCCACCTGCGCGCGCAGCGGGATCTCGTCGCCGAACACGCGGATCACTGGTGCGCGCTCCACCACGCGCCGGCCGAGCGTGTGCTCCGCCTGGAAGCCGACGACGAGGATCGTCGTGCGCGGGTCGGCGGCGTTGTTCGCCAGGTGATGCAGGATGCGCCCCGCCTCCATCATCCCCGACGCGGCGATGATCACCATCGGCCCGTGCCGCTGGTTCAGCGCCTTCGACTCGTTCACGTCGCGCGTGTACTGCACCTGCACGAACTCGAACAGCTCGTGGACCCGCTGCACCAGGTCTTCGGTCTGGTCGAACATCTCGGGATGCATGGCGAAGACCGTCGTCGCATCGATGGCGAGCGGGCTGTCCACGAAGATCGGGATGTTCGGGATCGCCCCGTTCAGCGCGAGCAGGTGGAGGTCGTACACCAGCTCCTGGGTGCGCCCCACCGCGAACGCCGGCACCAGCACCTTCCCGCCCTTCGCCGCCGCCGCCGTGATCACCGCCGCCAGCTGGCTCCGCGCGCCCTCCACCGGCGGGTGCTCCCGGTTGCCGTACGTGGACTCGAGCAGCACCACGTCCGCGCCGGCGGGCGGCTTCGGGTCGCGGATGATCGGCAGCCCCTTGCGCCCCACGTCCCCGGAGAAGACGACCCGGCGCACCTCCTTCCCTTCCGTGCATTCGAGCGCGATCGAGGCCGACCCGAGGATGTGCCCCGCGTCGGTGAACGTCGCGCGCACCCCTGGCACCACGTCGAAAGGCGTGTCGTAGTTGAGCCCCACCATCTGGTCCACCGCCAGCGCGGCATCACGCATCGAGTACAGCGGCGCCACCGCCGTCTTGTTCCGCCGCGCCAGGAAGTCGGCGTCCTTCTCCTGGATGTGCGCCGAGTCGGCGAGCATCACCGAGGAGAGATCACGCGTGGCCGACGTACAATAGATCGGACCGCGATAGCCCTCGCGGATCAGGAACGGCAGCCGCCCCGAGTGGTCGATGTGCGCGTGCGAGAGGACGATGGCGTCGATCTGCTCGACTGGGAGCGGGAGCGTCGCGTTCTTCTGCCGCGACTCCTCGCGCCGCCCCTGGAACATGCCGCAGTCGAGCAGCACCGTCTTGCCGCCGACGCGAAGGATGTGACAGGATCCGGTGACCTCGCGGGCGGCACCGGCGAATTCGATCTGCATGGCTCAGGCGTGTGAGAACAGGCGCATGTCGCGGTCCTGCAACTTCTCACCCGCGTCAGGCTGCGGCAACGCTCACGGTTCGGGACTGCTCTCGCGCAGCGGGATCCAGAGCGTGAACGTGGAGCCGCGACCGGGTTCGCTCTCCACCGAGATGCGTCCGCCGAGCGCTTGCGCAAGCAGCTCGCTGATCGCCAGGCCCAGGCCCGCACCCGGCTTGTCGGCGTTGAGCCGGCTGAACTCCTCGAAGATGAAGTCCTGCTGGTGCAGCGGGATGCCGGGGCCACTGTCGGCGAATTCGATGACGGCCCATTCGCCGCCGTCCGTGCCGTGCCCGTTCGGCACCGGCGCGTCCGCAGCGTGAAGGGATGATCGACGGGCGCGCACGCGTACCGAACCGGCGTCGGTGTACTTGATGGCGTTCGACAGCAGGTTCGAGGCGATCTGCCGCACGCGCGCGCCATTCGTCGCGATCAGGGGGATTCCAGGCTCGGCGACCACCTCGAACTCGAGTCCGTGTGCCTCGGCGACCGCGTGGTATTCCTCGCCGATCGTGTGCACGAGCTCGGCGATATCCACCGGTTCCGGCGTGACGGCGATGGCGCCTGTCTCCACGCGCGCAAGCTCGTGCAGTTCGTCGATCAGGGACAGCGCTCGGCGCAGGCTCCGGCGCAGCCGCTCCACGCTGGCCTGCTGCTCTGTCGTCAGGTCGCCGTAGACGCCGTGGCTGAGCAGCTCGGCGAATCCATCCGCCGCCCCGATGGGATTCTTCACGTCGTGGCTGAAGCCGCGCATCAGCCGCGACCGGCTCGTCATCGCGCGCTCGAGCTTCCGGCGTCCCTCGTTCGCCGCGTCGAGCAGGAACACCTTCTCGTAGGCGAGTGTCGCGAGGTGCCCGAAGATCGCGGCCCGCGCCACGTCCTCCGGCCGGAAGCCTTCGTGCGGAGGGCGGAGCACGAACAACGCCCGGGCGCCGAGGCGCGGGCCGTCGAGTGGGACGACGATTGCCGAACCGCGCGGATGCGGCAGCAGGTCCGACGCGTCGTTGCCTTCCGCCGCGTCGAGAGCCGGGATGAGGAGCGGCGCCCCACCGCCCAGCACCTGCTCGACGTCGACGCCGGAGAGGCTGCCGGCGCTGGCGACCGCCGGCGCGTCCTCGCCCGCGCCTGCCTGTACGACGAGCCGCCGCGGCGACCCGTCGGCGACATCGGCGAGCTGCGCGACGAAGGCGCCGCTCCCGTGCATCGCTTCGAGCGCCGCCCGCACGATCTCCTGCGTGACTTCGTCCACGGTGAACGCGCCGGCCAGCGCCTCCGCCGCTTCCCGAAGCGCGACCTCTTCCCGGGCGCGCTGTCGTGCTTCGTCGATGCTGCGCTGGAGCGACCCGGCGAGCCGGCGTTCCCTCCGCGTCAGCCCGGCAACACCGGCCAGGGCCGCAAACGCCACGAGCACGAGGACCGCGTTGGCGACGATGCTGAACTGCTCGAGCGATCGCACGCGGTCGTCGCGCACGACGCTTTCCGCCGCCAGCTGTTCGGAGAGCGCGGCCACGCCCTCGACGGCGGCATCGTAGCGCGCCTGCACCGTCTCCAGGGCGTCGGCGAGCTCACGGGCCGTGATCTGCCGCGCAATGAGCGACTCGCTCAACTGTCGCCACGCACGGATGCCGGCGCGCGCAGTCACCAGCCGCGACGCCGGCGGTGCGCCGAGCTGCGGCGTGGCGTGTTCGAGGGCGGCGAGCCGCCGGTCGTCTTCGTCGGCGGCCGCACGGTAGCGCGCGAGCTGCGTACGGTCGCGGGAGAGGGCGTACCCCTGCAACGCCCCGAGCTCCCTCGCCAATCCGGCCTGCAGCTCGGAGACGAGCAGGCGCGCCGGCCCGAGGATCGTCGTGGTCTCGCGCAGCTGCTGCGTGATGCGCCAGGTCTGGCGCGCCGGCACGGCGACGGAGCCGAGCAGCGCGACGACGACGAGCGTCAGTGGTATGATCCCCGAGACTTCGGAACGCGACGGTCGCAGGACTCCGTCTCCGGCGGCGAGGCAGCTGGCGTGCGGTGGCTGCTGCAGTTGTACCGCCGGCGTGCAGGTGCGTCAAGCGAGGAAGCTACCCCTCGCCGTCCCCCGGGCGCTCGAAGACCAGCGTGAGGCGGTGCTCGTCCTGGGCCATCATCGCCGGCCGCCACCCGCCGCGGCTCCGCTCGTTCAGCAGGTCCGTGAGGGCGTCCTCGTCGTCGCGCGCGTGGCGCGACAGGCGGAGCATCACCGCTTGGTATTCTTTCATGCGCGCGAAGTTACTAGCTTCCGCCCCATGGACACCACCCCCGCGTTCCCCACGGTCCGCGTCGTCTCGCACCCGCTCGTGCAGCACAAGCTGTCGCTGCTGCGCGATCGCTCCACGCCGACGAAGATCTTCAAGGAGCTCGTCGACGAGATCGCCACCCTGATCGCCTACGAGGCGACGAGCGAGCTCTCCCTCGAGCCGACGCCGGTGGAAACCCCACTCGAGCGCACGACGGGAATGCGCGTCAGCGGGAAGAAGCTCACGCTCGTGCCGATCCTTCGTGCCGGCCTTGGCATGGTGGAAGGAGTCGCGCGTCTCGTGCCCGCCGCGCGCGTCGGCCACATCGGCCTCTATCGTGACCACGACACCCTGGAGCCGGTGGACTACTACTTCAAGGTGCCGGGCGATGCGAGCGAGCGCGATTTCTTCCTGCTCGACCCGATGCTCGCCACCGGTGGCAGTGCCGCCGCGGCCGTGACGTCGCTCAAGCGCGCCGGCGCAACCCGCATCCGCTTCCTCTGCCTCGTCGCCGCGCCGGAAGGCGTACGACGGCTCGCCGACGCCCACCCGGACGTCATCGTCTACTGCGCATCACTCGACCGCGAGCTCAACGACCAGGGCTACATCCTGCCCGGCCTCGGCGACGCGGGCGACCGGCTGTTCGGGACGCGCTGACTGCACGTGAGACGTGAAGCGTGACTGCGTTGGCAGTGACGTCTCACGTCTCACGATTCACCTCTCACGTGCAGTTCACCCGAACCACTCCCGCGGGCAGTCGCGCTGCTGGCGCGCGGCGTCGATGACCCACTGCTGCGTCGCCGGATCGGTGATCTCCGCGTGCACGCGGTTGAACCAGTCGGCCGCCTGCCGCTCGTCACCCACCCGGCGCCAGAGCTCGCCGACCAGGTAGGTGAGGACGGCGCGCTCTTCGCGCGCCACGCCGTCATAGCTCGCCAGCGCTTCCTCGAACTTCCACGCCGCCTTGCGCCGGAAGAAGCGCTCGGCCTCGGTGTCCCCTTCATCCACGCAGCACCACGCCGCACGCAGCAGCAGGTCGGCCACGTGGCGCGCATCGAGCGCCTGCCAATCGGCTACCTTCGCCGCGGCCTCGTACTTCTCCGATCCGGACACGGCACTCGTCGAGAGCTGCGGCGCCAGCTCGTTCCACACGTGCTCCCGCAAGCCGGCCGTCACCTCGGCTTCGTCGGTGAAGTCGCGCTCCGCCCCGGAGTAGCCACACCGGTTGCACATGTGAATGAGGTAGGGCAGCGGCTGGGTGCCCGCGGCCCGCTCGTGGAAATCGGTGCGCTTGCCACCGAACGAGTTCGTCGAGATCACCTGCTGCGACTTGAAGCGCGTGTCGCAGATGGGACACCGCAGCTCAATTGGTTGCAACGTGGTCATGGCCATGTGTCTCCTGCACACCGCGCCCGCTTCCGGGGCCTCCGCCTCCCTACAAGGGAAAGAAGCGTGCCAGTTCGCGGCGCGGATGCGTACTGGCCCTGCATTGCCCCTTCATCATGCTCGCCGCGCGGCGTCGGCGCGCGATTGCGTCGCGCTCTCTTGTTGACCTCACCGGTCGCCGCTATCATTCCGCGTCCAATCCGCCCGCGCTCGTCACGATCGTCTGCGCGACGCTCGTCACGCTGCCTTCTCGCAGGTCGCATCCCGGTCGAATGCTGATCAACCTGCTGCCAGATTTTCTCGCCGTTCTCGATAGCACCGACCGCGTCGCCGCCTACCAGCGCTACTTCTCCGCCCACCGCTCCCTCCTCGAGTCCTACTGGCACAACTACGTCGTCGACCCCGACGGCCCGCACTTCCTCGATGTCGTGCGCGCCACCGTGGTCGCCGATCGTGCCGACCTGCGTGACATGCTCGCGCGCACCGACGTGGTCGCGTTCGCGCGCGCCACGGAACAGCGCTGCGCCCAGCTGCTCGAGCAGGACGTGGATGTGGACATCGTGCTCATGGTCGGCGTGGGCGCTGCCAACGCCGGCGAGCTGGTCGTCAACGGGCGCGCCGTTGCCTTCGCCTGCCTGGAGCACTTCACCTCCGTCGCCAACCCGGAGACGCAGGGGCTCGGCCTGGACCCGGAGCTCCTCCCCCTCTG
>DASURL010000056.1:0-17988 GCA_036280075.1 Gemmatimonadaceae bacterium | reverse complement strand
GCGCGACCTGTCGGCGCGCGTGGCGGACCGATCGTTGCCGCTCGCGCACCTGGGCCGTCTGCCCGACGATGCCATCATCGAGCACCTGGTGCAGGTGAAGGGGATCGGGCGATGGACGGTGCAGATGTTCCTCATGTTCCGCCTCGGCCGGCCGGACGTGCTCCCCGAGCTGGATCTCGGGGTGCAGAATGCCATCCAGCGCGCGTATGGCCTGCGCAAGCGGCCGACGCCGAAGGAGGTGCTCCGTATCGGCGAGCGCTGGCGGCCATACGCGTCGGTGGCGAGCTGGTACCTGTGGCGGTCGCTGGAGAACGGCGATGGCCAGGCCTGACTGGAAATGCGGCGCACTTTCGGCGCGACGCGGTGTCACATGAGCACGACCTCGAGGTAGCAGGAGAATGAGCTTTCACCCGAACGACATGCGTCGCCGCGGACAGGCGGCCACGGTGGCCATCGTCGCCCTGATGCTGTTCCTCACCGGCGGCTTCTTCCGGAGCCAGGTGCTGCAGCATGCCAAATACACGCTGCAGGCGGAGACGAACCGCCTGCGCGAGCTGCCCCTCCCCGCGCCACGTGGCGTGATCTACGACCGGAACAACAAGATCATCGCCGACAACGCGATCGGGTATTCGGTGTCGGTGCTGGTGCAGCGTGAGGATTCCCTGCGCGCCCTCCTGCAGCGGCTCGGTGGCACGATCCAGCTCTCACCGTACCAGGTGGAGCAGACCATCCGTCGCTTCCGCCGCGCGCCGGGCCGGCCAGCGGTGATCCTGCCCGATGCGGCATTCGACGTGGTGAGCGTGCTCGAGGAGCACCGCCTGCAGTTCCCCGGCCTCATCATCGAGAGCTCGCCGCGCCGCTTCTATCCCGACGGCGGGCTGGTGGCTCCCTTCGTCGGCTACATCGGCGAAATCAGCGAGGCGGAGCTGGCCAAGCTGAGCGACGAGGACTACAAGGCGGGACAGCAGATCGGCAAGCGCGGACTCGAGAAGGAGTACGAGGAGCAGCTGCGCGGCAAGGAAGGGAGCCAGTTCGTGGAGGTGGATGCGCGCGGGCGCATCGTGCGCCAGGAAGGCGCGCGCGCCGACCTCCCCCCCGTGGCCGGCCCGCCGCTGTACACGAACATCGACATCGATCTTCAGCGAGTGGCAGCGAGCGTCTTCGGGGACACGCTCACGGGCGGTGTGGTAGCGCTCGAACCGAAGACGGGAGCCGTGCTCGCACTGTACAGCGCGCCGACGTGGGACGCCAACCGCTTCATCGGCGGCATCCCGCAGTCGTACTGGGACTCGCTCAACACCGACCCGCGCAAGCCGCTCTACAACAAGGTGCTCCAGGGCGAGTACCCGCCCGGCTCCACCTTCAAGCTCGCCACCGCCGTCACCGCGCTCGAGAACCACATGGTGACGATGAACGACCACATGCCCATCCCCTGCACCGGCGGGCTGCAGTACGGCTCGCGCTACTTCCACTGCGACGCGGTGCACGGGAGCCTCGATCTCGCCGGCGCGATCGCGAAGTCGTGCAACGTCTACTTCTACCAGCTCGGCATCAAGCTCGGCCTCACGCGGCTGCTGGCGGGCGGCGTGAACCTCGGGTTCAAGGAGCGGTCGGGGATCGACCTGCCCGAGGAGCGCCGCCCGCTGTGGCCGGAGACGGCCGAGTACTTCAACCGCCGCTACGGCAAGGGCGGATGGACGTCTTCCGTGGTACTGAACCTCGCCATCGGCCAGGGCGAGAACGCACAGACGGTGATCAACATGGCCAAGTTCTACACCGCGCTCGCCACCGACGGCACGGTGTCGCGGCCGGAGATCGCCAAGCTGGCGCCGGTGCACGAGAAGCTGTTCAGCCTGGATCCGCAGCAGTCGACGCAACTTCGCGCCGCACTGGCGAACGTCGTCGAATCAGGCACCGCGGTGCGCTCGAGGCTTCAGGGCGTGGTGCTGGCGGGCAAGACGGGCACCGCGCAGAGCGGGACGTATGCCAAGAACGGTAAGGAGCTGAACTTCTCCTGGTTCGTCGGCTTCGCCCCGGCGGACGACCCCAAGATCGTCGTCGCGATGGTGCTGGAGCACGTGCCCTTCCAGGGCGCAACGACGGCGACGCTCGTTTCCAGGATCATCGGCTCGTATCTGCACGCGACGCCGGTCTCGGACATCGTCCCCTACTGAGCCGCGTGCCGCGTCGCGAAGCGCGCAGCGGCGGCGGACGATAGCTTCGTCCCATGCTGGTCGTCGCTGACGATACCGAGAAGGCCCGCCAGTACGCCATCATGCGCCGTCGCGCGACGGCGCTGCTTGGCGCGTTCACGCTGCTGTTCGTCGCCACCGCCGCGCTGGCGCACCTGCGTCCCGACGTGGCGCCGTTCTGGGTGCACCTGCTGCGCGCGACGGCCGAGGCCGCGATGGTGGGCGGAATCGCGGACTGGTTCGCCGTCACGGCACTGTTCCGCCATCCGATGGGCATTCCCATCCCGCACACGGCCATCGTCGCGAAGCGGAAGGACCGCATCGGGCGCAGCCTGGGCAACTTCGTGGGCAACAACTTCCTCGCGCGCGAGGTGATCGCGCGCCAGCTGGCCGGCATGAAGCTCGGCGAGCGTGCCGCAGTGTGGCTGTCGGTGCCGGAGCACCAGACGCGCGTGGCCCGCGCCATCGCGAGCGGCGTGGCGCGGGCCGCCGACGCCATCCCCAGCGACGAGCTGCAGGAGAGCGTGCATGGAGCGCTGGTGGCGCAGCTGCGGAAGGCGCACGTGGCCCCGCTGCTCGGCGACCTGCTGGCCATGGCAACGACGGACGATCGGCATCAGGAGATGCTGGACCGCCTGGTGGCGCTCATCAACCGGATCGTCGAGGACAACAAGGAGATCATCCGGCTGCGCATCGCCGAGGAGAGCCCGTGGTGGATCCCCGGCGCGGTGGATGACAAACTCTACCAGAAGATCGTCTCCGGAATAGAGCACACGCTGGAGGAAGTGGCGATGGACGACGCGCACCCGCTGCGCGCGCAGTTCGACAAGGCGCTGCGCGACTGGGTGGAGAAGCTGCATTCGTCGCCCGAGACGATCGCGCGTGCGGAAGCGATGAAGGAGCGCCTGCTCGAGCACCCGGCGGTAGGGGAGCTGTCGGACTCGCTGCTCGGCGCGGCACGGAACGCGGTCGCGAAATATGCCGGTCCCGACGCCCCGACCCCGGAGCCGCTGGAGCGCGCACTCGGTGCGATCGCCGAGCGGGCCCTGGAGAACGAGGCGCTGCTGCGCGACGTGGATCAGGCGATCGAGCGGCTCGTCACCGGTGTAGTGGAGCAGTACCGGCCGGAAGTGTCGGCGCTGATCGCCCGGACGGTGGAGGGGTGGGATGCGACGGCGGCGTCGGAGAAGATCGAGGTGCAGGTCGGCCGCGACCTGCAGTTCATCCGGATCAACGGCACGCTGGTGGGAGGGTTGGTGGGACTGATCCTGTACCTGATTACGGTGGTCGTGGGATAGGAGTTCAACGACAATCGACGTACGCGTAGCACGTATCTCGTACGACGTACGTCTGATGGTTTAGCGTCCAGGAGGTTCTGTGTTTCGACGGATCATTCTCGCCGGGCTTCTTGTCCCCGGCGTCGTGCTCGCGCAGTCCCAGAAGGAGTACGCGTCGCGCCGTGCGGCGCTGTTGAGGAAGGTGGGTGACGGAGTGCTCGTCGCCTTCGGCGCCCACGAGCCGACGCAGGATTATCAGTCGTTCTTCCAGGCGCCCTCCTTCTATTACCTCACCGGCCTCCGGGAGCCGGATGCGGCACTCGTGATGGTCAAGAAGGACGGCCAGGTGAACGCCACGCTCTTCGTGCAGCCGCGGCTGCCGGCGCGCGAGGTGTGGACGGGCTCGCGCCTGGGCACCGCTGCCGTCGAGACGCTCACCGGCATCCGTGGGCGCTCGAGCGAGCAGCTGCCCGCCGTGCTCGACTCCCTCGCCGGCACGGGGCAGCAGTTCCTCGTCGTCGGGGACGTGGCGGCGTACGAGGCCGAGTCGCAGGGGCAGACGGCGGTGCGCACCGCCGACGACCAGTTCCTCGACCGGATCAAGGCGAAGCATTCCACGCTCCGCATCACCCCGGTGAACGACGTCGTGGAGCAGTTGCGCGGCACGAAGAGCCCGGCCGAGCTGTCGCTCATCAAGCAGGCGGTGGAGATCACCGTGCTCGCACAGAAGGAGGCCATCTCGGCGCTCACTGACGGCATCAACGAGTTCGAGCTGCAGGCGCTCATCGAGTACACCTTCCGCCGCAACGGCGCCGACCGGCCGGCGTTCGCGACGATCGTCGGCTCGGGGCCGAACTCCACCACGCTGCACTACAATCGCGACGACCGGTTCATCGGCATCAACGACCTGGTGGTGATGGACATCGGCGCGTCGTACAAGGGATACGCGGCGGACGTCACGCGCACGGTGCCGGCGAGCGGCCACTTCTCCCCATCGCAGCGCGACATCTACCAGCTCGTGCGCGACGCGCAGGCGGCGGCGGAGCGGCAGGCGGTGCCCGGGGCGCCGGCGCGCCTGATGAACGACTCGGCGAACGCGGTGATCGCCGCCGGGCTCGCCCGGCTGAAGCTGATCGACTCGCCGAACGCCACGTACGACTGCAGCGCCGGCCCGACGCCGCGCGAGTGCCCGCAGTACCGGCTCTACTACATGCACGGCATCGGCCATGGCATCGGGCTCGAGGTGCACGACCCGGAGCAGTACTACTACACGGCGCGCCTCCTCCCCGGGAGCGCATTCACCATCGAGCCCGGCATCTACGTGCGCGAGCACGTGCTGGAGGAGATGCCCGACACGCCGCGGAATCGCGAGATCGCCGGCCGGCTGCGGCAGTTCGTGACCTTCTACAGGAACATCGGCGTGCGCATCGAGGACGACTACGCGGTCACCGACCGTGGCGTAGAGCGGCTGTCAGCGGGCGCCCCACGCGAGATCCCCGAGCTCGAGGCGCTGATGAAGGCAGGATCCACCGGCCCGGCGAAGCGGAACCGGGAGATCGTGAATCGGTATCGGGAGACGCCGTAGTGGGAAGGTGAGAAGGTGAGAAGGTGGGAAGGTGGGAAGGTGGGAATAAAGATGAGGAGGGCTCGGTCGGCAAAGCCGACCGAGCCCTTTCCGATTTCCTGCCGACCTTCCGACCGTCCGACCGTCCGACCTTCCGACCTTCCGGCCTACCCGTACACCTCGAACACCCCCGCCGCGCCCATGCCGCCGCCGATGCACATCGTCACGAGACCCATGCCTCCGCCGCGGCGGCCGAGCTCATGGACGAGCTGCGTGGTGAGCTTGGCGCCGGTGGCGCCGAGCGGGTGGCCGAGCGCGATCGCGCCGCCATTCACGTTCACCTTGTCCTCCGGCATCCCGAGGTCGCGCACGACCGCCAGCACCTGCGACGCGAAGGCTTCGTTGAACTCGATGAGGTCGATGTCCTTCATCGTCATCCCGACGCGAGCCAGCGCCTTGGGGACGGCCTTGATGGGGCCGATGCCCATCACGTCGGGTTCCACGCCGGCCACGGCAAAGGTGACGAAGCGCGCGAGCGGCTTCAGCCCGCGCTCGTCGGCAAATGCGCGACGCATCAGGACGACCGCCGCCGAACCGTCGGAGTAGGGACTCGCATTCCCGGCCGTGACGGTCCCGTTCACCTTGAACGCGGGCCTGAGCTTCGCCAGCCCCTCCGCGGTCGTCTCCGGGCGCGGCGTCTCGTCGCGGGCGAAGTCGGCGGTCGTGCTGCACTTCTCCGCCCCCTTCCAGGTGACGCGCTCCACCGGGATCGGCACGATCTGGCCGCTGAAGGCGCCCGACTCCAGCGCCTTCGCCGCCTTCTGCTGGCTGCCGAGCGACCAGGCATCCTGGTCTGCGCGGCTCACCTTCCACCGTTCCGCCACGCGCTCGGCGGTGAAGCCCATGCCGATGTACGGATCGAGCGACTGCATGTCGAGTCGCGCGTGGTAGCCCGACATCGGCACCTGGCTCATCATCTCCACGCCGCCGGCGAGCACCGCGTCGGCCATGCCGGTCATGATCTCCATCGCCCCGGTGGCGATGGTCTGCAGGCCGGAGGAGCAGAAGCGGTTGATCGTCTGCGCGGGGACCTCGACGGGGATGCCGGCGCGGAGGGCGGCCAGGCGCGAGACGTTGAGCCCCTGCGTGGATTCGGGCATCGCACAGCCCCACGCCACATCCCCGAGGTCGGACGCATCGATGCCGGCGCGCGCGATGGCTTCCTTCATCACGCGCGCCGAGAGCTCGATCGGATGGGTGGTGGAGAGCGCCCCGTCGCGCTTCCCGCGCGCGACCGCCGACCGCACCGCGGACACGATCACGACGTCGTTGCTGTTGTCAGGCATCTTCGCTCCGCACAGTAGGTCCCGACACTCGCTGCACGAGTGCGGGATGACATTCGATCAATTCCTGAGGGGCTTGCCGGTCTTGAGCATGTGGACGATGCGCTCCTGCGTCTCCTTCGTGCCGAGCAGGCGCATGAACGCCTCACGCTCGAGCTCGAGGATGTCCTGCTCGGTGGCCACGCGCGGCGGACCGTCGCCGCCGCACAGGACGTACGCCAGCTCGCGTGCGATGCGCACTTCGTGGTCGGTGATCTGGCCACCCTCGCGCATGGCCCAGCCGGCATAGAGCAGGTTGCCCATCCCTTCCTTGCCCATCGCCGTGATGGTGCGCCGCACCGGCGCGACGTACTCCGGCGCCAGGTCGAGCACGCGCGCCTTGGCATCGGCGATCAGGCGGTCACGGTTCATCGTGATCCTGTCCTGTGCACGCAGGAAGCCGAGGTTCCGCGCCTCCAGCGCGCTGGTGCTCGTCGTCGCCATGGCGATGACCTTGAACGCGCGCTTCGGGGCCTCGAACGGATCGGCTTCATCGTACGGCTCGAGGTCGCGGCTGAAGCGGAAGAGCAGCTCCTTGGTGCCGCCGCCGGCTGGAATGAGCCCCACCCCCGCTTCCACGAGCCCCATGTACAGCTCCGCGTGTGCCTGCACGAGGTCGCAGTGCATCGCGTACTCGCAACCGCCGCCAAGGGTGAGGCCGAAGGGCGCCGCCACCACGGGGAACGGCGAGTAGCGCACCATCTGCGCGCCCTCCTGGAAGACGCGCACCATCTGGTCGAGCCCCTTCCAGTCGCCCGCCTGCACCTGCGACACCACCATGCCGAGGTCGGCGCCGGCGCTGTAGGCGCGAGGATCGTCGTTGCCGATCACCAGGCCCACGTACTTGCCGCTCGCCACCGTCTCGAGGGCGGTGCGCAGCATCGTGAGCACGCCCTCCCCCATCGTGTTCATCTTGCTGCGCGCTTCGAGCAGCAGGACGCCGTCGCCGAGATCCAGCAGGTTGGCATCCTTCGACGACTTCACCACCGCGCCAGCGCGCTGGCGCACGACGTCGAGCGAGATCTGCCCGGGTACCGGTGGCACCGGCTCGTACTTCCCGTCGAAGGTGAGGTACGTCCACCCGCTGGCGTCCTCGTGATAAAACGCGCCGTCCTGTGCCTTCTGCAGCAGCGGCGGCACGTCGAGGCCGAGGCGCGCAAAGCCGTCGCGCAGGAAGTCGTGGCCGAGCGCATCCATCTGCCGGAACGGGCCGGCGTCCCACGCGTAGCCCCACTCGATGGCACGGTCCACCGACACGATGTCCCAGGCGATGCCGGGCGTGGTGGCGAGCACGTAGTGCGACATGCGCAGCAGGTAGTTCCGCACGAAGTCGCCGTACTTGCCGGGCAGCTTCACCGCGCCGGCGAGCCGCTTCTCCAGCGGCTCCTTCATCAGCGCGCCGAGCGCGGGATCCTCCACCTTCTGCTGGGCGACGTAGTCCATCGTCTGCCAGTTCAGGGTGGTGATCTCCTTCCCCACCTTCCTGTAGAAGCCCGCGCCTGACTTTTCACCCAGCTGGCCGTTCGCCGCGAGCGTCTCGACCCACTGCGGCATGGAGAAGTTCTCGCCCGTGCCGGCGCTCAGCTCCTTGGCCACGTGGAGGAGGACGTCGAGCCCCGTGATATCCGCCGTGCGGAAGGTGGCGCTCTTCGCGCGGCCGAGCAGCGGGCCGGTGAGCGCATCCACTTCGTCGATCGTGAGCCCGGATTCCTCCAGGCCGCGCATCGCCGCCACCATGCCGTACACGCCGAGCCGGTTGGCGACGAAGCCCGGGACGTCCTTGGCGACGACGATCCCCTTGCCGAGCACCACCTGGCTGAACCGCTCCGCCGACTCGAGCGCGTCGGGATCGGTCTCCGGCGTGGGGATGATCTCCAGCAGGTGGAGATAGCGCGGCGGATTGAAGAAGTGCATGCCGAAGAAGCGCTGCCGGAAGCGCGGGCTGCGCCCCTCGAGCAGCGTCTGCATCGGGATGCCCGAGGTGTTGCTGGCCACGATGGCCGTCGTCTTCAGCAGAGGCTCGAGACGGGCGTAGAGCGCCTGCTTCGGCGCCGGCTGCTCGATGATCGCCTCGATGATCAGGTCGCAGTCGCGAAGCAGATCGAGGGAGTCATCCAGGTTGCCGATGGTGATGAGCGCAGCACGGGCAGGATCCATGAACGCGGCGGGCCGCGCCTTCTTCGCCCGCTCGAGGCCGGCCTTCGCAGGCCCGTTCCGGTCCCCCTCCTTGCCCGCGATGTCGAGCAGGACGACCGGGATGCCGGCCGAGGCGGCGAGGGCGGCGATGCCGCTCCCCATGGTTCCGGCGCCGACGACGCCGAGCTTCGCGATGCGCATCAGGAATGGGACGCAGGGATGAGCCGTGATCCAGCGCGTCAGGGAAAGGTACCCCGTGCGCTACAGGAGTGCAGGACTCGCAACTTTTTGCGGGACAGGACGACCGACCGACGGCAATCAGGAAGTCATAAATCCTTGTCATTACAGCACTTGTGCATCCGCGCCCCAAGCGGTCCGGACAGTGCCACGGAGGAGGGCATGAGCTACCAATCCGCACGCACCAGACGCGGCTTCACGATGATCGAGATCCTGATCATCCTCGGGATCATGGGCATCATCGTCACCGTCTCGATGGCCCGTGCCACCAGCATCATCTCCGGCTGGCGCGTCGACGCCGCGAGCCGGGCGATCGCCGACGAGCTGCAGGCCGCCTTCTCGCTCGTCGGTCGCAACCGAAAGCCGCTCGTGCTGACCGTCGACAAGGCGAAGATGCAGGTGCGGCTCATGAGCCGCTCCGGCGCCGACACCTTCCGGCTCCGCGCGCTCGGCCCGAGCACCGAATACAAGCTGCGCGCCTCGGAGCTCACCGTCTATCCCGCCACGAGCCCGACGACGCTGGAGATCTATCCCCCCGGACTCGCCTCGGATTCGCTGTCCATCACGATCAGGAAGGACGGAGTTGCACGACGCATCCGCATGCTGCGCGGCGGCCTCGTGCAGATCTGCAAAACCGGACTGAATACACAATGCTGACTCATCGACTCTCCCCGACTCCCCAGGCGCCGCGTCGCCCGCGCCGGGGCATCTCGCTCACCGAGGTGCTCGTCGCCATGACGCTGCTCGCCTTCGTCATCGGCTCGCTCGGCCTGCTGGCGGCCAGGAACGCCGGCCGGGCGCGCGCCCTCGACGCGAACTCGGCACGCACGTTCGTGCTCACCCAGCAGTCGAATCGCTTCTCGGTGCTGCCGTACGATTCGATCCCCTCCTATGCCCCGAAGCTGGACACGGTGGTCGCGGGCCGCTTCAAGTACCTGCGCCGCGTCACGTACACCGCGGGCACCACGGGCAGCGAATATCGCACGGTGAAGGTGCTCATCCTGCCGCTCGCCGACACGACGAAGCGTGACTCGCTGCTCTTCCAGCGCGCGAAGACCTACGCCAAGAGCCCCCTCTTCACATGACCAACATCTCGCGTCATTCGCGCGCTGGTGCGCGCCTGCGACATGGGTTCACGCTCGTCGAGATGGTCATCACCCTCACCATCCTCGGCATCATCAGCGCGGGGCTGATCAAGCTGCTCCGGGTCCAGGCCCGGTTCAGCGAGAGCCAGATGGCCCTCCGCAGCGCTCGCACGGTGTCCCGCAATGCGATGAACATCATGCTCACCGACCTGCGCATGGTGCAGGACAAGGGCGGGCTGATCGCGGCGAGCTCCGACTCCATCACGGTGCGCATCCCGCTCGCTTTCGGCCTCGTGTGCTCGACGGTGGGCAGCACGACTCTCTCGCTCCTTCCGGTGGACTCGGCGATGGCCGCGATGGGAGTATACGCCGGCCTGGCAGTCCGTGACTCCGCGACGGGGGAATATTCCTACACGCCGTCCGCGATGCCGCTGCCGGTCAACTCGCTCACTCCGGGCGTGGCGACGACCTGCGCGACGGCCGGCATCGACTCCGTCAAGTACGGCACGAGGACCACGCGCATCGTCGCGCTGTCCGACATGCCGTCCGGCCCGTCGAACGTGGGGTGGCCGGCGTTCATCTATCAGGTGGTGACGTACAAGTTCGCCAGCTCGAGCGCCTTTCCCACGCGGCGCGGCCTCTGGCGCCTGGTGAAGACCAGCAACCCCACCGGGCCGGTGAGCGACGAGATCATCGCGCCGTTCGACGCGACGGCGAAGTTCCGCTACTACGTGCTGAACGCCGACGAGGCGCAGGACGCGGTGCCGGCGAACCTGAACGACGTGCGCGGCATCGAGCTGGTGCTGGCGGGCAGCAGCCCACAGAAGTTCTCGGACAACGAGCAGGCAAAGCGGGCCACGATGGTCACGGGCGTGTTCTTCAAGAACCGGAGAGACCCATGATGCAGAATCACGACGCGCACCCAGTTGCGCAGACGGATACGACGCCAGCCCGGAACGGGAATGGCCGAAAGGGCTTCGCCCTGCCGATGGCGATCCTCGTCATCGCCTTCCTGACGATCACCATTGCCGCCGCGTACTCGGCGACGTCGGCGGAGCGGACGACGAACGATGCCCAGCGGACGGAGAGCAAGGCCTACATGATCGCCCAGGCGGGGCTCGAGAACTTCATGGCCCGCCGGAACGAGCCGGGCTTCTGCAAGGTCTGCGGCCTTCCGCCGGCGGTGAAGTACGAGTCCACCTATGTCCCCCTGAAGACCGGCATCGCCTATGTCGTCGCGCAGCGAGTTCGCGCCGGTGACCTGAACAAGCCGGCGATCTACCTCCTGCGCTCGCGCGGCGTGGATACGTCGAGCTTCTCGATCAAGGGCGGTGACAAGAAGGCGGCCAGCCAGCAGAACCAGCGGGCCGAGCGCACCGTGGCGCAGCTCGTCTACTGGAACGTGAACCAGGTGAACGTGCTCTCCGGCTGGACGGCGACGAACGGCCTCGACAAGATGGGCTCCTCCGGCACGGTCAGCGGCATCGACAACAACACCAATACCGGATTGGACCCGAACTGCCCGCTCCAGCACGATACCGTGGCCGGGATCGCCGTGCCGGACGGCGACTACTCCGCGACCGGCAAGTGGACGCCGGTGGGCGATCCTCCCGTGAAGCTGCTCGGCAATCAGGACGAGACGAACGCGGCGGTGAAGATCGACTGGAGCGGCATCATCAACGGCAACCGGATCCAGCCGGACTATCTCTTCCCGAGTGGTGCGGCGGCGACTGCGGGCTGGCCGGTGTCGGTCTTCTCCAGCGGTGCGTACCCGGTGGTGCGCGTCAACGGGGACTTCTCGCTCCCGAGCTCCGGCGGCCAGGGCACGCTGATCGTGATGGGCAACCTGTCGATCAGCGGCAGTAACAAGTGGCGCGGGATCATCCTGGTCGGTGGCCAGATGACCTCGAACGGCGACGGTACGGTGCTCGGCGCCACGATGAGCGGCCTGAACACGATGTTCAACTCCGCGCAGCTCGACTCGGCGCAGAAGATTGCCTCGAATACGCTCACGAACCACCCGGCATCCGCCACGGCGAACGGGACGAAGACCTACCAGTACGACTCCTGCCAGGTGGCCAAGGCAGCCGGTGGCCTGGCCTCGTACTCGGTGTACCCGAACGCCTGGATGGACAACTTCGTGACCTACTGAGTCGCGAACCGACGCACGAATGAACGAAGGCCCGGGCGAGCTCGCCCGGGCCTTCGTTCATTCGTGCGGCACACTCTCCGGATCAGTTACCGCCACGCGGCCGGCTCGACGGCGGGACGATGCCGTTCATCCGCAGGTAGGTCACGACGTTTCCGTAGTGCTCGTTGTCGTGCGTGGCGTTGATCATCAGCACGTACAACCGGCTCTGCGGCCGCCCGAACACGCTCACCGTGCCCGCGGCGTCGGCGTCGCCCTGGGCGTAGGCGCGGCGGCAGTTGTCGTTGGAGGCCTGAAGCGCCTTCACCAGTGCATCCTTGGTGGTCGCGGCCTTCTCTACCGCATCCTCGGCGGGCGGCTTCTCGCCGAGGGCGATGGCGCAGAACATGTTCTGCGCCCCCGCCACGTGGCCGATCAGCTCACCGAAGCTGCGCACGCCGGCGGTGGGCCTGAACGAGAACTTCTCCTCGGGCATGTCCTTCGCCGACTGCACGAGATAGTTCGTGACATCCTCCCACAGCATGCGTGATGCGGCAACAGGGGACGAGCTCTGGGCGAGCAGCGGGCTGGCGGCGAACACCAAGATGGTTACAGCGCGTTTCAGCATGGCGGTGGGTCCTGGTTGGTGGGTCATCGAGTGACGAAGCCGGTCTGCCTTTCCACTCGCATTACGGTTCCATCCCGAACGGATCGCCCGGGGGGGCAACGAGGGCGGGGGTAGGCGCCGGGAGCTCGCGCCGCTCGATCCACCGCTGGAAGTCGCCGGCGATGGCCGCCCAGTGCGCGCGGCTCATCGTGTCGCCCGCCTGGGCGCGGCGGGCGGCGTCGGGTCGGAGGCGGCCGATCTCGTACTCGGCGACGGCACGCACCTCGGGCGCGGCGGCGGTGTCGGCCGCGAGCCCGAGCAGGCGGTCGGCGACGGCGCGCTGCGCCACGCGCCGGAGTGCGGCCGCCTTCGGCGTGGCATCGCGCTGGTTCCAGGTGCGCGCGACGAGCGAGTCGATCACCTCACCCAGCGTGGGCATGTTCGGTCCGCGTGTGGCGAAGGCGACGACACGCGCCGAGCGCTCGCGCTGGAGGATGCCGTCCACGATCATCTGCGCCAGGGTGCGGGCAGCGGACAGCTCGTCGAAGGCGGGGTCGGTGCGGCCGCGGAACAGCTCATCGACCGGGCTGTTGCTGTTGTTGACTGCCCCGCTGTAACCGCTGGGGCGAGGGCCGAGCAGCGAGAGCACCGTGTCGGGGATGGCGAGCTCCGACGGCTGCAGCTCGGCGAGCAGGGCGCTCAGCGCGGCGCGCTGGCGAGCGCCGGACACCGGCTTCGTCTCCGTCTGGTTGTCGCCGCGCACGGCGTTCGCGTACTCCATCCCGCCGATGGTCTTCGTCACGCCGTTGACCGCGAAGCGGTGGAAGAAGTAGAGGGGCGCGAGCCGCTCCTCGAGGGTGGCGATCGGCTCGCCGACGGCGATGTTGCGCAGCCCGAAGCGATCCAGCGCCACGCGCCGCACCGCCACCTGCCGCTGCAGGAACTCCATCGGCGTCGCCGCGTCGTCCCAGAGGCTCGTGCGCGGATCGCTCGCGTACTCGGGACGCGCGTCGGCGTCGCTGAGGTAGAGGTAGCCCTTCTTCAGCCCTTCGTTGACGATGGCGGCGAGCGAGTCGCGCTCGGTGCCCGCCGGGAAGATGCCGTAGCCCCAGCGGATCGCCCACACGTCGTAGTCACCCGGTCCCACGCCGTAGGCCTGCGAGAGGTCGATCTTCCCGTCGGCGGTCACGCGGGCACGCGGCGCCGGATAGTCCATCACCGACGCGCGCTCGTTGATGGAGGCGATGTAGTTGTGCGCGAGGCCAAGGGTGTGGCCGACTTCGTGCGCGCCGACCTGGCGCACGCGGGCGAGCACGAACGCCGTGTCCGCCGCCGACGCGTCGGCGCCCATCAGCGCCGCGTAGATGTTGTAGTCGGTGCGCGCGCGGTGCGAGTCGAGCCGCGCCATCCCCTTGATGATCTCGCCGGTGCGGGGATCGCCGAGCGAGCCACCCACCGACCAGCCACGCTCGTTGCGGTTCTCCCACTGCACCACGTTGTAGCGCGCGTCCATCGGATCCGCGCCCTCCGGCAGCAGCTCGGCGCGGAAGGCGCCCTTGAGCCCGGCGCGATCGAACGCCTCGGTCCACCAGCGCACGCCGTCGAGCAGCGCGGTTCGGATGGGCTCCGGGATGCCGCGGTCCACGTAGTAGACGATCGGCTCCCTGAACGGCGAGTTGGGGTCGCTCGGGTTCACGCGCTCGAGGCGATGGCGCGAGACCCAGCGCTGCTCGAGCGCGCGCTGGATCGGCTGGCCGTAGTCCTTGAAGGTGACGCCGAAGTAGCCGACGCGCGGATCCATGGCGCGCGGCTGGTAGCCGACGGGGAGCGGGAGCAGCGTGAGGTGCTGGCGCAGGGTGAAGGCACGCCCGTCGGGCGTGATGCGGTTGACGATGGATCCCGGACGCCCGCTTGCGGCGAAGGTGAGGGCGACGTCGATCTCCGTGTTGCCCGGATGCGCGGAGGTATGGGCCCGATCGACGTACGACCGGTCGCGCGCCACGCTGTACGACCCCTGGTTCGAGCGCGCCAGCGTTCCCGCGACGTCGTTCCAGTCGCGGAAGGCGAGGTCGGTCAGGTCCACCAGCAGGCGCCCGCCTTCGGTGGCCACGAGCGGCAGGGCGGCGACGGTGCTGGCGGGAAAGCTTTCCGCGATGCTGCGCTGGTGGGCCGGATCATCGAGCGAGGTCCGGAAGGCATTGTTCTCGAACACCAGCAGCACGCGGTCGCCTTCACGGGTGAAGTGCACCACCTGCTCGTCCCCGCTGGCGCCGCGATCCAGCCCGACCGGATTGGAGCCGAGCCCGGTGGCGAGCATGGTCCAGAACAGCGCGCGCGTGTCGTCGCGCGGGAGCTCGGCGTAGAGCTTTCCCTGCTTCGCATCCAGGTAGAGCGGGATGAAGCCGTCCAGCTTCTCGAAGCCGGCCGTGCGGGCGGCGATCGAGGTGGCGGGCTGCTGCTCGGCCGGCCGCTGGGGAGTGGCCTGGGCGGCCACAGGGCCTGCGATACCAACGAGGAGGACGGCGGAGAGAAATTGACGCACGTGAGTAAGGAGTTCGAGACGGTGTGTCATCCCGCACGTGCGAGGCACGTATCGGGACCTGCTTTCACTTCTAACGAAGCTGGTCACTACGACGGGAGAGTGGGTCCCGACAGCCGCTCCGCGGCTGCGGGATGACACGGCTGGACTCCGCGGCCGCGGGATGACACGGCTACTTCCCCGTCGCCCCGCGCAGGATCCCGTTCCGCAATCGCACCGCTCGTGGTGACGCGCTCGGGTCTTCACTGATGCGCGGCGCCGTGGGCCCGTACGTGAGCGTGGATCGCAGCGTGATCGTCTCGTTGTCGCGCTTCACGGTGAGCGGGAGCGGCGTGCCGGCGGGCTTGCCGAAATACTCCGACCGGAACCTGAGGCCGAAGTTGGGATCGTCCACCGCCACGTCGCCCACGCGGACCATCACGTCGCCCGTGCGCACGCCAGCGGCCGCGGCGGCGCTGCCGGGCGACACCTCCATCACGCGGATCGCCCCCTCGGCGTCCGGCGCCGTGGAGACGCCGATGCGTGGCGCGCTGTCGCGCTGGATGCGGAGGCCCACGGTGCGCAGCGCGGCCTCCCACGGGAACGGCTCGCGGCCGTCGATGTACCGGCGGCTGAAGTCGTCGAACGAGCGGCCGTTGGCGGCCCGGCTCACGGCGCCCCAGAAGTCGGCGCCCGTGAAGCCGCGCCCCCGCTTGTACGTGGTCTCGTACAGCTCGCGCATGACCGTGTCGAGCGACTTCGCGTTGTCGCTCGCATCGCGGATGGTGATGTCGAGCAGCAGGCCGGCGAGCGATCCCTTGGGATAGTAGCTGTACTCGGTGCCGTCCTTCGGGTGAATCCAGGTATTCACCGATGCGTCCTCGAGCGCGAACGGGACGGTGTTCTCGATCTCGCCGATCTTGCCCGCCGTGAGCGCGTAGAAGCCGGCCGGATCGACGATCCCGCCGCGCACCTCGGCCAGGTCGGCGTAGTAGTCGGTCACGCCCTCGCTGACCCACAGCCATGGCGTGGGCTGGGGACGGTCGTAGCGGTACGGCACCATCTCCGACGGGCGCAGCCGCTTCACGTTCCAGGCGTGGAAGATCTCGTGCGCGTAGAGCGAGGGCTGGAAGTCGCTGCCGATGGCGAGCGGGCTGACCACGTCGACGTGGCTGGCCGCGTGCTCGAGCCCACTCGCGCCCGGGTAGGTGGAGTCGGCGATCTGGATCAGCGTGTAGCTGTCCCACGGCACCTCACCGAACACGAGCACCTCCACCGGAATGACTCGGCGGAGCTGCTGCCACACCGTGCTGCGCCGCTCACCGGCGACGCTGCCTGCCGGGTACGTGGCCAGCCGCACCGTACGTCCCGAGATGGGCATGCTGTCCAGGTCGAACGCGCCGAGGACCACTGGCATGTCCACCAGCTCGTGATACGTGGCAGCACGATACTGCCGCGGTGCACCTGCCGGCGTCATGCTCGTGGCGACGCGGAATGCCGGCTCGGTGCGCACGCTCATCGTGGCGGGAAAGTCGAGCGACCGGCCTTCGGGATAGAGGAAGAGGTTGGTGCCATTGAACAGGGCGAAGTCGGGACGGGTCCACGACATCGCGTTGTCGAGCGAGTCGGCCTCGTAGTCGAACTCCACCGTCACGCGGCCACTGCCCGTCGGCCGCACGCGCCAGGTGTCGTAGTCGAGCTTGTCCCAGCGCAGCGCGGCGCCGTTCTGCACGGCGCCGAACCCGGAGACCCACCGCGCGAAGTTGCTGATCTCGTACGCGCCGGGCGTCCAGGCGGGAAGGGACAGCACCACGGCGCTGCCGCCGCTCACGTCGAAGGTGGTGGTGACGTGCAGCCGCCGCACGGCCAGGTCGGCACGCTCGGCGCGTACGTCGTAGTGGAGGTTGGAGACGGGCGCCGACAGGGTGGAATCGGCACTCGTCCCCTGCGCCACCGCTGGCGATGTCGCCGAGAGCAGGAGCGCAGCGACGAGCGCCACCGGACCGAAGGAGCTCACGGCAGGCCGCATCGGGAATGACGGAAGCAGTCGCATGGGCGATCGAGGGATGGGGTGAGCAATCATCGGCGGGAGAGGGGGGAAGGGCAAGAGAGGAGGAAGGTGGGATGGTGAGAAGGTGGGAAGGTCGGGAACGACCTTGACCTCCCGACCCCCGACATTCCGACCTTCCGACCTTCGCTTCATATTCCCGCATGACCATTCCCCCGCACACCACGGACACCGCGACGGCCTTTCGGCCGTACGTGCCGCCAGGCGAGGCGCCGAAGGAATTCAGCATCGGCGCCATCGTGCTCGGCGTCCTGCTCGGGCTCGTGTTCGCCGCGTCGAGCATCTACCTGGCGCTGAAGGTCAGCCTCACCGTGAGCGCGTCGATTCCCATCGCCGTGCTCTCGATCACGATCTTCCGCTACATCTCGCGCGCCTTCGGCGCGCAGCCGGCGACGATCCTCCAGAACAACCTGGTGCAGACCACCGGCTCCGCCGGCGAATCCATCGCCGCGGGCATCGCCTTCACCCTCCCCGCCCTGCTCCTCCTCGGCTACGAGCTGCCGTGGATCAAGGTGATGGCGATCGGTATCGTGGGCGGCCTGCTCGGCGTGTTCTTCCTCGTCCCCATCCGGCGCAGCCTGATCGTCAAGGAGCACCACAACCTCAAGTATCCCGAGGGCACGGCGTGCGCGCAGGTGCTCATCGTCGGCGAAGAGCGTGGCGTCCAGGCGAAGACGGTGTTCATGGGCTTCGGCCTCGGCGCCCTGTACAAGTTCCTCAACGCGGGCCTGCACCTCTTTCTCGAGGTGCCGAGGCGCGCGTTCACGAGCCGGCTGGCGAATGGGCAGACGCAG
>DASURL010000055.1:0-3867 GCA_036280075.1 Gemmatimonadaceae bacterium | reverse complement strand
CGCCCCAGCGAGGCGGCGATGGCGCGCAGGTCGTGCGCGCCGTCGATCGTCATCAGCACTTCCCACTCGTGCGGCAGCAGGTCCACCATGGAGTCGCGGTGCTCGTCGGCCGGCGCGAGCGCAGGCACGACGCCCAGGCTGGGCACCTTGTCGGCGATGCGCGACCATTCGTCGATGCGCCGAGCGCCCTCCATGAGGAGTGACTCGGTGGAGATGCGGATGCGGGCGTCGAGCGGGATCTCGCCGATGGGCTTCTCCTCGAACGAGAAGAACCCCTCGCGCCACGACATCAGCTCGAACACCACGTTCTCGATCGCCTGCCGCAGGTGGCGCTCCATCTCCTTCTGCGAGATCACGCCGGCCGCGACGAGGCGGTCCCCCAGCCCCGCCCCCGGGCGCTCGGGGGCCGCCTGCGCGGCCGCCACGTCGGCATCGGTGATCTTCCCGGCCTGACGCAGGATGCGCTCGATGGACGTCGGGTTGCTGCGCACGCTGGCGTGCAGCACCTTGCCGCCGTCGAACAGCACGTAGCCTTCGTCGTCGCGGAGGTCGGAGGTCACGCGCAGCGATCCCGTCTTCCGGCTGAGGTCCAGCAGCTGGAAGACGTCGTGGATGCCGAGCTCGCGAAGCGGGCCTTCGATCGCCATGTCAGGCCGCTCCCTTCGCGAAGATGTTCTGCAGGTCACTCGCCGTGCGCGAGGCGCGGCGCGCCCGCCGCGCGAATTCCCCCGCCGGCTCGCGCTCGATCACGCGCGTCCACCGGTCGATGGCCTCGCGGAAGCGCTTCTGCTCGTTCAGCAGCACGCCGTCGTAATAGAGGGCGCCCACGTGGTCGGGGTCGAAGCGCAGGATGCGGCGGAAGGCCTGCACCGCGTCCCCCTTCTGTCCCATGGCGAGCAGCGTCTCGCCCAGCGCAAGCAGCGCGTCCAGGTTGTAGGGATCGCGCTCGAGCAGCCCGATGAGCAGCGTCATCGCCTGCGAGGCGCGCCCCGTCTGCGCCTGGATGCTCGCCAGCGCCAGTGTCGCCTCGGCGTACGTGGGCACGGCATCGAGGGCCGCAACGAGCTCGCGCTCCGCCTCGTGGAGCAGGCCACGATCCCGCAGCAGCTGCGCGAGCTGGCGCCGGACCACGGCAAAGTCGCCGTCCAGCTCCAGCGCGTGCCGATAGGCGGCCATCGCGCCTTCGTTGTCGCCGAGCGACCGCGCAATGTCACCCATCTTCTGGTGCACGTCGGCGCGCTGCGGCGCGAGCTTGCGCGCCTGGTCCAGCGCGGCGAGCGCCGCGGCCGGATCGCCCGATTCGGCGCGCGCCGCGGCAGCGAGCATCAGGGTCTCCACCGCCGGCGGCAGCGAGATCAGCAGCTCTTCGGCGATCGCCAGCGCCTCGCGTCCGCGACCGGTGGCGAGCAGCGCCCGCGCCTCGCCCATCCTGGCGCGCGGATCGTCGGGCAGCTCGCGCCGCGCTTCGCGGTATCGCTCCAGCGCCTCGCCATGCAGCCCCTGCCGCGAGTAGATGTCGCCGAGGAGCAGGAAGCCGGCCGGACGCGACGCGCCCCGCGCCATCGCGCGGCTGACCTCCGCGGCAGCGCGATCGTACAGCCCCATGCCGAGGTAGTCGGACGCCATGCCGAAGTCGTGCTCGCCGGCATCGCTCGCGACCGGCGCCTCGCTCGGCGCGGGTGAGAGGCTCGTGAAGAGCGAGTCGAGCACCCGCGGATCGAACGCGAAGTCGGGGACGGCCTCGTCCAGCCGCTCGGCCGCGCCGAGGTCCGGCTGGATGGAGAGATCCGGGTCCTCGTACTCGAGGTCGATCGCGAGCTCGAACTTCTGCGCCACGTAGTACGGGTCGAGCTCCAGGGCACGCTTGGTCTCGCGCAGCGCGCCCTCGAAGTCGCCCAGGTTGGACAGCGCGAAGCTCAGGTTGTAGTGCGCCTCCGCATAGTCGGGGCGCGCCTGCACCGCCCGCGCAAAGGCATTGCGCGCGTCCTCGTGCTTGCGCAGGTCGGCGAGCACGAGCCCGATCCCATTCCACGCCGACGGATCGTCGGCCGAGGTCTCCAGGACGGCGCGATACGCCTCGAGCGCGAGCTGGTACTTGCGATGCTTGCTCAGCAGCAGCGCCAGGTTGAGCCGCGCCTTCGTGAACGCGGGCTGGAGCTCCAGCGCCGCGCGGAACGCATCGAAGGCGCCCTCCACGTCGGCCAGGTGATAGCGCGCGACCCCGAGGTTGTTGTGCGCCAGCGCATAGCCGCGCTCCGCCTGTACGGCGCGGCCGTAGCTCTCCGCCGCCTCGGCGAACCGGCCATCCTGGTGCAGCGCCACGCCACGCTCGTTCCACAGCTTGGCGCTGTCGGCCTGGTCGGCGAGCAACTCGTCGTACAGCGCCACCGCCTGCGCCGGCTCGCGGCGCAGCAGGTGCACCTCGGCCATCGCCTGCCGGACGAGCATCGCGTCTTCCGCCTGCTCGAGCGCCTTGGCGTACTCGCGCAGCGCCTCGGCGTAGTAGCCCTTCTGCCGGAAGGCGAGCCCGAGGTTGAAGTGCGCCAGCTGTCCGTCCGCATGCACTTCCATCTGCGCAGGGCGGCCGCTTGCCCGTGCGGCCGCCAGCTCCTCCAGCCGCTCGGCGCGCGGCTGGTCGATGACGAGGTTCGCCTGCGCCCGCGAGAGCGTGGGGTTGAGCTGGATCGCCTTGCGCGTGATGCGCTTCGCGTCCTCGTGCCGCCCCATGTCCCCGAGCACGAATCCCATGAGGTAGTACGCGTCTGGATTGTGCGGGTTGAGCTCGATCGCCTTCTCCAGCGCCGCGAGCGCTCCCTCGTTGACCCCGCGATTGTAGAGCGCCTCGCCGATGTAGAAGTTCACGACGGAGCTCTGCGGGTCGAGGGCGAGCGCGCGCTGCAGGTAGCCGAGCGCCTTGTCGAGGTCCCCGTTGGTACGCTCGGCGAGGCCGAGCTGGACGAGCGCGCCGATGTCGTTGGGGTGATAGCGCAGCAGCGCCTCGAACTCGCGCACCGCGTCGGCCGTCTGGCCGAGCAGCGCGTGGGTGCGGCCGAGCTCCCACCGCGCATCGCGGTCCGCCGGACGGGCGCGCAGCCGCTCCGCCAGCTCCGTGACGCGCTTGTCGTAGTAGCCCGTGTTGAAGTAGGCGATCTCGAGGTTGCGCTGCGCGACCTGCATCTTCTGGTCGAGCTCGAGCGCGCGCATGAACGCGCCGACCGCCTCCTCGTACAGCCCCTTGTTGTAGTAGAGCACCCCGAGGTTGTTGTGCGCCCCGGCGTCCGACGGATCGATCCGCCGGGCGAACGACCGCAGGACGTCGCGGTCCCGTTCCGAGGTGAGTCGGGGCATGATCACGGCCGGGCGTGCCTCCTACGCGACGCGCACGGCGCGGAGGATCGCCTGGAGCGACGCGGGATCGGGCAGCAGCAGGAAGAACCCGCGCAGCTTCTCCTTCACGTCGGTCATGTAGAACTCGCTCTCCACACAGAACACGTAATCCCGGTCGCTGCCGAACTGCAGGTACGCGGTGGTCAGCACCGCGGTGCTCATGTCCACGGCAAGGCTGGGCGGCGAGGGGAGCAGCATCATGCCCATGAAGTCGCTCAGCGCGTTCATGTAGGCGCTGCTGAGGATGTTGCCTGCCTCCTTGATGGCCGACTGCTCCATCTCCCCGAGGTCCGCCGATGAGCCGTGCGGACGCTTCAGCATCAGCTCGGCGAGGCGTACCGCGGTGGGCTTCGGGAACACGAGCAGCGTGCGGCCGGTCAGGTCGCCGAGCATGTGCATCAGCACCGCGGCCACGACTTCCTGGGGCTTCCCGAGCAGCTCCGGCACTTCCTCCAGCCGCGCGATGTTGACCCGCGGCAC
>DASURL010000054.1:0-21308 GCA_036280075.1 Gemmatimonadaceae bacterium | reverse complement strand
CTTCGAGCGCGACCTCGATCGCAATCTCGCCGTCCTGTTCGGCCGCGCCTAGGCCGAGCGAGCCCTACCCGCCCACTCCGTGTCGCTCGTCAACTACGCCACGCGCGAGATCACCTGCAAGATCGTCTACTACGGGCCTGGCCGCTCGGGGAAGACGACGAACCTGCATTACATCTACGGGCAGGTGCCGGAGGACCGGAAGGGAAAGATGGTCTCGCTCGCCACGCAGACCGACCGCACCCTCTTCTTCGACTTCCTCCCCCTCGACCTGGGCTCGATCTCCGGGTTCACGACGAAGTTCCAGCTGTACACGGTGCCGGGACAGGTGTACTACCAGGCGACGCGCAAGCTCGTGCTCCAGGGGTGCGACGGCGTGGTCTTCGTCGCCGACAGCCAGGCGCGGCAGCTCGACGAGAACATCGAGAGCTTCCAGGACCTGCACGCGAACCTGGCCGACCAGGGAGTGGATCCGCGCACGATGCCCCTCGTCGTGCAGTACAACAAGCAGGACCTGCCGCCCGACCTCATCCTCTCGATGGGCGACCTGTCGGACGCGATCAACTTCCGCAACGCCCCCGAGTTCTCGGCGGACGCGCTGCACGGGCCGGGTGTGTTCGAGACGCTGCGCGGCATCTCCGAGCTCGTGCTGCGGCGCCTGAGCGCGGGCTCCAGTGCGGCGGCCACGGCAGGGGCGGGCAGCCGGTAGCCCCCATGCGTGTCGATTCGCGCGCCCGCTTCGACAACTACGTCGTCGGCTCGGCCAATCGGCTCGCCGTCGCCGCGGCGCACGCCGTGGCCGACGCGCCCGGCTCCGTGTACAACCCGCTCTTCATCTACAGCGGCTCGGGGCTCGGCAAGACGCACCTGATGAACGCGATCGGCAACCAGGCGCTGTCCATCAATCCGGTGCTGAACGTGGAGTACGTGCCGCTCGAGGACTTCGTCGAGCAACTGCACGCGTCGATCGCCACGGCGGAGATGGACCGGTTCAAGCAGCGCTATGGCCGCGTGGACGTGCTGCTGATCGACGACATGCAGTTCCTCACCGGCCGGCGTGAGACGCAATCCGAGCTGCTGCGACTCCTGAATGCGCTGCAGGGAACGGGGCGGCAGATCGTGATGACGAGCGACCGTCCGCCGGCGGAGATCGCCGACGTGGACGAGCGGCTGGTGAGCCGCCTCAGCGGCGGCCTGATCGTCGACATCGGCGCGCCGGACTTCGAGACGCGGGTCGCCATCCTGCGCGCCAAGTGCGAGGAGCGCGAGGCCGCCTTCGCGCCGGGGGTGATCGAGGAGCTGGCGCGCGCGGAGTTCAACAACGTGCGCGAGCTGCAGGGCGCCCTCAACCGCCTGCTCGCGCACCAGGCGGTGGACGGCACCCTCACGCCGTCCCAGGTGCGTGCGCTCATCGGCACCCCGGAGGCGCAGCCCGCGGTGGCGACGGCCGATTCGCACGACGAGTTCCTCAGCTTCCTCACCGACATCGCCGGCGCGGTGGCGGTGCAGCTCGAGCCGTGGAAGGTGCGCATCGGCGAGTCGATCGCCTACTGGGGCGGTGAGGGCTATCGCACGACGGCGCTCGAGCAGCTCATGGCGGCCGAGACGGAGCCGCCGAACTACGAGGCGCTCGTGCGCGGATTCGCGCAGGCGGTGGAGAAGCTCAAGGAGCTCGAGCAGCAGGCGTCGTCGGTGGATCCGTCGCTCGGCGGCACGGAGCTGTTCCGCGACCCGGCGCGGCTCGACGAGGCGATCGCCTTCGTGGAGCAGGCGCTCGCCGGCACGGTGCCCCCCGCCGGCCCGCAGCCGGCGTTCGCGCGCTCGGCGTTCGAGGAGAGCACCTCCAACCAGATGGCCGTGCGGGCCGCGGACGCCGTGGTGGAGCAGCCCGGCGCGCGCTACAACCCGCTCTTCCTCTCCGGGCCGAGCGGCGTGGGCAAGACGCACCTGCTCAACGCCATCGGCAACGAGCTGGCGCGGCGCAACGGCCCGGACTTCCGCGTGGCCTGCGTGGGCGCCCAGCTCTTCATGGACGAGCTGATCGCGGCGCTGCAGGAAGGCACGATCGAGCGCTTCCGCGGCCGCTATCGCGCCGCGGACGCGCTGCTCATCGACGACGTGCAGTTCGTCGGCGGGAAGGAGCGCACGCAGGAGGAGCTGTTCCATGTCTTCAACCACTTCCACTCCGAGGGCCGCCAGCTCGTGTTCGCGAGCGACGTGCCGCCCAAGGAGATCGAAGGGCTCGAGGACCGGCTGCGCTCACGGTTCGAGGGCGGGCTCGTCGTCGAGCTGTCGGCGCCGGATCGCGTGCTGCGCGAGAAGCTGTTCGCGCGCTTCCTCGCCGACGCGAACGTGGACGCGTTCCCGGAGCTGCTGGCCTATCTCGCCGAGCGCTCGGCGGCCAGCGTGCGCGAGATCATCGGCACCGTGCACCGCGTGTGCGCGGCGGCGGAGTCGCTGAGCGAGCCGCTCACCCTCGCGCTCGCGAAGCAGGTGCTCGAGGCCGGCGGCGGGCCGGCGACGCTGGCGCCGACGAGCGTGCGCCAGGCGGCCGACACCTTCTTCCTCGACGACGAGAAGCTGGTCTGGGAGTGGCCCGACGCGGCGAGCCGCCTCGTCGAGGAGATGCGCTGATGGCCATCAAGGGCAGTCTCAAGGAGGCGAGCCTCCCCGACGTGCTGCAGCTCCTCGCGATGGGCCGCAAGACCGGCTGCCTCGCCGTCACGCACCGCGCGAACTTCGGCTACATCTACTTCGACGCCGGCAAGATCTGCTACGCGTCCATCGTCAACCGGCGCGACCGCATCGGCGACATCCTCGTGAAGGGCGGCGTGGTGACGCAGGCCCAGCTCGACGCCGCGATCAAGGCGCAGTCGCTGCATCGCGACAAGCGCATCGGCGAGCTGCTGGTGGCGCAGGGGGCGATCACGAAGGCGGCGCTCCACGACCAGATCCGGATGCAGATCGAGGAGGCCGTCTACTTCCTCTTCACCTGGATGGAGGGGACGTTCAACTTCGAGGCCGACGTCAAGCCGGAGGAACAGGACTTCCAGGTCTCGATCAATCCCGAGTCGCTGCTCCTCGAGGGCGCGCGGCGCGTGGACGAGTGGACGCTGATCGAGAAGAAGATCCCCACCTTCGACCTCGTGTTCGACGTCGACCGCCGCAAGCTGGTGGACAGCCACGTGGAGCTGACCAAGGAGCAGGAGACGGTGCTGCAGCTCCTCGACGGGCGGCGCGACGTGACCGCGGTGATCGACGAGTCCGGCCTCGGCGAGTTCGAGGTCGGCAAGGCGATCTACGGCCTCGTGAGCGCCGGCTTCGCGCAGCGCGTGGGCAAGACGAAGAACGTGGAGCCGGTGGTCAGCGACGCGCGGGTGGACGAGCATCGCAACCTCGGCATGGCGTTCTACAAGACCGGCATGCTGGACGAAGCCATTCGCGAGTTCCGCCGCGTGACCGAGCTGCGCGAATCCGACGCGCAGGCGCGGTTCTACACGGGGCTCGCGCTCGTGCGCCAGGGCAAGTGGGCCGACGCGGTCGCTGCCTTCCGCGAGTGCGTCGCCCAGCCCGGCGCGCGGCCGGCCGCGCTGCACAACCTCGCCTACGCGCTCGAGCGGCTCGGGCACTACGACGAGGCCCAGGCAGCGCTCTCGGAGGCGGTGCATCGCGGCGGCGCGAAGGACCCGCGCATCCAGACGTCCCTTGGCGTGATCGCCCTCCGCGTGGGCGACGTGGCCGGCGCGCACTCGGCGTTCGGCGCCGCGCGTCCCCTCTTCGGCACGAAGCCCCCCACCGCCGGCTGGTTCCACTACGCCGCCCTCACGGCGGCGCTGCTGAACGACCTCGACAAGGCCGTGGCACTGCTCACCGAGGGCATCGAGCTCCATCCGCGGGCGGCCGCACTCCACAACAACCTCTCGGCGGTGCAGGAGCGCCGTGGCTATCATCCGGAGGCGATGCAGGCGGCGGAGCAGGGGTTGCTCGAGGATCCCGGGCTGCCGCAGCTGCACAAGAACCTCGGCGACTGCCACTATCGCGCCGCGCGCTACGACGAGGCGCTCGAGTGCTACCAGCGCGCCATCAAGCTGAACCCCACGCTCGGTGAAGACGTCTATCTCAAGCTCGGCAACATCCGCTTCAAGCGGCAGGAGCGCGACGAGGCCGTCCGCTGCTGGGAGCAGGCCCTGGAGCTCGATCCGTCGAACGCGATCGTCCGCACCAACCTCGACGCCGTGCGGCAGGTGCTGTAGCCGTGCCTGATGTGTCCGATGCCGGCTTCGCGGCGCTGACCGACAAGATCGCGCGCGAGCGCGGCTTCGGCTGCGCCAGCTACAAGGAGAAGTGCCTTCGCCGCCGCATCGCGGTGCGCATGCGCGCGCGCGGCGTCCACACCTATCACGACTACGCGCGCGTGCTCGACGCCGACGTCGCCGAATACGACCGGCTGCTCGAGGCGCTCACCATCAACGTCACCAAGCTCTTCCGGAACTGGGAGACCTACGCGGCCGTCGCCGAGAAGGTCATCCCCGTCCTGTGGGCGCAGGGCGAGCACCTTTCGGTGTGGAGCGCGGGCTGTTCCTCCGGCGAGGAGCCGTACTCGGTGGCGGCCCTCTTCCATCGGCACGCCGAGTCGGCCCGTGCCCTCGGCGAGCTGCCGCAGCGCGTCCACGTGCTGGGCAGCGACATCGATGCGCGCTGCCTCCAGGCCGCGGAGCGCGGCACCTTCGACGAAGGCGACTTCGCCGACACGCCGCCCGAGCTGCGCCGCCGCTACTTCGACGACACGCCGCCGTTCACCATCGTCCCCGAGGTGAAGCGGCTCGTGCGCTTCGAGAAGCGCGACCTGCTGGCGGATGCCACGCCACCCGGGCCGCACCACCTCATCTTCTGCCGCAACGTCCTGATCTACTTCGACCGGGACACGCAGGAGCGGCTCTTCGACCGGTTCCATCGCGCCCTCGCGCCCGGCGGCTTCCTCGTGCTCGGCAAGGTGGAGACGCTGCTCGGGGCCTCCCGGTCGCGCTTCGCCGTGGTGGACGCGCGCGAGCGGATCTACCGCGCCGCATGAACGCGGACGGGAGCGACGTCCGCGTGAAGGTCGCCGACTACGCGGTCCGGCGCGGCGACCAGGTGATCGCGACGATCGGCCTCGGCTCGTGCGTCGCGATCGCGCTGTACGATCGTGACACGCGCACCGGAGGGCTCGCGCACATCCTGCTCCCCAGCCAGGCGATGTCGCGCGAGACGGCGAACCCCGCCAAGTTCCCGGAGACGATCGTGCCGCTCATGCTGCAGGAGATGCGCGCGCTCGGCGGCGGCGCCGCCGGCCGCGTTTCCGCGAAGATCGTCGGCGGCGCGAGCATGTTCGGGCAGCTCGCCGCCGGGACCGGGGTGAACGTCGGCGAGCGCAACGTCGTCGCGACGCGCGAGGTGCTCGCGGCGCACCGCATCCCGCTCATCGCCGAGGACACGGGGCTCGACTACGGTCGCAGCGTGTACTTCCACCTCGCCGACGGTCGGGTCGAGGTGCGCTCGCTCAAGGCGGGAGATCGTGTCATCTAGCGGGCCCACGACGGTGCTCGTGGTGGACGACAGCGCGTTCATGCGCCGCGTCATCACGCGCATCGTGGACGGCTCGCGCGAGTTCCGCGTCGTCGGCACGGCGCGGGATGGCGTCGAGGCGCTGGCCCAGGTGCATGCGCTGAACCCGCAGATCGTCACGCTCGACGTGGAGATGCCGGAGCTCGATGGCCTCCAGGCGCTCGGCTACATCATGAGCGAGACGCCGCGTCCCGTGGTGATGCTGAGCGCGGCCACTACCCAGGGCGACGTGGACCTCACGTTGCGCTGCCTCGAGCTCGGCGCGGTGGACTTCGTGCGCAAGCCCTCCGGCCCGGTGAGCATCGACCTCGAGCGGGTGGCCGAGACGCTGCTCAACGCGCTGCGCGCGGCGCGCGAGGTGAACCTCGGCGGCGTGCAGCTCCTCGCGCGCCCGCGGTTCGTGCAGGCGCCGCCCCCGCCGGTGCGACCGCACGGCGCCACGACGGCGGTGGTGATCGCCGCGTCCACCGGTGGGCCGCGGGCGCTGGCGGAAGTGATTCCCGGCCTGCCGGCGGAGCTCGACGCCGCCGTGCTCGTCGTGCAGCACATGCCGGCCGGCTTCACGCGCAGCCTCGCCGCTCGGCTGAATTCGATGAGCCGCCTTCCCGTGGCGGAGGGGATCGACGGCGAGCTGGTGATGGCGAACCGCGTCTACCTCGCGCCGGGTGGCCTGCACATGCGCGTGGCCATGGATGCGGCGGGACGGCGCTGCATCTCGCTCGACGGCTCGGCCCCGGTGTGGGGCGTCCGTCCCTCCGCCGATCCCCTGTTCCACTCGGCGGTGGAGCAGTTTGGCCGGAGCGTGGTCGGGGTCGTCCTCACCGGGATGGGGCGCGACGGCTCGGACGGCCTGAGCGCCATTCGCGCCGCCGGGGGGAAGGGGATCGTCCAGGATCGCGCGACCTCCACCATCTATGGAATGCCCCAGGCCGCCCTGCAACGCGCCGGCGCGGAGCGGATGGTGCCGCTGGGCGGGGTGGCGGGGGCGGTGGTCGAACTGGTGGGCGCGATCAGGGCGTGACGGGGAGGTCGGAAGGTCAGAAGGTCAGAAGGTCAGAAGGTCAGAAGGTCGGAAGGTCAGAAGGTCGGAAGGTCAGAAGGTCAGAAGGTCAGAAGGTCGAAGTCCCTGCCTGGCATCCTGACATCCCGACCTCCTGACTTCCTGGTTTCCAGTTCCCCCCGCCACTCGTCGTGCAGTGAGTTCCATTCCCTGGAGAAATTCACCGTGCCCCACGGGCCCGAGAGCGTTCAGCAGTGACGGGAAAGCGGAAAGTCCGCGCGAGCGAGCCCACGCCCAGCCGCCCCATGACCGCGGTCCCACCGGCGGTGCGCCGCCGCCAGGCGGCACCGGTGGAGCTGGCGCGCGCGCTCGCCGCGGCCCGGGCCGTCGAGGCGGCCGCCGAGGCGGCGCGGGCCGCGCAGGCGCGCGCTGACGCGGCCGAAGCGGAGCAGGCGCTCACCGAGCGTGCCGGGCCGCCCCGGCTCGCGCCGGCAGAGGAGCCACCCGCTCCCGACACGCGGTCGCTGCGGGACAAGGTACGCGCCCGCGATGGGAGCGCCGAAGTCCTCGTGTTCATCGTCGCCGGCGAGCGGTTCGGGCTCGACCTCGCCGCCGTCGAGGAAGTCATCGATCTTCCGCCCATCAAGCACGTTCCCGAGATGCCGCCCGCCATGCTGGGCGTCATCACCGTCCGTGGCGCGCTCACCTCCACGTACACGCCGCGCCAGGCACTGGGCCTGGACTGTCACGACGGCGCGTGCGCCCTGATCTTCCACCGCCGCCGCTCGCGAATGGCGCTCGTCATCGACGACGTGGACGACGCGGTGCCGGTGGACCTCGCCACGCTCCGCGAGGCGCCCAGTGCGCTGCACGCCGGCGTGGTGCTCGGTGTCGCGCGCCATGGCGCGGCGCTCCTCACCCTCCTCGACGCAGAGGCGCTGCTCGCCGCCTGCCAGGCCACGCCACATCCGGAGTCCGCATGACCGCGTCCACCGCCGACAAGCTCGTCATGTTCCGACTCGGCGAGGATCACTTCGCCGCCGACATCGTCGCCGTCGAGCGGGTGCTGCGCTACGCACCGCCCACGGCCGTGCCCGACATGCCCCCGTACATCGAGGGGGTGATGGACTACCAGGGTCGCGTGCTGCCCGTGGTGAACCTCCGCCGGCGCTTCGAGCTGCCTGCCGCCGCGGCCGGGGCCGAGACGAGGATCCTCGTCCTGAACGTGAGCGGCGAGTGGATCGGCGTCGTCGTCGACGGCGTGACCGAGGTCGCGGCGTTCGATCGCGACTCGCTCTCCGCGCCGCCCAAGCTGTTCCGCGGGCTGGCGCGCGAGTACGTGAAGGGGATCATCCGGCGCGCCGAACGGCTGCTCATCTACCTCGACGTCGAGCACCTCCTGTCGTCCACCGAGCGCATCGCGCTCCAGCGGGCGGGCGAGAAGGAGCTCGCGCATGGGTGAGTGCGCCGCCGCGCACCGGGCGCGCGTCGTCGCGCTCGCGGCGCGGCTGGACGCACCCGATGCCGCGAGCCAGCGCGATGCGCTGCGCGCGGAGCTGATCGCCCTCGGCAAGGCGCTGGAGCAGGACCTGAGCGAGCTCGCCGCGGTGCGCGACGACGCCAAGGCGCTCGTCGAGCGGTGGAAGGGACTGCAGGCGAGCGCGGCACCCGAGTTCAGTGCCGACCGCCCCGTCGTGGCCGATCACATCGGCGCCTCCACCTTCGTCGAGAAGGGGTGGAGTCGCATCTCCCTCGGCGACTATGCGGGCGCGGAGGAATCGCTGCACCGTGCGCTGCAGCTGGCGCCGGACGATCCGCAGGCGGTGTCGCTGCTCGGGTGGGCGCAGATGCTCCAGGAGAAGTACGACGACGCGCTGATGCAGTTCCAGAAGGTGCTGATGCGCGAGCCCGGCAATGCGCTGGCGCGCATCAACCTCGGCTACATCTGCCTGAAGAAGCGGATCTTCGGTGAGGCCATCGAGCACCTCTCGCGGGCCATCCGCCTGAACAGCGACCGCAAGGCCACGCTGTATGCGCATTTCTACCTCGGGCTCGTCTACCTGGAACGTGACATGTTCGAGGATGCCCAGACCTTCTTCCAGAAGACGATCGTGCTGGGTCCGAACCTGATCGAGGCGTACTTCGAGCTCGGGCGTGCCTACTGGTTCAACGGCCAGCACGAGGAGGCGCGGCGGACGTGGCGCGACGGTGCGGCGGCGAACAAGTTCAATCCGTGGGGAAAGCGCTGCGCCGAAGTCCTGCAGACGGTGGAAGGAGGGGGAGAGCCGTAACGGTCCTCCTGGCCGCCTGCGTGCTGGCGTTCGCCAGCGCGCCGCTGGCCGCGCAGGACGAGGCGCCGCGGCGGCTCGACGTCGGCCGGTTCACCGCCGTCTACTTCCCGAAGGACGACGTGCTCGCCCACTCGCTGCTCCGGTATGCGGCGCGCACCGACAGCTTCCCCGGATTGCCGCGCCCCAGGCAGCGGGTGCTGATCGCCATCGCGCCCGATGCCGCGCGGTTCCGCGCGTGGGCCGGCACGAGCGCCCCGGATTGGGGGGCGGCGCTCGCCTTCCCGGATTCCCGCCGCATCGTGATGCAGGGGAGCGGTGCCGGCTCGGACGCCGGCGATCCGCAGGTGGTGCTGCGGCACGAGCTGGCGCACCTGGCGCTCCACGAGCAGCTCGGCGACCTCCCGCCACGCTGGTTCGACGAAGGGTACGCCAGCCTGGCGGCGCGGGAGTGGAAGCGCGAGGACGCGCTGGCGGCGAACGTGGCCCTCGCGCTTCGCGGGGCCCCCACCCTCGACGAGCTCGAGGCGAGCTTCGGCGGCGGCAGCTCGGCGGCGCAGGCGGCGTACGCACTGAGCTATCGCGCCGTCGCCGAACTCGCGTCGCTGGATCGGGACCGCGGGCTGTCGCTGTTCTTCCGGTACTGGAAGGAGAGCGGCTCGATGGACGTGGCGGTGCGGCGCGCCTACGGGATGACGCTGTACGGATTCGAGCGCGAGTACCAGTCGCGCACGCGACGGCGCTACGGAGCGCTCGCCGTGGTGGCCGACCTGTCGCTGGTGCTGTTCGTGGTGAGCGTGCTGATGCTGCCGTTCTTCATGGCGCGGCGGCTGCGCGACCGGAAGCGGCTGCGCGCCATGCTGGCGGCGGATGCGGCGGCGGAGCGCGCGGCGCAGGCGAGCGCGATCGCGTTCCTGCTGGGCGAGACGGCAGCGTCCGACGGCGGCCGCGACCTGCCGGGCGCGTACCGGGACGGCGCGAAGAGGGACGGCGACGATGGCCCCGGAAGCGCGTAAGCGACGGCGGGATCGTTGCTTGACACGTTCATGAGTCCGTCGTACACTACGCGGTCATGTCACAGACCGATACCACGTCGTCGTCGCGGCCCTGGCTCTGGTGGGCAATCGCTGCCGTAACGATCCTGCTGGGCTACGCGGACCTTGCCCGTGGTGGGACGACGATTGCACCGATCTTGCTCGTCGTGGGGTATTGCGTTCTGGTCCCGATCGCGATCCTGAAGTAGGCGACGGAGCGGTCACGTCACAAAATTGAAGTGTTCCTGGCGAGCGCGGCCGGCGATGGCTTCGCTCGTGCGAGTGTTCGCCGGGCGAATAGCTCAGTTGGTTAGAGCGCCTGCCTTACACGCAGGATGTCGGGGGTTCGAGTCCCTCTTCGCCCATGCAGGTGGAAGTTTCCGCCCTGGAATGGACCCCGTCCAGCCTGCCGGGGTATGTTCGATCAACGCTTTGGAGGAATGACAGTGAAGGCTTCCCATCGCTTTGCGCTTCCGGCTGCCAGCCTTGCCGCAGCGTTGATCGCGACGACCGCTCCGGCGGTTGCGCGCGCCCAACGCGGGCAGGCGCCCGGCCCCGACACGCCGCGCATCCTGGTGACCAACTTCCGTGGTGACCGCGAGGCCGGCGTGAAGATCGCCGACGAGGTGCGCGACCGGATCGGCAACGAGTTCAGCGCGCGTACGCTGTACGCGACCCCGAAGAAGGACATCGAGAACACGCTCAAGCAGTCGGGGTATCCGGCGGATTCCGCGCTGAGCCCCGGCGACGCGAAGGAGCTGGCCAAGCTCGTCCGTGCCGACGAGATCATCGACGGCACCGTGACGAAGACGCCGACCGGCACGTACCGGGTGTCGGCGCGCTTCTTCCTCCCGCGCGACGTGTCGCTCGCGCAGCCGCTGCTCACCACGGAGAGCGGCAACCTCGGTGACGTGGCGAAGGCGGTCGTGAAGGAGTACGACCAGGCCCGCAAGCAGCTCGCGGCCAACCGCGAGTGCGAGAACGACATCCGCGACGGCAAGATCGACGCGGCAATCGCGGCGGCGCGCAAGGGGATCCAGCAGTACCCCAAGGCCACGCTCGCGCGGCTCTGCCTCGCCAGCGCCTATCAGGCCATCAAGACCAGCCCCGACTCCTCCACCAAGAGCTGGTGGGCGGACTCGGTGATCGCCGTGACGAAGGAAGTCACGCAGCTCGATCCGCGCAGCAAGATCGCCTACACGCTGCAGTACGATGCGTACAAGGTGAAGAACGACACGACGAACTTCCTGCAGTCGCTCATCGGCATGATGAACTCCGACCCGAGCAACCAGTCGCTCAAGGAGTCGGTGATCGCCGAGCTGGTGACCCTCGGGAAGGCCGAGCTGGCGGTGCCGTCGGCGAAGCAGCTGGTGGTGGAGAACCCGGGTGACCCGCAGTACGCCCGCACCTACTGGCTCGTGCTTCGCGCGGCGAACAACTACAAGGAGTCGGTGCCGGCGGGCGTCGCCTACGTGGCGCTCGATTCGGCGGCGGCGGACTCGAACTACTTCTTCCGCCAGGTCGCCGACCTGCGCGCCGACAGCGCCTATGCGCGGGCGGCCGAGTTCGCGGCGCAGGGCATCGCCAAGTTCCCGAACAACGGCACGCTCTGGCTGGCGAAGGCGCAGAACGAGCGGAGCGCCGGCCAGCTGCCGGCGGCCAAGGCCTCGCTCCAGCGCGCGCTCCAGATCAACCCGAAGGCCTCGGGGGCGAACCTGCTGCTCGCCCAGATCTTCGTCGACCTGAACGAGCCGGATTCCGCGGTTGCCGCGGTGAAGGCGGATGCGGCCGCCGACTCGTCGAACAAGGCGATGGATGCGCAGTTCCTGCTCGGCATCGGCAGCAACGCCTACAAGGCCGCGAACGCCTCCAAGAACATCGATGACTTCCGGAAGGCGCTCGACATCCTTCAGGCGTCGGACCAGCTGAACCCCAGCGCGGGCGCGAAGTTCTACGCCGCGGTCTCCGCCTTCTCGGTGGTGCAGCAGCTCGGCAACACGCTGCCGAAGACGAAGTCGTGCACCGATGCGAAGCTCGGCCAGGACATGCTGACGATCGTCAGCACGGACATGCCGCAGGGCGGCTCCCTGAGCCCCGAGGCGGCGAAGCAGATCCTGGGCGCGGTGCCGCAGTATCAGGCGTTCTTCGACGGATCGGCGAAGCGCTACTGCAAGTAGGGTCGGACCGCCGGTCAGAAGGACCGATCGTCGGAAGGACCGGAGGACCGAAAGGGCACACCGAACCAGGTTCGGTGTGCCCTTCGCGCTTCCGGTCCGTCGGTCAGTCGGTCCTCCGGTCAGTCCTCTTCTCCCGGCAGGTGCTGCACATGCACCAGCAGGTCCGCGCGCCGGGCGCGGTAATCACACACCGCCGCTTCCACCGCCTCGCCATCCAGGTTGACGCTCAGGATCTCCGAGCCCGTCACCTTCAGCCACGGCAACTGCGCGTAATGCACGCCCGGCAGCCCCACGTGCTCCCCTCGCTTCACCTGCAGCGCGAGCCGCGCGAACTCCCGGCGCGACATCGCCTCGATCACGCAGAGGTCGAGCAGGCCGTCCGTCACGCTCGCGTCGGGTGTCATCATCGTGCCGCCGCCAGTCACCCGCGCGCTGCCGACCGCGAAGGCGAGGAAGTCCACGTCCAGGTCGAAGCCGGCGCTCGAGAAGCGTGCGTGGCGCGTCTGGTCGCCCGCCAGCTTGCGGATCGCGGTGATGGCGTACGCCAGCGGGCCGAGCGACGCCTTGAAGTCGGCCGGCGTCTCCGCCGTCGCCTCGGCGCCCACACCGCCGGTGGAGACGTTGAGGAAGCGGCGCCCGTTCATCGACGCCGTATCGATGCGCACGGGCTTGCGACGGAGGATAACATCCATGGCATGATCCGCGTCCTCCGGAATCCCCGTCTGCCGCGCGAAGTCGTTCGCCGTGCCAAGGCGCACCACGCCCAGTGGCACGTCGCGGCCGTCGAGCCCATTCACCACCTCGTTGAGGGTGCCGTCGCCGCCGCAGGCGACCACCACGTCGGTGCCGCGGTCCGCGGCCTCCGCGGCGAGGGTGGCGCCGTCACCGGCCTCCCACGTGACGTGCACCTCGACGGCGTGCCCGCGGTCGCGCACCCACGACACCATGTGACGCAGGTCCTCGTGGTCCGCCCGCGCGCCATGAACGATGTAGGTGATGTGCTTGCGGACGGTGGCCATGGATCGAAGGCGATGGTGATCGCTCGTGCCGGTTTCACGACGCGTGCGGACGTGATAAGATGAGCGCTCGCTCGCGCGATCTCCACGTGCCGGGCGACTGGGATAGCGAATATCATGCGCCGGCGCTGGTCGTGCCGGTGCTGGAGCTCCTCGGCGGTGCGCGGCTGGTGCTGGACGGCACCCTCGGCGGCGGCGGACACTCGGCGGCGCTCCTCGAGGCCGGCGTCCCGCGCGTCATCGGCGTGGACCGCGATCCCGACGCGCTGGCGGCGGCGGCGACGCGGCTCGCCGACGCGGTGGCCGGCGGGCGATTCGCCGCCTGGCGAGGCAACTACGCCGACCTCGACGCGATCCCCGCGCTCGACGGCCTCCTCTTCGACGGTATCCTGCTGGACCTTGGCATCTCCTCCCACCAGATCGACGACGTGGCGCGCGGCTTTTCCTTTCGTGAGGGCGCGCCACTCGACATGCGCATGGGCGCCGACGCCGGACCGTCGGCGGCCGAGCTGCTCAACGAGGCGGACGAGCGCGAGCTCGCGCACCTCTTCCGCGACTACGGCGACGAGCCGCGCGCCGCGCGCCTGGCGCGCGAAGTCGTGCGGCGCCGCGGCAGCCGACCCTTCGCGACGAGCGATGACCTGGTCGGGGCCATCCGCGGCACCCTCGGCCCCCGCAGCGGCGCATCCGATTTCGCCCGCCTGTTCCAGGCGGTGCGCATCGCCGTCAACCACGAGCTCTCGGGGCTCGAGCGTGCGCTCCCGGCGCTGCGCGATCGCCTCGCGGCGGGGGGCGTGCTGGCCATCATCGCGTACCACTCCGGCGAGGACCGGATGGTGAAGCACGCCTTCCGCGAATGGAGCCGCGACTGCGTCTGCCCGCCGAAGCAGCCGCTCTGCACCTGCGGCGGCGAGAATGCGCTGGGCGAGGTGCTCACGCGGCGCGCGATCGTGGCGGGCGAGAACGAGGTCGCGCGGAATCCGCGCGCCCGCAGTGCGAGGCTTCGCGCATGGCGCCGCGGCGCGTAAGGGGGAAGGGAAGCGGACGCGGCCGCCTGGCCCTCGTCCTGATCGGTTTCCTCGTCATCGCCTCGGGCGTCATTCTCCGCCGCACGTGGGGCATCGCCGCCGCTACCCAGCTCCGACAGCTCGAGCAGCGCCGTGACGCGTTGATCGCCGAACGGCTCCGCCTGGAGGGCGAGGTGCGGGCCGCCGCGAGCCGCTCCACGCTCCAGCCGATCGCCGAGCAGCGACTGCAGATGCACGTTCCGTCCGACAGCCAGGTCATCATCATCACGCGCACGCCCGCCACGCCGAATGACGCGCCCTAGTCGCGTCGGGCTGGTGCACGTGGCGCTCGCCCTGTTCGCGATCGCGATCGTCGTCAAGGCCGCGCGCATCCAGCTCGGCGAACGGGCGCGGTGGACGGCGCGCGCCGAGCGGCAGCAGAGCACGGAGCGGGTGGTGCCCGCGCCGCGTGGCGACATCCTCGACGCCGAGGGGAACACGCTCGCGCAGAGCCGCCAGACGGTGAAGCTCGACGTCGCTCCTCCCGAGGTGCGGGATCGCGCGGCGCTCCGGAGCGCGCTGCTGCAGGCGGGGGTGCCGGCGGAGTTCGCGCGCCGTGCGGCGGACGTCAAGCGGAAGTGGGTCACCCTGCCGGGCCGCTACCTCGCGTCGGACCTGGCGCGCGTCTCGGCGATGCGCGGCGTGTACACCACGCCCGTCGTCGAGCGGGCGTATTCGTCGAGCACGGGCACACGGCACATCATCGGGCACGTGGACAACGACGGCCGTGCCCTGGACGGCGTGGAGCTCGCGCTCGACAGCGTGCTCGCCGGCCGGCCGGGCAGCGTGACGGTGATGCGCGACGGGCGCGGCCGGAAGTTCGAGTCGCCGGTGGCGCCGAGCATCGCGCCCGTGACGGGCAACTCGGTCCTGCTCACCGTCAACCAGCAGCTGCAGGAGATCGCCGAACGGGCGCTCGCCGACGCGGTGGGTCGCATGAACGCCGTCGGCGGCGACGTGGTGGTGCTCGATCCGGCGAACGGCGACGTGCTCGCCATGGCGAGCCAGCGCGACGATCCGCGCGCCACCGCGGCGACCGCGCTCACGGAGCCGTACGAGCCGGGATCCACCATGAAGCCGCTGATCGCGGCCACGCTGCTCGAGAAGGGGCGAGCCCGCGAGACGGACGTGGTGAACACGTACAACGGGCAGTTCACCATCAACGGGCGCACGATCACCGACGAGCATGCGGCGCCTCGCCTGACGCTCGCCGACGTGCTGCGCTTCTCCAGCAACATCGGCATCGTGCAGTTCGCGCTGCGCCTGACGCCCGGCGAGGAGTACCAGGCGCTGCGTGACTTCGGCTTCGGCATGGCGACGGGACTGGCGTACCCCGTGGAAGCGTCCGGCACCCTGCGCGAGCCGGCCCGGTGGTCGAAGCAGTCGGCCAACTCCCTCGCCATGGGCTACGAGGTGGCGGTCACTCCCCTGCAGCTTGCCGCGGCGTACGTGGCGCTCGCCAACGACGGCGAGCTGCTGCAGCCGCAGCTCGTGAAGGAAATCCGGTCGCCGGCCGGCGATGTGCTCTACCGTCGCGAGCGGCGAGTCATCCGGCGCGTCGTCTCGCCATCGGTGGCGCGGCGCGTGCGTACGATGCTGCTCGGTGTCGTCGAGGGGGGCACGGCGGTTCGTGCGGACCTCGGCAGCTTTGCGCTGGCAGGCAAGACCGGCACGACGCGGCGCATCGTCAATGGACGCTACGCCGGCGGCGGGCACATCGCTACGTTCGTCGGGCTCTTCCCCGCCGACCGTCCCCAATTCGTCATCCTCGTGAAGATCATCGATCCCAAGGGCGCCTACGTGGGCGGCCTCACGGCGGCGCCGGTCACGAAGGCCGTCCTCGAGGCGGCGCTTGCGTCGCGAAACGCGGCGCTGGACCGCGGCAGCCTGGCCGCGAGCCGGCGCGAGACGCCGCCGGCGCCGCGCGCGTCGGCCGACAGCACGCGTGTGACGCAGGTCGCATCGGAGGATCGGTCGGGAACGACACCGTTCGTCGCCGAGCTCCCGTCGCCGAAGCTGCCGCCGGCGCGGCCGCTCCCGCCGCGCGCCGTGCCGTCGGTGGAAGGGCTTCCCATCCGCCGCGCCGTGCATGCGCTCAACGCTGCGGGGTTCCGCGTGCAGCTGGTGAGTGGCTCGTCAGGCGGCACCGTGCCCGCCGCCGGGACGGTGGTCCCGGCGGGAACGCTCATTCGCCTGCCGCTCGCTCCGTGACGCACGTCACCCTGCAATCCCTCACCGATGCGCTCCGCGAGGCGGGGCTGCTCGCTGCCGTCCGCGGTACGCCGCCGGTGCAGATCGATGCGCTCACCGACGACAGCCGCGCGGTGACGCCGGGCGCGCTGTTCGTGGCGGTGCGCGGCGCCGATCGGGATGGACACGACTATCTCGAGGGGGCGGCGAGCGCCGGTGCGGCGGTGGCGATCGTCGACGATCCGTCGCGCACCGCGCTGCCGGCAATCGTCGTCACCGACACGCGCCGCGCGGCATCGGTGGCCGCGGCCGCGTTTCACGGCTTCCCTGCACGCGAGCTGCGGCTCGTCGGCGTCACCGGCACGAACGGCAAGACGACGACGGTGGGCATGCTGCGCCACCTGCTCGACGCGCCGGGCGCGCGCGCGGCGTCCATCGGCACGCTCGGCGTGCTCGTGGGGTCCGAGGGTGCGGCGATGCCCGGCGGCAGCGGGCTGACGACGCCCGGGCCGGTGGAGCTGCAGCGCGTGCTGCGCGAGCTGGTGACGGCGGGCGTCCGCACGGTCGCGATGGAGACGTCCAGTCATGCGCTGCATCAGCATCGGGTGGACACGCTGCGCTTCGCTGCCGCGGTGTTCACCAACCTCACGCGCGACCACCTGGACTATCACGGCACGATGGACGCGTACTTCGCCGCCAAGGCGATGCTCGTCGGGCTGCTGACGGAGGACGGCGTGGCCGTCACGAACGCCGACGATCCGGCGTGGGACGCCCTGCCGCCCTCACCCCGGCGCGTGCGCTTCGGCTTCGACGCGTCCGCTGACGTGCGGGCGGCAGACGTGCGCTTCCTGCCGCGCGGCAGTGAATGGACGCTCGTCGCCGGCGGAGACCGGCAGCAGATCGCCCTGCCGCTCATCGGCGACTTCAACGTGGCGAATGCGCTCGCGGCCGCGGCCACTGCGTGGTCGCTGGGCGTCCCGGCGCGGCACATCGCCGGGCGCCTGCGCAGCATGCCGCAGGTGCCGGGTCGGCTGGAGATCATCAGCGAGGAGCCGGTGGTGCTGCGCGATTACGCACACACGCCGGACGCCCTCGAGCGCGCGCTGCAGGCCGTGCGGCCGTTCGCGACCAACCGGCTGCTCGTCGTCTTCGGGTGCGGCGGTGACCGCGACCGGGGCAAGCGGCCCGAGATGGGCCGCATCGCGCAGCGCGACGCTGACCTCGCGATCGTGACGAGCGACAATCCGCGCACCGAGGACCCCGGTCGCATCCTCGACGACATCGAGGCCGGCATGACGGCCGGCGCGCACGAGCGCGTGGAAGACCGCCGGACGGCGATCGCACGCGCGATCACCATTGCCGGTGACGGCGACGTGGTGCTGCTGGCCGGCAAGGGACACGAGACTTACCAGGTACGAGGGACCGTGAAATATCCATTCGACGAGCGCGAGATCGTGGGCGAGATCCTCCGCGAGAGCGTCGCGGCGAGGACGCACTGATGGCCGACGCCTCCACGCCGCAGGCGAGCGCGCTCGAGCAGCCGCAGTTCTGGACCCTGGACCGCGTGGCCGAGGCGCTTGGCAGCGGCCCACGCGGCGACCGCAGGCTGTCGCGCATCTCCACCGACACGCGCACCGTCGCGAAGGAGAGCTGCTTCGTCGCCCTGCGCGGCGAGCAATTCGACGCGCACGACTTCCTGAAGCAGGCGGTCGAGAGCGGCGCGGTGGCGCTCGTCGTCAGCGATGCCGCGCGCGCCGCCGGGCTCGGTGTTCCGGTCTACGTGGTGCCCGACACGCTCGTCGCGCTCGGTGCGCTCGCCACGTACCGGCGGCGCGCGTGGGGGCGGCCGGTGATCGGCGTCGTCGGCACCAATGGCAAGACGAGCACGAAGGAGCTGCTGCGCGCGGCACTCGGTGCGACGCGCAAGGTTCACGCGACGACCGGCAACTACAACAACCTCGTGGGCGTGCCGCTGACGCTGTTCGCCATCCCCGAGGATGCCGAGATCGCCGTGATCGAGATGGGAACGAACCAGCCGGGCGAGGTGGCACGGCTGCGGGCGATCGTGGAGCCCGACGTCGTGGTGATCACGTCGATCGCCGAGGAGCATCTCGAGGGCCTTGGCGACCTGCAGGGGGTGCTGCGCGAGGAGGTCTCGGCCTGCGACGGCGTGGCGCTGGCGGTCGCGCCGAGCGCACAGCCGGAGATCGGCGAGGCGGCGCGGGCGCGCGCGGTACGCGTGGTGAACGCCGGACTGGACACCGGTGACGTGCGGCCCTCGGCGTGGGGCATCGAGCCCGACGGGCAGGGCTGGCTCGAGCTCAATGACGTGCACGTGCGCGTGCCGCTGCGTGGCGTGCACAACCTGCGCAACGCGATGCTCGCCCTCGCCGTGTCGCGCGAGCAGGGGGTCTCCGTCTCCGATGCGGCGCGCGGCATCGCGGCGATGCCGGCCCCCCCGATGCGGGTGAACTTCGAGCCGCATGGGCGCGCGCTCGTGATCAACGACGCGTACAACTCCAATCCCGGCTCGGCGCATGCGGCGCTCGAGCTGCTGGCGCACGCCGGCAAGGATCGCCAGCGCGTGGCCGTGCTCGGCACGATGCTGGAGCTGGGGCCGCAGGCGGACCGGTTGCATGACGAGGTCGCGCGGAGCGCGCTCGCGCTTCCGATCGACCTCGTGGTGGGCGTGGGTGCCTTCGCCGACGCGCTTGTGCGCGTGGCGCCGAACGACGCCCGCGTGATCGGCGGTGCGGATCCGGAGTCGGCGTGGCGCGCGCTCCATTCGCGGCTGGCGCCCGACGCCGTTATCCTCCTGAAGGGCTCTCGCGGAGTCCGGCTGGAACGGCTGGTCCCTCTCGTCTCGGAATGGGCGTCCGCGCCACGCTGATCGCGCCGACGCGCACCCCTCACTACGTCCACCTCCGGGTTCCGTGCTCTACTACCTGTTCATCCCGCTCGTCCCGCGCTTTCACGCGCTGAACGTCCTCAGCTACATCACCTTCCGCGCGGCGGGCGCGGCGGTGACCGCCATCCTGCTCAGCTTCCTCGTCGGGCCGATCATCCTGCGGCGGCTCGACGTGGCGTCGAACTACCAGGTGGTGCGCGAAGGCACGCCCGACTCGCACGCCGCCAAGGCGCGCACGCCGACGATGGGCGGGCTGATCTTCCTCTTCTCGTCCATCGTCGCCACGCTGCTCTGGGCGCGCATGTTCAGCCACTACGTGGTGCTCGCGCTGCTCGTGACCGCGGGGATGGGCCTGATCGGGTTCGTGGACGACACGCTCAAGCTCAAGCAGAAGCGGCTCGGCCTGAAGAACGAGGGGCTCGTCGAGCGCTACAAGCTCGTCGGCCAGGTGGTGATCGGGCTCGCGCTCGGTGCGTACCTCGCCTGGCATCCGCTGTCGCCCAACCTGCCGGGCGCGTCGACGACGCTGCCCTTCTACAAGTACCTGCTGGTGGTGCCCGCGTTCAGCTTCCTGTACGTGCTGTGGGTGACGTTCATCACCACGGGGGTGAGCAACGCGGTGAACTTCACCGACGGGCTGGACGGCCTCGCGGCGGGGCTGAGCGCGATCGCCTTCGCCACGCTCGGCGTGTTCGCCTACCTCATCGGCCGCGTGGATGCGAGCCGCTACCTCGGCATCTTCTACCTGCAGCACTCCGGGGAGCTGACCATCTACTGCTTCGCCATGGTCGGCGCGCTCATCGGCTTCCTCTGGTACAACACCTTTCCTGCCCAGGTCTTCATGGGCGACACCGGCTCCCTCGCCCTCGGCGGCGCGCTGGGCGCGGTGAGCATCCTGCTCAAGTCGGAGTTCCTCCTCGTCTTCATCGGCCTCGTCTTCTTCGCCGAGATGATGTCGGTCATCCTGCAGCGGTTCGTGTTCAAGTACCGCAAGCGGAAGCATGGGCTCGAGTACGCGCAGCAGCACCGCGTCTTCCTGCGGGCGCCGCTCCATCACCACTTCGAGGTGAAGGGATGGAGCGAGCAGCAGGTCGTGGTGCGGTTCTGGATCATCGGCATCATCGGCGCCTTCCTCGCCGTGACCACGCTGAAGGTGCGCTAGCATGCCGGTTCGCTCGCTCACGGAAGCGCTCCCCGCCGGCTGGACGCGCGGGGAGATCAGCGTGCTCGGCCTGGCGCGCAGCGGTCGCGCGGCGGCGGAGCTGCTGCGCCGCGCCGGCGGGCACGTGTACGCCAGCGACGCGGGCACGGGAGACGCCGTCAGCATGGCGGAGCGGGCGCTCGCGCCGCTCGGCGTCGCGGTGCAGGCGGGCGGGCACGACCTCGCGCGCATCGCGCGGAGTGCCCTCGTCGTCGCCAGCCCGGGGATCCCACCGGAGGCGCCGCCGCTCGCCGCGGCGCGCGAGGCGGGCGTCCCGATCGTCGGCGAGCTGGAAGTCGCGCTGCACTTCCTGCCGCACCAGCGCTACGTCGCCATCACGGGCACCAACGGCAAGACGACGACGACCGCGATCACCCACCGCCTCCTCGAGGGGCTGGGCTACGACGCGGTGGCGGCGGGGAACATCGGCACGCCGCTGGCCGAGGTCGCGCTGCGCGACAGGGCGCCCGACTGGATCGCGCTGGAGACGTCGAGCTTCCAGCTCCACGACGCGCCGGGCATCGCACCCACCGCCGGCGTGCTGACGAACCTGTCGGCGAACCATCTCGACCGGTACGCGAGCGTGGCGGAGTACTACGGCGACAAGGCGCTGCTCTTCCGCAACGCGACGCCGCACTCCGTGTGGGTGAGCAACGCCGACGACGACGAGGTGCAGGCGCTCGTCGCCGGCGTGCCCGGGCGCCACCTGCGCTTCACCGTGGGCGCCGGCGCCGCCGACGGCTACTTCGATCGCGCGCGGAACCAGCTCGTCGTGCTCGACGCGCCGCTGATCGCGCGTGACGAGCTGGTGCTGCTTGGCGACCAC
>DASURL010000053.1:0-6229 GCA_036280075.1 Gemmatimonadaceae bacterium | reverse complement strand
AACACGAGCATCGCGCCGAGCAGGCCGGCCACGAAGACCTGCGGCTTGGCGAGGTTCACCGACAGCTCGGTGCCGGTGAGGATCTTCACCTCGTCGAGGTACGCCGAGAAGAGCAGGAAGGCGGCGAGGGCCGCCGAGCCGATGGCGTAGCCCTTCGTCAGCGCCTTCGTCGTGTTCCCCACCGAGTCGAGGCGGTCGGTCTTGTCGCGCACTTCCTGAGGCTGGCGCGACATCTCGACGATGCCGCCCGCGTTGTCGGTGATCGGGCCGAAGACGTCCATCGCCAGGATGTAGCCGGCGGTGCCGAGCATGCCCATCGTGGCGACGGCCGTCCCGAACAGGCCGCCGATCGGCTGGCCCGCATCGTTGAGCAGGCCGCTCATCTGGCCGAGCGAATACGAGGCGACGATGGCGAAGCCGATCGTGATCACCGGCAGCACCGTCGACTCCATGCCGACCGCGAGGCCGGCGATGATGTTCGTCGCCGGACCCGTCTTGCTCGCCTCGGCGATGCCGAGCACCGGCCGATAGCGGTATTCCGTGTAGTACTGCGTGATGAACACGAACGCGATCGACGTCAGGATGCCGATCATGCCGCAGAAGAAGAAGTACAGCCAGGCGCTCGGTGCCGTGTCCGTCACGAGGAGCGTGCGCGTCGCTGCGAAGAACGCGACCGTGACCAGCGCCGCCGTCACGTAGTAGCCGCGATTGAGCGCCTTCATCGGGTCGGCGTCCTCGCGCGTCCGCACCACCATCACGCCGATGATGGAGCAGATGAGGCCGAGCGCCATGATGACGAGCGGGAAGAGGATGCCGGCGATGCCGAACGAGCGGTACAGGAGCACGCCGAGGATCATCGCGCCGATGTTCTCCGCTGCCGTGCTCTCGAACAGGTCGGCGCCGCGGCCGGCGCAGTCGCCCACGTTGTCGCCGACGAGATCCGCGATCACCGCCGGGTTGCGCGGATCGTCCTCCGGGATGCCCGCTTCCACCTTCCCCACGAGGTCGGCGCCGACGTCGGCCGCCTTGGTGTAGATGCCGCCGCCGAGCTGGGCGAACAGCGCCACGAAGGAGGCGCCGAAGCCGTAGCCGACGATCAGGAAGGGGATATGCCGCGCCCATTCACCGGCGGGCACCCCCGCCGGCGGAAAGGCGGAGAGCACCGCGAACAGGCCACCGACGCCGAGCAGGCTCATCGCGACGGTGAAGATGCCCGACACGGCTCCGCCGCGCAGCGCCGTCTGCAGCGCGTCGTTGAGCGACGACATGGCCGCGGCCGCGACGCGGATGTTGGTGCGGATCGACACCCACATGCCCACGTAGCCGGCGACGCCGGAGCTCAGCGCGCCGAGGAGGAACGACGCCGTCACGTAGAGGGCGAAGGTCTTCGCGTCCTGCACGGGGTCGTTCGCCGTGGTGTGGCGGAAGAATCCGTAGCCGATGCCGAGCAGCGCGGCGACGACGACGGAGAGCATGGCGATCGTCTTGTACTGCCGTGCCAGGTATGCCTCGGCGCCCTCCTGGATGGCGTTCGAGATCTTCTGCATCTCGGGGGTGCCGCGGCTGCGCGAGAGCACCCAGCGGGCGAGGAACACGGCGAAGATCAGGGCGAGTGCGCTCGCGCCGATGACGACGGTCAGGAGTGACGACTGCGTCTGCGTCATGATGCGTGAATGTGGATTGCGAAGGACGCCGCGGGTCAGGCTGCCGCGACGGCGGGCCGTTCGGCACGGCGCCAGATGTAGAACACGGGAATCCCGATCAGCACGAGCACGAGCCCCGACACGGACTCGGTGCGCGTGGTGGGGGCGAGCAGGAGGAGCACCGCGACCCCCGCCGCGAGCAGGATGTACAGCGCGGGAAGCACCGGATACCCGAGCGCCTTGTACGGCCTCGGCACGCCGGCCCGCGTCCGGCGCAGGATGAACAGCCCTGCCGTAGTGGCCACGTAGAACAGCAGGGCGGCGAAGATCACGTAGTTGAGCAGCTGGTTGTACGTCCCGGTGAGGCAGAGGATGGCCGTCCACACCGACTGCACGATCAACGCGAAGGCGGGGACGTGATTGCGATTCAGCGTCCCCGCCTTCCGGAAGAACACCCCGTCGCGCGCCATCGCGTACAGCACGCGCGCGCCGGACAGGATGAGCCCGTTGTTGCACCCGAAGGTGGAGATGAGGATCGCGATGGCCATCAGGATGCCGCCGCTCGCCCCGAAGATCGTCTCCGCCACGGCGGTGCCAACCCGGTCCTCGGTCGCGAAGCGCACGCCGCGGGCGACGACGTCGCCCGCTCCCGCCACGCCGTCGTACGGCAGGACGCTGAGGTACGACACGTTGGCCACGATGTAGAGCAGCGACACGAGGCCCGTACCGAGCACGAGGGCGAGCGGCAGGTTGCGGGACGGATTCTTCACCTCGGCAGCGGCGAAGGTCACGCTGTTCCACGCGTCGCTGGAGAAGAGCGACCCCACCATTGCCGCGCCGAAGGCGACGACGAGGCCGTAGGAGAGCGACCAGTCACCGACGAAGCGGCCAGTGCTGAAGTTGGCGGCGATCGCCTCCGCATGGCGGCCGACCGTGAGGCCGAGGAGGACGAGAAGCGCCAGCGCGCCCGTCTTCACCACGGTGAGCGAGGTCTGCACGAACTTCCCCTCGCGCACGCCACGGAGGTTGATCCAGGTGAGGACGGCGATGCTCAGGAGCCCGACCAGGCGCTGCGGGTTGAGTCCCAGCGTGATGGCGTTGGCGGGATCGCTGCACCCGAGCACGGCGACGCAGACGTCGGCGCGGGGGAACCAGCTGAAGAACTCGGGGCTCACCACGGGAAAGATCACGCCCATGAACTTCCCGAACGCGACGGCGACGGCGGCGATGGTGCCCGTCTGGATGACGACGAAGAAGGTCCAGCCGTAGAGGAAGCCCATGAGGTTCCCCATGGACTCGCGCAGGAACACGTACTGGCCGCCAGCCTGCGGGTACATCGCGGCCATCTCGCCGTAGGCGAGGGCGCCGAGCAGGGTCATGATGCCGGAGAGGATCCAGGCGATCATGAGCCACATCGGCGACGGGAGGCCGCGCGCCATGCTGGCTGACACGATGAAGATTCCGGACCCGATCATCGACCCGGCGACAAGCATGGTCCCGTCGGTGAGGGACATTGCCTTGACGAATCCGGGGCTGGACTGCGGCGTTGCGTCGGTCGTGACGGCCGAGCTGCTCATGCAGGAGATCGGAATGCGGGAGGGTGACCGTCGGCAGCGGGCCGGCGGTGCATCTGTGGGAATCCCGAAAAATGTAGGGTTGGGTCGGAGCGACCGCTAGAGCGAGCGCGTCATCCGATCCGCAGGGAGAGCGCGGGCCGTGCGGCTAGAACTCGTAGCCGATCTGCGCCTTCATGCGCACGGGAGTTCCGTCGCGTCGCGTGCCGGGCCGGAACCGCATCGCGCGCAGCACCTCGGCGAGGCGCTTGTTGTAGCCACCGTCACGCGTCGGCGTGAACTTGAAGTCCAGCACCCGACCCGTGGAGTCCACGTCGAACTCGGCGACGAAGTGGAAGCCGCGCACGCCGCTCGGCGGAGGCAGCGGGGGAAGGAAGAACTCGACGGGTTGCGGCGGATAGTTGGCCTGATCGCCGCCCCCGGTGCCCGGGCCGTTCGCGCTCCCCTTCCCCGTGCCGACGCCTGAACCCACACCGCCGCCGCTGCCCGGCCCCGCACCAGCCGACCCATCCGCACCGCTGCCGCCGCCCACGCCGGGCACCGCGGCAGCCACCGTCGTCGACGTCGCCGGCGCGACGCTCTGCTGCTGCGGCTCCGGCGGCTTCACGGGGGGCGTCTCCACCGGCGTCGGCTTCGGCAGTTCCACCTTCGGCACCACCGGCTTCTCGACCGGCGGAAGGGAGGATGGAGTGGGCACCGCATCCGGCACGAGCTTCACGTAACGCACCGTCTCCACGGTACCGCCACTGCCACGAGTGCCTCCACCACCGCCACCGGCGGGGCCGGCGCCCCCCGCCCCCTGCTGCATCCGCTCGATGACGGAGCCCGGCATGAGCAGCGGGACGATGAGCAGTCCGATGATCAGCGCGTGCAGCAGCACCGACACCACGGCCCCCATGCGCCGGCTCTCCTGGCCGCGCGAGGGCAGGCCGATCGGCACGCGATAGCGCGGCGGGCCGACGGCAGGAGGGTTCAGTGGATGGTGACCGTCGGGAAGAGTCATGCGGCCTCGACAAGCGGTGGAGCGACGGCGATGTCCATGATCGAATGTTATACGGCGGACGACCCCCGAAGGGTTCGTCCGCCGTGACTCCATCCGTGCCGGCGTGCCGGCGCGGCAGAGATGCTACTTGGTGCCCGCCGCGGGCGTCGATCCGGCAGCGCCCGGCGTGTCCTTTGGCGGCACGCCGATCACCTTCACTCCTGCCCCACGCGCCACGTCCATCGCGTGCACGACCTGCTGGTACTTCACCTTCGGGTCGCCCTTCACGAAGATGATCTTGTCCGGGCGGCCCTCGTAGATGCCCTTGAGCCGGCTGGCGATGTTCGCCTCGGTCACCTTCTCCGTGTTCACGGCGTACGAGCCGTCGGCGTTGACCTCGAGCACGATCTGGTCCGACTTCGCGTTCGCCGGCGCCACGGCGGGCGTCGGGTCGGGCAGCTGCACGTCGATCGCCTTCCGCATGCTGGGCAGTGCCGCCATGAAGATGATCAGCAGCACGAGCAGCACGTCGATCATCGGGGTGACGTTGATCTCGTTCGTCAGGCCCCCGCCCCCACCAGTGGACATCGCCATTACGGAGTTCCTCCACCAGCGGGCGCGGCCTGCTGCTGCGCCTTCGAGTCACCCTCGACCGTGCTGACCGTTCCCATCTTCTGGTCACTGATCAGCGCGACCATGCGGACACCGTTCTTCGCGGCCATGTCCGTGGCGTCCACGACCTTGGAGTACTCGAGGTCCTTGTCCGCCTTCAGGTACATGATCTTGTCCACCTGGCGCGCGTCGTAGATCCGCTTGATCTCGTTCGCGATCGCGTCCTTGGAGATCGGCCGCTTGTTCAGGTAGTAGTTCCCATCCCGATCGATGCCGAGGACCTGGTCCATTTCCTCGTCCTCGGGATGGTCCTTCAGGTTCTGACCAACCGGGGGCTGGGCATTGAAGCCCGCGAGGAGCGCCGGCGTCACCACCATGAAGATGATGAGCAGCACGAGCATGACGTCGATCATCGGCGTCACGTTCGGCTCCGCCTTGACTCCTCCACCCGAAGTGGTGCTCATGGCCATCGGACTGCCTCCTGTAACGTGATGGCCGGGTTACTGCGCGATCGGCGAGTTGGCGCCCGACGAGGTGTTGAATTCCCGCGTGAAGCGCGACCGGCCGAACTCACCCGACACGCCCTTGATGAGGTAGTCCACCATCTCCTTGGAGACGTAGGTCATCTCGGCCGTGAGGTTGTCGATCTTGGTCTGGAAGTAGTTGTAGGCCCACACCGCCGGGATGGCGACGAGCAGACCGAACGCCGTCGTGATGAGCGCCTCGGCGATACCACCGCCGATCGAGGCGAGACCGCCCGAACCCGAGGCCGCCATGCTCGTGAAGGCGTTCACGATACCCATCGTGGTGCCGAGAAGGCCGACGAACGGCGCCGTGGCGCCGACGGTGGCGAGCACCGCGAGGCCGCGCTTCAGGTTCGTGATCTCGAGCAGCATGTTGCGCTCGACCGCACGCTCGGCCGAGTTGATGTCCGACACCGTGACCGAGCCGTCCTGGATGAGCGGCTTCACCTCACCGAGGGCGCCGCCGAGCACGAGGGCGACGTGCGACTTCTTGTAGCTCTCCGCGAGCTTGATCGCCTCGGTGAGGTTGTCCTCCTCGAGGAACTGCGAGAACTCGGGCGCGAACTTGCGCGTTTCCTTCTGGGCAGCGCGCAGGCTCCACCACTTGGAGACCATGATGGTCAGCGAGTAGACGGACATGAGCGCCATGACGATGACGATGCCCTTGGCGAAGCTGCCCATCTGGTGCCACAGGCCGAGAAGCGAGACATCCATTGTGCGTTATCTCCGGTAGGTGTCTTACTTGGTGAGCGCGAAGGTGAACGGCTGCTGCACCATCTGCTTCACCTTCCGCCCGCCGATCTCGGCGGGATAGAAGCGCATCTGGGGCAGGACGTTGCGGACGGACTGCGTGAAGAGCTCGTGACTGGACTTCAGGACCTTGAAGGTGCTCAT